>JBELAE010000175.1:0-9759 GCA_049509155.1 Candidatus Sulfotelmatobacter sp.
CGCCGTGACCGCGCAGGTCGGGAAGAATTATTTTGTAGCGCGTGGACAAGGCCTCGGCCACGGGCAGCCAGAATTCGTGATTAACGGGGAACGGATGCAGCAGGACGACGGGCGGGCCGTCGCCGAGCGTCCAGTAGACGATTTCGGTATCAATGCTACGGATGCGATGGGAGGGCATGGCGGGCACGTACGAAATTAAACCACAGATACGTATTCTGGATCTCGGCGCAGGGCTTGGCTATAGGGATCCTTCGACTACGCGAGCTCATTCGAGCTCGCTGCACTCAGGATGACAGGTCATAAGGTGACAGATCATAAGTGCGGGATCGAGGTCGCTCGCCTGGCTTACGCGTTCCTCATCGTTTGTGTGCTGACATGGGCGGGAAGCAGGTATGGCTCTTCCGGCATCACGATCCAGGCGATGAAGTAGGGGATGAAACCGACACCGGTCATGATCGCCGTGATCAGCCAAACCACGCGCACCAGGCTGACATCGATGTCAAAGTACTCGGCGAAGCCGAGGCAGACGCCCGCGACTTTGCGTCCCTGGCGCGGACGCACGAGCTGGGTGCGAGCCAGTGACGCGCCGACGCGAACGCCGCAGTAGGCGCAGACGGCCGCGTCGTCTTGAATTAGCTTTCCGCAGTAGTTGCAGTACATCGTTGGCCTCCTACATTGCTCTCGACCGACCTGAATGACGGCCTGACAATATGCTTCAACAGCTTACAGAGAGGGCGGGGAGGTAATCAAGATATCTTGAACGCGGCAATGTATCAGTTTGAAATTCTTAGAAGTCGGGAGAGAAGATCACGCGGAGCAGGAACCAAAAACCCTCATGGATGATACCGTAAATACATCCAATCGCTGCAAGCAAACCCAAAATCCCCTTTGCCCACTTAGGGAGGGGATCGACGATTTTATCTATCGCTCTTGAGATCAGTCCCATTAAACGGCGCTCT
Source organism: Candidatus Sulfotelmatobacter sp. (assembly GCA_049509155.1). GTDB lineage: Bacteria > Acidobacteriota > Terriglobia > Terriglobales > Acidobacteriaceae > Sulfotelmatobacter. The sequence continues at coordinate 960 of JBELAE010000175.1, forward strand.
TCTTTTTGTAAGGCCTGCGCTTTGCTGGCTTCGGCAGGTAATTGTCAGCCATAGTGACGATTTCTTCAAGACTCCAGACGTGATCGCTTAGGCCAGCGGGCATACTTGGAGTGATTCGCAGCGTCTTGTGTATTCTGGCGAATGAGGCGCTTTACCAGACTGACAAACGGATTCTCCAAGAAAATCCAGAACCAAACTGATACACCACCTGAACGCGTGACCAAGGTCGAATCAGGCCATAGATTTAGCGAGATCGCCCGGTATTGTTCACGGCGTGATCTCAAACACGAGGCCTTGGTTATCGCTGCCGCCTTCATTGGTTGTGCCGAAGACATTTCCAGCACGATCGACTGCGACACTCCCGTAGAGTGCCGCACCGTCGCTGCCGCCGGCGAAGTCGTGGAGGTCGGTAAACGTCCAGCCGCCGTTGGCTGGAGTGAGCTTGAACACCGAGCCGAAGCCATTCGCACCATCAGCTTCGGTGGATCCGTAAATGTTCCCCTTGGCGATCGTGAGTTTGTTGTACGGTCCTCCGTACCCACCGGTAAAGCTATAGAGTACGGTAAAGGTCCAGCCGTCCCCTGAAGGCGACAGTTCGTACACGGTGCCGCCACCATTGATCCCGCCGTCGAAGGTCGTGCCGTAGAGATTGCCGGCATCGTCCAAGACGACGCCTCCAACTGGATTTTGGCCATCGGTCAGGCCCTGGAAGGTGTACAGAACGGTTTGCGCCCAAGCCGAACCGGAGGGTGAAAGCTCGTACACCACGCCGACGCCGTTGGCGCCGCCTAAAGAGGTTGTACCGTAGAGATTGCCGTGAGCATCCAGGGTCACTCCTGCGGGGGGATTCGTGCCATCGTTCCCGCCGGTGAAGCTGTAGAGCGAGATCTCGCTCCAACTGCGCCCGGAACGCTTCTCTTCAAAAACAGTGCCATTCCCATAGGCGCCTCCCAGGCTGGTCGTTCCGTAGAAATTGCCGGCCGAATCCAGCACCACGCCGCCAATGGGTTGAGCACCGTCCGTTCCCATGCCAAAGCTGTGAATCTGAACTTCCCTCCCGGGACACGCACAGATGGCAAAGTCAGTGCCGAAGTAGCCGCCGCCTTCGGTGGTGCCAAACAGTAGGCGGTCCGCGCCGATGACCAGAGAGCCGAAAGCCGGCCCGACCCCGTCCGCTCCCGCCTTAAAGCTGTACAACGTAGTGTAGGTCCACGAGGAGCCGGTGGGCGAAAGTCGATAGACATTTCCGCTGCCGTAGGTTCCTCCGGCATACGTCGTGCCATAAAGATTCCCTGACTGATCGAGGGTTGGTCCTCCGTAGGGACTGGCTCCATCGCTGCCCTTGCCGGTGAAGTTGTAAATTACCCGGTAGGTTTGCGACTGAGCCGGCTGAGACACGGTGGCAAGAAACAAAAGTATGCCTATCAGCGCGGAAGCAACCACGGTAACGTACCGAGCCAGGACATGGCAGACAGTTTCAGGTTGCGGCATTAAGAATCTCCTTCGTCGTCGATAGGGGCTCACGGTGCCGCAATAGCGACGCCACACATTATGCACTAAATGCGCATTCGAGAGCGCAGTTAACGAGTGGTAAAAGACAGCTCAGTCGGCCTGCAAACCCAGACTGCATGCGGTTGTAGACCAAAAGTTCCCGCTGTAGTGCGGGACAGCCCAGGGAATCGTGACCTAAACTCTCATTCCCGGTAGGCTTCTTTTAGGTAGCGGCGGGCCAGGTCGGCGGGGGTGGTGTTGGCGTTGCCGGCTAGCACGGTTTGGTATTTCTGCATGGCCAGGTCGCGTTTCTGCATGAGGTCGTACATTTCTCCGGCGGCCAGGTTGGCTTTTTGCAGGATGTCGGGGTCGGGATGGGGAGCTTGGTTGACCAGGTCGTAGGCGGCGGCGGCTCCGGGGAGGTCTTTCTTGCTGCGCAGTAGCTCTCCCAGGCCCCAGGCAGCGAGTTCGTAGTGGAGGTTGCGGTACTTGCCTTCACGGCCGTTCTGCCAGACTTTGCGATAGATGGCCTCGGCCTCGTCGAGACGTCCGGCGGAGCGTTGCAGATTGGCGACTTCGGTGGGGAACAGGTGATTGCCGGGATACTTCGCCGAGAGCTCGTTCATATATCCGATGGCTTCGTCGTATTGGTGCTCGCGGCGGAGAAACAGGCTGAGGATAACCTTGGCGTCATTTGCGTTTTCGCCGTCGCTTTTCGCGACTTCGCGAAGATAGCCGAGACCCTTTTCCGCCGATCCGCTCAGGCCGGCGATGGCTGCGGCCACCTTGACGCTCCAGGACAGGCGGCCGATCACGTAGTTGTGGGTGCCGACGACCATCTTGGCGTCGATGTAGTTGGGATCGAGTTCGAGCACGTGTTCGTGGTCGTGGCGCGCGCCGACGGCGTTGCGCAAGGCGGAAAACCATGCCCGCTCGACCAGTCCGGTGTAGACGGAGAATTGGGCGCGGGTGACGCCGCGGCAGTAGAGAGCGTTTACGTCGTCGGGATTCGCCTTGAGTTCCTGTTCTTCGAGGTCCTCGGCGCGGTGGACCAGTTGCTTGATGCGGTCTTTGATTTTCGTATCGGTGGGGCGGGGGGTTCGGCCGATAAAGCTGTCGTTGGAGTAGTCGCCGGTGTTCATGGCGCCGGTGTCGTAGAGGTCGCGCATGAGAACTACGGTTAGCAGATGATTGACCGCGAAGGGATCGTTGGGATGCTTCTCGAGGTTCTTCTCGAGCTCCGCGGTGGCGCGGTCGTATTGCATGTTGAAGAAGTCGTCGAAGGCGGCGTCGGTTTGGGAATCGTGGGGCGCGGAGTGGGGAGCATTCGGGGGAGGTGGCGACTGGCTGAGGGCGGGAAGGCAGGAGAGGCACAGGAGGATCACTAGGGCCTCGGCGACCGGCTTACGCTTCATCGGGAGATTGGCTTGAGGTGTCACGGATCGATTACTTCCAGTTTAAACCAAGTTGCGCTTGCATACCGTCAGCCGAGATGGCCGCGGATCGAGCTGAGCTCGACACTTCGACTTCGCTTAGGGCAAGCTAGCCGGGGGCGCTGTCCCCACATAGATCTTTCCTGGGACCTCTGACGTCTGCCGGGGCTGGAACCAGAGATGTTAGCCACGTGCCGTGTACGGTACCTGTCTTGGGGGCAGCGCCAACTTATAATTTGCGGCAGTTACAGACTGAGCGACTGATCCAAGTTGCGGGATGGCTCGTATGAGCTGCCCGGTCTTACGAATGGAGCTCGGAAGACCGGGGGCGGCGCAGTAGTTAGGATGCGGATCCAGACTTTCTTGAGATTCGGGCCTGCTTGGTAACTGAGCTGTCTCGCGACTTGATCAGGCGTTTTGTTTCGGCGCCGGGAGAGCGCAGATGTGCGATGGGCTTTCGTAACCGGCGCATCTTTACTCGCTGGCGCGCGTAATTATTGCCTGCGTAAGGGCTGGGTGAGGGTTTGGAAAAAACGGCAAGTATTTGGCGCTGCGCCACTTAGAGTGGGGGGCGGCTTTGGCGGTTGGAATGCCATGATCGCCTTAAGGTTTTCTCCGTAGGACAGACTATGTCGGAAGTAGTGCAGGATACAACGCAGGAGTTCTGGCGGCCGCCATCCCTGGCGGCTGCGGACGGGGTCGTTGCGCGGGAACCAGTGCGGGAAGAGGCCGTGCCCGCCATGGCTGAGGTGTGTCCGCGCTGCGGCACTGAGTTTCTGCTGGGCTCGCACTTTTGCCACACCTGCGGGGGACGCCGGCGCGAAGCCATCAGCCCTTCCGCCAAGGCTGATGCAGCCGCTATGGCTGGAATCTGGGAACAGGGCGTCGCCCGGGTGCAGGCTTTAGCGGCAAGATTAGCGTCGCGCGAGTTCTGGGCGGAGTTCTGGGCTGAGTTCTGGGGAAAGACCGGGGGCAAGGTTCAGTTCCCTTCCTGGCTGAACCGGCCGAGCTATTTGCACTTTCATGAGATCAAGAGCTGGCATGAGATCAAGAGCTGGATCGGGCTGCCGACGGCGTCGCTGATCGCTTTTATGATTGGCGTGGGATGCGTGGCGGGAGCGCTGCTGGTTGGACTGCTTACGGCCAAGACTCTGGTGGATTGGCAGGCCATCCAGTTTTATCGCGCGGAATGGCTGCTGGCGGCAACGGCCGCGTTTGTGGCGGGAATTCTACTGAAAAAACCCTCCGGTCGTGACGGCGAGTAGGGCCGTTTTCCTGAAAACTCGATCTGAAGCGGGCGCACCTGAACTGCTCTTCCTCCCCTTTTGCTTGCCAGCCTCAGGCTTGTTAACCCACGGCTTTACGTCGCCTCGGGGCTGCCCAATGAGCGCAATGGGGATTTATCGCCAACTGACTTGCAAGGCGTCGTGCAAGTCCCTTTCGCTCATTGACTTGCACCCCTCCCCGCCAGAAAACTACCCATAGAGCGGATGGCGCCTTCAACTGATTTGTCGGCTCCGCCCGCAACTAGAAGAAAATTCTTGCCTCAGGTGTCGTCTTTCCCCGCCGTTTCCGATTGCCTAAGTAGGGTGTAATTCGTGGATGTTCTCTCCCACTCACAGGAGCGCGCCCAATGCACTGCGCCAAAAGCTTGATTCTGTCTTGTGCCTTGCTTGTTCTCGTCTGCGCCGCGAACGGTTCGGTAAACGGCAAAGCGCCGCATTTGACAGTAAATCGCCATTGGGCCCTTTGCAGCTTGACCGTGTCTTTCCGACGACCCAATCTGTGTGCGTGTTTTGGCAGCAATCGCGGCAAACGCAGCTGCGGGCTACCCCAGCTGTAAACGGCGGAAGGCCGTTCGAGCAGACGCTATTCGGAGCGACCGAGGGAAGTCTTGCGCCACTCACCGCAGGGCTCCTTTTGACAGGAAACCGGGCCGTGGGCGTGGTGGCGAATACGACTGGCCACCCAAACGAATCCATTTGACGCTACCCGCAACAGAACGGTCGGGTGCGGCATTGGGTTTTGAGGATCTCGCCGACGGTCGGTGATGTGGAAGTGGGCAACTGGAACGGGAGGGTGCCATGAAAAGCGAACCAGTGCTAGTGAGAAAGCTCGCAGTTGGGGGGATTGTAAGCCTTTTGCTCCTTGCCGGATGCGGAGGCGGCACCAGTCCGTCATCGATCAATCAGCCCGTATCCAGCGGCGTTAACTCCGTCCCGACGATCAATTCTCTCTATCCAAGCTGCGCTCCGGCAGGGGACTCCGTTCAGTTGCTGGTAGTTGGGACAAATTTTGTGGCCAGTTCAGTCGTGCGCTGGAACGGCAGCAACCAACCGACCACTCTTTATCCCAATAGCAACGGTGAGATTCTCACTGCTCAGATTTCGGCGAGTGCCGTTGCTTCAGCCGGGACGGCCGCGGTCACAGTCTTCAACCCTGGACCCGGCGGGGGTAGCTCGAACCCGTCGACCTTCACCATAAACTCAGGAGCTGTTGATCCGCAATCAATCGCTGTGGACCCTGCCGGAGAGTTCGCCTATGTGGCAAGTGGGGGCTGCGATGGTAGTGGCTACGTGTCCATGTACACGATCAACCCCACCACCGGGGCCCTTGCGTCCATAGGACCACCGGTGCCTTCAAATGACGAATTTACCGACTCCGTGACCGTAGATCCTTTTGGCAAGTTCGTCTACGTGGCGAGTTCGGGGGATGTGTGGGATATCGATTTTGGCAGCGTTGTGACGTACGCCATCAATCCCACGACCGGGGCCTTAACGTCCACCACAGGAGGGATAATCGGAACAGGCGTAAACGGAACTGCGGAGCTTTTCAATTCGGTGGCGGTGGATCCATCCGGCAAGTTCGCTTATGCGGCGGATGGGGGAGCTTTCCCGGCGGGCAGCTTCGGTGGTGATTCCAGCGTCTCGATGTACACCATCAACAGCACCACCGGGGCCCTGACGTCCACTGGGATGATCGCAGCAGGAGCAGGTCCCGACTCCGTGGCCGTCGATCCTGCGGGCAAGTTCGCGTATGTGACGAATTTCGAATCGAACGACGTCTCCATGTACACCATCGACGCCACGACTGGGGCTTTAGCGCCCACAGGGACGATTGCTGCCGGACCAGGCCCTGTCTCCGTAGCCGTGGATCCTGCGGGCAAGTTCGCCTATGTGGCAAATTGGACGTATGACACGGAAGGTAGCGTCTCGATGTACACCATCGACGCCACGACCGGGGCCCTAACATTTATAGGGTCGATTGCCGCAGGAACAAGCGCTTTCTCCGTAGCCGTGGATCCTGCGGGCAAGTTCGCCTATGTGGCAAATTGGACGGGGAATGACACGGAAGGTAGTGTCTCGATGTACACCATCGACGCCACGACCGGGGTGTTAACGCCTTCAGGAACGATAGCCACGGAGCTATCTCCCACCTCGATAGTCATCCATCCGTCCGGAAAGTTCGCCTATGTGACGAATTCCGGCTCGAACAGCGTCTCCATGTACAGCATTGATAGTGCCACCGGGGCCTTGACGCTCATAGGGACAATGGGCACATGAAGGGGGCCGGAGTGGCCCTACTCTTGACCTTCAATCTACGACGGCAAACTCAGTTGGCGAAATCAGGCCATAGCGCTCATTGACCTTCGCCCGCCCGAATTTGGCCCGACTGACGTTCTTTTGCGCGAACTGTAGGTAGTTCCCATCTCTCAAACGGCTTGCGTTCGGCTGCTCGGGACTAGCGGCCTTAGGACTGCTCACTTCCCGAGCCAGCGGCGCGGCGCTGCTGGCTCATTCTGTAGAGATGGTGGACGGGGCCTGTTCCGCGGCCCAGGGGATGCGCGTTGGTTATCGCGGCGGTGACGTAGGTCTTGGCGAGCAGGGCGGCTTCGGCCAGGCCGCGATCTAGGGCAAGATGGCAGGCCATGGCGGTGGCGAAGGCGCATCCCGTGCCGTGGGTTGAGTTGGAACGCTGGCGCTCGGCTTTGAAGACTTCCTGTTCGAACTGCGGTTCCATACCTTTTCCTAACTCTGCTTCGATCCCTGGTTCCTCCTGTTGGTGCGACGACCCTGTCATTTCCGGTGATCCACGCTTGGTGGTGAAACTGAGCAGGTCCGTAGCTTTCTCAAGATGGCCTCCTGTGATGACGACGGCGGACGACCCCATGGCGTGAAGTTTGGCTGCAGCAGCCTTCATTTCGTCCAGATCCGTGACTTTGAGGCCGGTGAGGGCGGCGGCTTCGTCGACGTTGGGGGTGACTACGTCGGCCAGGGGAATCAGGCGCTCGATCAGGAGTCGGGTTCCAGCGGGGTCAAGCAGATCTGCGCCGGAGGAGGACTTGAGAATGGGATCGAGCACGATATTCGGCAGCCGGGACTTTCCCGACGGCCTGGACCCCTTCTGACTGGAAAGGAAGTCGGCGACGGCCTTGACCACCTTGGCCGATCCCAGCATGCCGATATGAACCGCGGCAATGTCGAGGTCGGCGGCCAGCTCTTCGAGGGTGTCGGAAATCAGGGACGGATCGACCGCTTGAACACGCTTTACGCCGGAGGTGGACTGCACGGTCAGGGCGGTGATGCAGGCCACTCCATAGCAGGCGTGGGCGGCGATGGTCTTGATATCGGCAGTGACTCCGGCACCGGAGGAGGGATCGAACCCGGCGATGGTGAGTACGATAGGAGGTTTTTCGGGCATGACCTTCGGTGCGATAGTACCGCGGTACAGGGCCTAGCGTCTCGCTTCGATTGCGCGCGGTAGTTACTTTCGGACACTGCTTCCGGAAAAAAATCTTCGGGGATGACTTGGGAGTCAACGCTGTAAGTACATGATTCCATGTAGCTTGCGGGACGTAAACCTGTATGTCATTGATTACGCTGGGCTTGTAAATTCTACGTTGTTTTCCCTTACGTGCTATTTACTTTATAGTAAATGCGTAACCTTACTGAAACAAAGGGCGTTACTTGCATGTGTCTATTTTAACAATAAGTTACGTGAGACATCGATTACTAGGAGGTCATCGTCGGACCGGCCATTTCGCCTTGACACGTAGTTTGGCAGCCCGATAGCATCTACAAACTGCAGAGAAACACCAGCCTAAAGGCCAAGGGCACTTTTGAGTATGCGAGGAGAACTGAATGCGAAGATGTATAGCTCGAGGACTGGCGATTGCTTGTCTGATCGTCGGCCTGGGAGCGGCTCAGGGACCGAACATCTCGGAGGCGACAGCGGCTCCAGTTAGTTCCGTTCAAGCACAACCCGAGATCCGCCAACAGGTCGTTAAGACTAAACCGTATCAAGTTGGGACAGCGTCGTGGTACGGGCAGATTTTTCATGGAAAACCGACGGCTAGCGGCGAGCCGTATGATATGTACGACATGACCGCCGCGCACCTGACTCTTCCCATGGGAAGCTATGTGAGGGTGACGAACCTGCGCAATGGCCGGGCCGTGGTGGTCCGGGTCAATGACCGTGGGCCGATCGTGCCGGGCCGGATTATCGACCTGTCGTATGGTGCGGCACAGGCGCTCCAGTTCAAGCATCGTGGACTGCAACGGGTGCGGCTGGACCTGGTCGCTGCCGATCCCCGGCAACCCAAACCGGGGCAAACCCAACTTGGCCAAGCCAAATCTGGCCAAACCAAGCTCGCTTACCAGACGGTGGCCGAGAACCGTCTTCCGGTGGCGAAACTCCCGTAAAAACCTTACACTGGCTGGGATGCCGTCAACATTACCCAGCACCCCGCACGGTGGCCTCGGCTGCCGGAGCGATAGTTATGGTCGGGGGAACAATGATCTTGGCAACGATGATCCGCGCCAGCGGCTCATCGTTGCCCTCGACGTTTCGACAGCCGCAGCCGCACAGAAGATCGT
>JBELAE010000176.1:0-9696 GCA_049509155.1 Candidatus Sulfotelmatobacter sp.
ACTGCTCGGCGCCTTCCGATTGAGCGATGCGCAACGCGTTCCGCGCCTCAAAAAATTCCAGAGGTAACTTGGCGTTCAGGATTACGGGATCAAACTTGTAGCCGGTGGGAATATAGCCGCCGCGTTCCATCAATTCGTACTTTGCGTTCACCGCCTCGGTGGTTCCCTTGGTTTCCTCGCGAACCACATTCTCGAGAATCACCACATTGCTGGGCTGGCGGACAGCATAATAAGGTTCTGCGGTCACAATCAGAGCGAAGGCCTGAAGATCGGTGGTTACGTTGACCTTGCTGCGATGGTTGCCGCCGACCAGGACCTCACCCAGGTTCTGGGCACGGCCCTCGGGCGAAATCGCCCAGAGAACGTAAGTCAAATATTCATTGCCGAAGGTCGTCGGCTTCTGCAAGTCACCGAATTCCGCTTCGACCTCGATGGAACCGCGCTTGCTGTTGACCTGGGCAACACCGCTGGCTGAGGGCATCAAGTCGGTGCCGGCGAAATCCAGTTTCGAGGATCCGCTGCGATGCCGATAATTAACCGCCTGCACACTGCGGCTGATCACGGTTACCCGGAATGTGGGCATCGAGCTCATGGGTTCGACGTTTCCGCCGCTCTGCGGACTGGCTTGAGCGAATGCGCTCAAACTGAGGGTGATTCCAGCTATTAGTAACAAGTTGGCTTTCAAAGTATCTCCTTCGTGGCAGGCAATTGCCGCCATCGACCTTCGTCTATGCGAGTTTCGCGACGCGTTCTTTTGGCTGCGTCGTCACGATTCACCCTTTGCCGATGTGAATGCTGGAAAGGGAGTTAAACAGCCCAAAGATGTTCATGATCCATAGAACCACGGCGATTACAACGACACCGTTCAGAATTGACTTGATGGTTCCCTGCATGGGGATAAAGCGATTGACCAGCCACAGAAGAACACCTACCACGACGAGAACTTCCAGGAGTTGAATTAACGGCATGATCTTTACCTTCCTGTTCGAGAAATTCGAGAAAATATTCGGGAATTCTTAGGGTCAAAATCGTGTTCCGCCGCCAGGTTTGACGGCGTGTACACGAAATGACGAACACCGATTCAGACCAACATTGTTCAGACCAACGCTGATTCGCTGGATGTGGCCGCCGCAGTGCCCTGATCGGGCAAACGACCTCGCGAGCTTGAGAGTTGCAGTTTCGCAGCTCCGTCGAACACACTCAGACGATAACCAAAGAATGACAGCTGCCGGCTCTCGCGTCTGAGCAAGATAGCTCACAAGTCAAAATCCGAGGTCCCGATACGGGAACTTAGAGCGAAATAAAAACCGTGGAACTAGAACAAAATAGAAACCCTACGTTCTTGATGTCGCCAAATCTTGCGCGTGTCAGTATTTACCGAAAATGGACTTGAGAACTGGTCAGAATTGACCATTTTCCTGGGGGCAAACGATGCATTATGCAGTTATGAAGTCGAAGATAGAACAAGCTCTGGCCGTTCGCTGCCCTACCTGTGGGGCCAAGGCTGGCGAAAAATGTGAGTTAAGCACTGGCCTGCCCCGCACCGAACCCCATCGCGACCGGCGATTGGCCGGATCGGAAAAATGATTCCGCGCTGGAACAAGAACTGTTCAAAAGTGACCATTTCTGGGAAATCGGGAGGAGTATGCTTAAGACTCCAGAATGAAGTCTTGTTCTGGGTGGACCTTCGCCGCATGGACGGCGAGGTTCATTAGCGAACAAAGCCCCATCGAATGAAACTCTCTGCGGTAGTCAAGAAAAACGGCGGATTCGATCCTGACACCTTCCTCGCGACCATCGGAGACGGCAGGAAGATCCTGTCTGTTCCAAAGAAGCAAGTCATATTTGCGCAAGGGGACGACGCAGATGCTGTCTTCTATGTTCAAAAAGGCAAGGTGCGGCTCACCGTCGTGTCCAAGGTCGGTAAGGAAGCGACAATCGCTATCGTGAGCGAGGGAAACTTCTTCGGCGAAGGCTCGCTGGCAGGTCAGCTTCTGCGCATGGGTTCAGCGGCAGCCATGTCGGATTGCGAGATTCTCCGGGTGGAGAAGAAGACGATGATGGAAGCGCTTCACCGGGAACCCGCGCTTTCTGAGATGTTCGTTGCCTATTTACTGGGGCGGAATATCCGTTACGAAGAGGATCTGGTCGACCAGCTTTTCAACTCCAGCGAGAAACGGCTAGCCCGCGTCCTTCTATTGCTCGCTCATTTTGGCAAGGAAGGCATTCCGGAAACTGTCGTCCCCAAGATCAGTCAGGAGACTCTCGCCGAGATGGTCGGAACCACTCGTTCGCGGGTCAGCTTTTTCATGAACAGGTTCAGGAAGCTGGGCTTCATCGACTACGCCGGTGGGACCGAAGGCGCCCTGCAGGTTCACAGCTCTCTGCTCAATGTAGTTCTGCACGATTAAGTTCTTCCACGAAAACGGCGGTCGGAAGACGGCCATCCATCACATCCACTGGGTCCCATGTTATCGGGAGCAGATGACGCACACGCGCCGGCTCGGTTGCCGACTCTTGCCGATGGCCGCACGACAGGCAGGTTGGCGCTCCCACCCTACGGATTTCAGTTTCTTTTGATATTTCATTTTCGCGGACCGCAGTCGAGCCGGCGATCACAGGGCCGGCGCAGGTGTCGCAAGGGTAAGCGGAAAGGTGAAGATAGTGTTTTCTCATTGGGATTCCATCGGCTTTCCTTCGGTATTCCTTGAAACGCGGGGCTTATGAACATGATGCTAAGGCTCCAAGTCCTGGAAGTCTGCTCACAATTGCTCTAATCGCGTGAAGGCCATCTCAAAACGCGCACACGAAACTCCACAAAACATTTAGGACGGTCAATATTGACCAGCAATCTAAATGCAAGTGCTCGATACTAGCCTCGAACAACTTTCCACGGTTCTGAAGCAGCAAGCCGGACTCTCCGGCAGTAGATCTCTTGTGAAGCCGACAGCATAAAGAGCTCTTGTCAAACCATCACCACCGGGCGAGTCTGTCGGAGAAAACAATCAGAGGAGAGATCATGAAACTATTGAAACAGGTAGGAATCGCACTAAGCCTCGCCGTGCTGTGCGCGCTGGCCGTGCCCACCGCAAACGCCGATGACTGGAACCGCAAGACTGTCATCACTTTCAACGGCCCCGTTGAAGTTCCGGGCGTGGGCCAGCATAACCTGCCGGCCGGCACGTACGTCTTCAAGGTCCTGGATTCAGCATCCGATCGCCACATCGTTCAGATTCTCAATCAGGATGGAACCCAGGTTCTTACTACGATCATCGCCATTCCGAATTACCGCCTGAAGACCACCAACAAGACGGTCATCACGTTCCGCGAACGGCCCGCTGGAGAGCCTGAGGCGCTGCGCGCGTGGTTCTATCCTGGCCGCTCATGGGGCGAGGAATTTGTATACGAAAAATCGAGAGCCATCGAACTGGCCAAGGAAACTAATACGCCCGTGCTGGCGACCCCTGTCGAACTGGCGACTGCGCCAATCGAAACTTTGAAGACTGCCCCCATTGAGGCGGTTGCTCCGACCGGAGACCCGGTTGAACTGGCCCAGGTGGTTGAAGCACCCCCGGCCGATGAACCGGTCACTGTGGCTGCCGCCGAACCTCTGCCGGCAACCGCCAGCCAGCTGCCCTTGATTGCACTGATTGGGCTGTTGACGATTGGCGCCGGCTTCGCTCTCTCGGCATTTTCCAAGCGAGCCGTTTGATTGCAAACAATGGGCGGAGCTTGAGTGAAGCATCCGCCCGATGATTGGAGCAAGTTGAGTTGCATTAACTGGATGCCGGACGGCGCAAAGTACAGCAAAGTACAAAAGTAAAAATACCGCGCTCGTCCGGCCGCTCCGGGCACGACTCCAGGTGCGCTGAAAGCAATACGGATGCTTGAACGTAACTTATCCGCGCCGACTCGGCATCGGGCAGTGGCGCTGCAGGCCTCAGTAAATTTCTCGCAGAGTGCAGCCGCTGGTTTCGTTTTGATTGCGCTTTTTTCTGCACTGCTTCTTTCGACGCTGTCGAATTGGGCAGGGGCGCAAACATCCTCACCGTCAGCTTCGCCGAACCGCCCGGCCGGCGAATACACCTTAAAGGTCAACGTAGATGTGGTGGCGCTGCGCGCCACCGTGCAAGACCGCAAGAACACTCCTGTCTCCGGCCTCAACAAAGACGATTTCCAGGTTTACGAAGATGGAGTGCTCCAGCCGATCAAGTATTTCAGCCACGAAGATGTTCCGGTGACGGTTGGCCTGGTGGTCGATAACAGTGGCAGCATGAAGTCCAAGCGCCACGACGTGATCGCTGCTGCCCTGGCATTCGCCCGCTCCAGCAACCCGCACGACCAGATGTTTGTGGTCAATTTCAACGAGAAGGTTTCATTCGGCCTTCCCGTCAGCATGGCTTTCACCGACCAGGTGTTTCAGCTGCAACTTGCCCTGTCGAGCGTTGATGCCGATGGCGAGACGGCGCTCTACGATGCGGTTGCCATGGGTCTCGAACACCTGAAGCAAGGTGATCGCGACAAGAAAGTGCTGATCGTGGTCAGTGATGGCGGCGACAACGCCAGCAAGGATAAGCTGGCCGATATCATGGCGCGGGTGAGGCAGTCGAACGTGATCATCTACACCATCGGCATTTTCGATAATGAGGATCCCGATCGTAACCCCGGAGTGCTCAAGCGACTGGCGAAGGAAACGGGCGGGGAGACGTTCCTGCCGGAAACGCTCGCGGACATTACCCCTATTTGCGAGCGCATCGCCCGCGATATTCGCAACCAGTACACCATCGCTTATGTCCCGACGAACAGAAAGCGCGACGGAACGTATCGGCTCATACAAGTGAAAGCAAGTCCGCCCGGCCGTGGACGTTTGTCGGTGCGGACGCGAACCGGTTACTTCGCACCTGTGGCGCTTCCACCTGGCGGTAAAGATCAACGACCATGAACTTAACGACTGAGCAGGCGACAACCCCGAGGCGTAGGGGAAGGCTTCTACGTTGGAGCCAGCGCCTGCTTTTCATGACTGGCATACTCGCTCTGGGCTACGTGGGTTTCATTATGCTCGATGCGCGGCTTTACCAGGAGTCCGCAAAACGGTCTCTGGCGAGCCAGATTCAGGTGGAGAAAGCGCCTCACGCAATTCAGATTGCACCCGCAATCAAGACCGGCGATGTTCTGGGACGATTGGATATCCCCAGGCTCGGACTGTCCGTCGCGGTGCTGCAGGGGACGAGCTCGCGAATGTTGCGGCTGGGCGCGGGGCATATCGGAGGTACTCCGCTGCCTGGAGAGGCCGGGAACAGCGCAATCGCCGGGCACCGCGATACATTCTTCCGTGGATTAAAAGACATCCGCACCAGCGATGAGATTCAGTTTCAGACTGCAACTGGGCAATCTCGCTACCAAGTAGATTGGGCGAAGGTCGTTGAGCCCAACGACACCAGTGTCTTGGCCCCGTCGACCCAATCCGAACTCACCCTCGTGACTTGCTACCCCTTTTACTACGTCGGTCCAGCGCCGAACCGCTTTGTGGTGCGGGCCCACAGGTACTAGGCGTAGGCAATCGTTTCTGGGCATTATGAGCAATCTTGGGCAGAATTGTGCGAACCCCGCATATATACCTAACCAGCATGGGTATCAACAGCACTCTGCTTTGCATACACCGCGACCCGGCTGAACTGACTCTGCTGCAGGAAAACGGATATGAACTGGTCACCGCGACGAACGGCTCAGAGGGTCTGAGGCTTTTGATGTCGCGTCCGGTGGATGCAATTGTGCTTGAGTATCATTTGGGTCTGCTGGACGGCGCGGTCGTGGCGGCTGAGATTAGGAAGGTCAAGCCACAGCTCCCCATCGTCATGCTGGTTGATCACCTGGAATTGCCGGAGGGAGCGCTCGAATCGGTCGATGCACTTGTAAGCAAGGCCGACGGGGCGCACTTTCTGTGGGCAACCATCCATTCGGTACTAAATGGCAAGCCGGTCAAAACAGAGTTGGGAGTGCAAACGCCGGGAGGCCCTCGTCGTCCCCACGTCCCAGGGGAACGGTTGGACATTTGTAAGCCGAATCCTCCTCCGCCGGCAACGGATGAGAGGCAAGCGCCTTTCTCGTCGGGCGTGTGGAGAAGCATCCTGGATGGAAGTGTCAAAATCTAGCCGAATGCCTTCGTGGGCCTGGCATCGTTTGAGCTGGACTTCCCTGTTCAAGACCGCTTCTTGTTTCGGTTTCTTGCACTCCGGCTGCACGCCCGGTGTGCCCGAAGGGTAACCATCCCTTTTAGCTCCCTGTCATGGTTGCGGCGCGGCAAGAAGAGCAAAATTGACCATCCTCAAGAGTCCCTCTGTTGGATACTTATGAATGTGGAAACAGGGAAACTCACGCAGAAGCGGATATTGTCTGTGCGGTGCCCTGTGTGCCGGGCCCAGCCGAAAGAGAAATGCACTTTTACGACCGGACATCCCTCGGATAAGACCCATCTTGACCGAGGTCTGGCAGCGGCCAAGGCTCCCCACCCCAAGAGCCTGAGCCACGCTGCGCTACGGTCCATGATGACGATGACAAGCCGTGGGCTGCACATCCTGTTGCATCACAAGTAGGAGTTAATGCCTTCCAAACCGAATTCTCCGCAAAACATCATGTTCTTTCAAATCCACAAGAACGGCAGCGCAGTCGATGGAGTCAGCTATCCCAGCCTGGAAGCGGCTGCCGCAGCTTTGGGGAAAACTGCACAAGCAGGCGAAGTAACCCAGGTGGACGGGCTCGATCGGATCGTACGGCGCTATACTTCGGAGGAATGCCGGATAGCGCGTAACGCTTGGAACAAGGCGTAGAACTTAGGCAATGAGCCCGACCTACGACCGGTTCAGGCCGTGCCTCGGCGGCCGCTGATCAAGTTGATGACTATCATTACAAGCGCTACCACCAGGAGCAGGTGAATCAGACCTCCCGCAATATGCAAGCTGAAACCCAGCAGCCATAGAACCAAAAGCACGGCAACAATTGTCCAAAGCATGTCAGTCTCCTTTTGAATTTACTCTCTATTGTGCATCCTTCCGCTCGACGTGGATGGCTCTGAGCGGCCTGCCGCACTCTAAACAGAGCCGTTTGGCTCGCGGGGTAATCAGCCCACAAAACGGACACATCCTTTGGGTTCCGACTTGCTGGGCCTGGGGTGCGACGGTTGACCGGAACTTCTGAAACAGAGCCACGATGGAAACCAGCCGCCTGCGGAGTCGATCGCGGAATGAGCCGTTGTTGAATGAGCGTTGGATGGGGTCCACCGATTCACCTTCTTCATCTTTCGCCCAGACTGTGGGATTGTTCCATCGGGCCAAGCGGACGGAGTGAGCGAGCGCCTCAGTATCACATCTCCGACACTCAACCATCGCAGGATTGGGTACGCGATTGCTGAGCCGGATTGCTCACATGTGGCGAAAATCCTTCTCTGGTACACTGGCGCGGATGAACGGGAGCAGCCGGAGACAATTTATTGGACAGTGCGCGGGCGCCGCGGCAGGGGCATGGCTTTTGCCTGAGTTGGCGCACGCGGCGGGGAGTTCCGAACCCTCGGTGAAGTTTCCCTCCGTTCCGAGGGAACGAATTGCGGTGGCGGCGTATCCCTTTCGCGAATTCATCGTGGGCTGGAACGGGGAGGACGGCAAGACTCCCAGCTCGGTGCCGGCGTCGCGGCAAATCGAATTGACGGACTTTGCGGCGCATGTGGCTGACAGATTCAATGTCCACAAGATTGAGCCCTGGAGCAAGATTTTTCCTTCCACCGATCCGAAATATCTCAGGCAACTCCGCAGCGCCGTGGAGAAAGCTCACTCTGTCGTAGTCGATATCGCCGTAGACGCCGGTCACAGTCAGTATGCGATGGATGCAGACGAGCGCGAGCAGTCCTTGATCGGGAGCAGACACTGGGTTGACGTGGGAGCGGCGCTCGGCTCGCCCAGCATTCGCACGCACATTGACGACGCTAAGGATTCAAAACCGGATGTAGGACGGGCGGCGGATACGCTCGCGCGTGTGGCCGATTACGCGGCCAGGAAGAATGTTGTCGTGCACCTGGAGAACGATGATCCGGTCAGCGAAGATCCCTTTTTTATTGTGCAGGTCATTGAGAAGGTCAACAGCCCTTGGCTGCGGGCGCTGCCCGATTTTGGCAACTCGGTGGCCGCGCACGACGAGGACTTCGCCTATCGGGCGATTGATGCGATGTTCGCTCATGCCTACGGCATCTGTCATGTGAAGGATGGCGAGGTCGATGACGATGGCAAAGCCTCACATGTGGACCTGGCCCGGACCTTTGCGATTCTGAAGAAACACGGGTACAAAGGTTATTGTTCGATCGAGTACGATGCGCCGGGCGATCCTTATAGGGCGACGGCGGAACTGGTGGAGAAGACGGCGGCATTCCTTTCGTAGGGGGAAGGACAGATTCCCTTCGGACTGCGCTAAGAGCATCAGATCGAGAATTTCCGCGAGGTTGAGCCTAAGGCAGTGTGATTCAAAACTTAGAGTTGTTGGTGAGGAGAACTATGAAACTGCGCATGATTGTGGGAGTGTTGTTAGTCGCCCTTTGTGTCGCAGCAGACGCCGCGGACCGCAAGTATGTTGTGAAACCGCGTGCGGGCGATCTGAAAGCTTTGCCGTTCAGCGACGCCGTCCTGGTGGGCAACACGCTCTACATCGCCGGCCACCTTGGACTGGATGCAAAGACCGGCACGCCGCCGGCGAGCGCTGAGGACGAGGCCCGGCTGGTGATGGAGGGCGTTAAGCAGACGGTGGAGTCTGCCGGATTAACCACGGACGACGTGGTCTCAGTGCAGATTTTCTGCACCGACCTGAAGCTCTACGACACATTTAACGGTGTCTACAAGACGTATTTTCACGGGGATTATCCTGCCCGGGCATTCATTGGTGCGTCCAGCCTGGTGCGCGGCGCGAGATTCGAGGTGATGGGGATCGCGGTGAAGAAGACGCCCTAGGTTGCAATTCGTTTTTTCTTCGCCTTCGCTGCTTTTTGTGGTAAAGGTATAAGCCATGCGAAAGGCGGTCAACCATCTCAAGAAATCCGATCCGGTGCTGCGGGCCATTATTGAGCACGTGGGGCCGTGCCGCATGCAGTTTGGAGAGCCGGAGTTTTCCAGTCTGGCCGAGTCAATTATTTATCAGCAACTGAACGGCAAGGCCGCGGAAACGATATTTAACCGCTTTGCCGCGCTGGCAGGCGAGCCCCTCACTCCGCAAGGAATTCTTAACCTGAGTGATGAGCAGCTGCGGAGTGTCGGACTGTCGAAGCAGAAGTCGGCTTATTTGAAGGATTTGTCGACGAAGACCGCGGCTGGGTTGCTCGACTTTGCGCGACTGCCCGAACTGCCGGACGAAGAGGTGATCCAGCACCTGACGCAGGTTAAGGGAATCGGCGAATGGACAGCACACATGTTTCTGATGTTTTCCTTGCGGCGTCCGAATGTGTTGCCCACGGGCGACTACGGCGTGCAGGTGGCAATCAAGAAACACTACAAGAAACGCAAGTTGCCCAAGCCGAAAGATATGGAGAAAATCGCGCGGGCGTGGGAACCGTACCGCAGCGTCGCTTGCTGGTATATGTGGCGCAGTCTAGACATCAAGACCGTTTAACCAGGGCACATCAAAACCGTTAACCGCAGAGGGTACAGAGGAGCACAGAGGAGC
>JBELAE010000177.1:0-9655 GCA_049509155.1 Candidatus Sulfotelmatobacter sp.
GCCCCAAACACCACCTGGTTCGCCGTCGACCCCGCCAGCACCGCGACCGCCGGCGCCGGAGGTCCGCCCGAAGGCGCCGCCGCCGTACTCCCCGACGCCGGTGCCAGTACGTTCATGTTCTCCGACCCGCCCGCCAGCGCCATTTGCAGCTTCCCCCACTGCCGAAAATCAAACTCAACCCGCGCCTCCAGCGGACCGCGAAACTGCAGCGCGGCCAGCGTCTTCGCCCCCGATTGCACCACGTCAGTCGGCGTGTCATACCAGCGTTCGAAGTTCTCCACCCAACCCAGATCGAGCCATGGCGCAGGCGGCGAATCCAGCGCAAACAATCCACTCTGCCCCGGATCGAAAATCGTCGGCGTCTCAGTCACCCGGTTCACCGGCGCAAAATAAGCTCGCATCTGCCGCGTCACCGGAACCATCGCCGCGCGTAACGGAGTCGTGCTCATAAAAGAATTACCCCCGAGAAGAAGAAAATCGTCAGCCCCGCCCGTCGCTCCACCCGCCCATCCTGATAAGCCAGTTCATACATCGCCCGCCGCGCCGCCCGTCCCTGATAAGCCGCCGTGTTGTCTTCCACTCCGCTCGTGGTCGCTTCCGCAAACACCGGCTGACTCCAGAACACGGCAGTGCCCAGGTCCGCCGCCGGAGACTGCGTGTAATCCATCAACTCCGTATTCGGCGGCTGACAGATCCCCAAAAGTTCGTCATCCAGTTGTCCCAGCAATCGCCCGCGGTCCACCATGCTCGGCACGGTTCCCAACGAGTAATACGAAATCACGCACGCCAGGCTCATCAGCGCGCCATCCCCCGCATGTCCATCCACCACCGTCGCCGTGCCGAACTCAATGTAGAAAGCGTTAGGCTGCGGCTCCGCCGAGGCCGGCGGCAGATTCTCCACCACCACAACCGCAGGCACAGTGGCTCCATTAATCGTCACCGTCCGCGCCGGATTCAGCCCCGCCAGCCTCTGCTGCAGCGCTAGAAAAAAACTATCTTTCGCAAATTGCATAACACCAGCTTTCAGCTCTCAGCCATCAGCCTTCAGCTAAACCCGCAATCCGGCCTCTAATGGGCGATGCAAGAGCTAGTCACTAAACTCCAGCCGCAAAGCGGCGAAAGATTACAGCCCACGGCGCAAGCCGTGGGGATCTGTGAATCGGTAGGAACAAGCCTCAAAGGGGCGAAAGAAAACTCGCGGACCAAGTCCGCTCTCCCCGCATGGTCTAGCTGAGAGCTGACGGCTGATAGCTGATAGCTGATAGCCCCGTCACTCCACCGCCGTCACCACGTAGAAATACGCCGTCCCCGCGAAGCTCTCCGTCACCACCGCCGCCACGTGAAACAAGTCGCCGTCATAAATCATTCCTAACGAGGCATCAAACAGCTCCTCGGCCGTTCCCATCCCCAGCAACGGCAACTGCGCCTCAATCGCGGATGCCGGCAGTGTGAACTCAATTCTTCGCGTCGGCCCCGAATTGTTGGTCGGAAGATTCTGCGTCACCACCGGCGTGATAATCACGTTCTGCACTCCCGGATCCACCAACCCCAACTGCCCCGCCGCGTCGCTCGCCGTCGCCGTCGCCGGCAACAGCAACGTCACCTGATCGCCGCCCAAAGCTGTCAACATCGCATTCGCCGCCCGTACCAATGCTGCCCCACAAATCCCGCTTCCCATGATTCCTCCCCTGCAGCGCAGGCACTCGTGCCCGCGAAACTCCCACCCTCGTTTTTACAACCCCTTGAACGCCACATAGGGCGCCAGCAAACTCCGCACCATGTCATCCACCAGCGTCGGCCCGAAATACTGCAGCCGCAGTTGATTGATCTGGCTCGACTGCACGTTCAGCCCCGGCGTCGCCTGCGCGTTCTTCACAATCTGCGCGCAGGCAACCTGCACCGGCGTCGGAATCGTGCTCCACCCCGCGTTGTAAACCACGTCTACTTCGTTGAAGAAAAGTCCCAGCGCATTCACCGGAAATGTCAACTCCCCCGCGTTGTCCCAAATATCGATCGTCGTCGGATCAATCGCAGTCCACATTCCCGGCAACGCAAACACCAGCGCAAACTCCAGGCTCAGCTCCGGAAACGGCCACTCCCCCCGCCGCGGAATTCCATATCGTCCCTGTAGAGAAACAATCGGCGTCGTCAGCGGCGCCACTGTCACGAGCGGCAGATAACTCAGCCGCACCGTATTCAACTCCGGCGGCAGCTTCAGCCGCTCTTCATACTGGTTCACTCCCAGCGTCACTCGCCGGCAGTGTGCGTCGATGATCGCCGACGCCGCCGTCACCCACGATGGGTCCGTCGTCGCATCCAGTCCGTAGGTCAAGTAATCCGTCGTTGCCAAATAGTCCATATTTGAGTTCTCAGTTCTCAGTTCTCAGTTCTCAGCCCAGCCACAGCCGCGCGCCCTTTCAGGGCAGCTCGCAACTGAGAACTGACAACTGAGAACTGAGAACTGCTTTCCTAGTCCGTCACCTTCACTTCGTAGTGTGCGAAATTCGCCCCCTTCACCACCGGAGCTCCGAACTTCACCACCACCTGCTGCTGCGTCAACGCGCTGGGCAGCCCCAGTTTGAATACTCGCGGATTCGGATCGGTCAGCCAGTGATACTCGATCAGATCTTCCGTCACGATGTACGCCGGCAGCACTGCTCCCGAGCCAATCGTCCCCGTGTACCCCAGCGCCCACTCCGGGATCAGCGGCAGATCGCCGGCCTGAGTCGACAACGCTTTCACTCGGAACCCGCCCGTGACCTCAACGGTCTCCATCACGACGTTGAACTCCGCCTTCATTTCCTGGTCGATCAGATCGAGCAGCATGGGATTGGCGTAAATCGCAGTCGGCCGCACCTGGTATGAGGAATTCGATACCATTTGCGCGACGGCGGTCCTGAAGGTTTGCACAATCGTGCCAGCACTCTTCGCGACCGTCACCGTGTTCCCGCCCGCTTCAATTTGTCCAACCACGCCGAAATACTGCGTTGTGGTCGGAGCGCTCAGCGATGTGTCGGTGCCATTCCACAGCGCCACATCGTGAGTCCGCATGATCCCGTCGATCGCATCCGCCAGGTCCTTCGCCTGCAAATACGCAAACTGGCTCTGCTGCGCCGTCACTTCCAGATCGAACAGGTTGTAGTTGATCTGCGACACCAGCGCCTTCAGCGGCACCGCCAGCTCTATCCGCGTGGGCGCCTGCAATGTCGGCACAATGTTGCGTGGGTCCATGAACCCCTGCGCCGCCGTCGGAGCCGCAATCGCCACCTCTTCAAAGAACCGCGAAGGATGTCCGGTCGCCGGAACCTGCTTTATCCTTTGCCCAAAAATTCCCCGCCGCCTCACGATGTCGAAGATCTCCGTCTGATACCGATCCACTTCGATCGCGCCCGGCCCGATATAATCCGCCGCCGCCATCAGATCCACAAATCGTCCTGCCATATGTATTTCCTCCGTTAGTTTTTTCCCGTACTCGAATTCAAAATCCGCCCAACCCAACCCGCCTCCCATCCCATCCGCATTGTCATCCTGAGCGTAGGAGTTGCTTCACGAAGTGAAGCGACTCCGCAGTCGAAGGATCCCTTCCCCGATTGCAAAACGCCCAGCTCCAATGGGAGTTCTCCAAGAAAAGCCGTGCCAGCGACAACCATCTCTCGCTCTTTTCCCGCAAACAAAAAGGCACGACGAATGTCGTGCCCGCCGCTCGAGAGTCGGAAGCTCTCCCCCTCTACTCGATCATCCCCGCCCGCGCCAGTTCCGCCTTCACCGCGATCCTCTGCTCCACGCTCAGACTCTGCAGCGTCTTGTCCAGCACGCCCTTCTCGATCCTCTCCCCGTCGGTGTCCGTCCCACCCTTCGCCAAAATCGCCGACACCATTGGCGGAAGCGTCTTCCGCACCATCCGCGCCGCCTGCGCCTTCAAATCAGAATTGGATTTCTCCAACTCCGCCACTCGTTCCTGCAGTTGCCGTGCCCCTTCCTTGTTTCCCGAATCATAGTTCGCCGGTTCATACCCCGACCGCTCGTCCACCGCCGCCACAATCCGGTCCACCTTCGCATTCAGCGCATCTTGCTGCGCATCCAATCGCCCCAACACGCGATCCAGCGATTCAGCCGCGCTTGCCAGCCGTTCCGCCGTCGCCATCAACTGCTGCATCATTTCATCATTCATGTTTTCCTCCTCCCAAAGCCTCTGTATTCCTCTGTGGTTAAGCCTTTCTGCCGCCCTCCGGCACCAGGTGTCAGCTGCTCAGTTCAATCCACGTATCCTGGTACGCCGCTTTTTCTTTCCGCAAAATGGCCGCCCCCGTAAACGTCACCTTCATCAGCGTCCAAACTCGCGACCGCATATCCGTCACCAACACATCAGTAACCTCAAACGACATGCCAAGCCCGCCCCCAACCCCAGCCGTAGCCTCGGCCCGCAACCCAGGAACAGGCGCATCCCGCCCCATCCCTCCCCGCATCGCCGTCGTCAAACTCCGAATTCGATCCACGGCGGCAGCCAGAGAAGCCCTCAGCCTGGCTCCCTCAGTCCGCTGTCCCGAGATCTCCAGCCCTTGCGCAGCCTGAGGTCCGCCGCCCGGCAAACCACGCTCGAGGCCTGAGTTCCGAGATCTCAGCTCGCCTCTCCGCCTCCCAGACCTCGCAATCTCCTCCACAATGTCAGGAAAGTCCTTCGCGTACAGATACCCACCCACCTCAAGATTGCGTCCCACCACTTCCGCGCTCGTGATGACTCCCACTTTCCGCCGCACATCGTGCCGGTCGAACGACGGAGCGTAATCCACCGCCATCCCCAGCAGCGACGCCAACGCCGCCTCCGCCGCGCCCCTCGTCAGCAACACCCGCCGCCCCTTCGACCCCGCTGGCGCCCTCTGCGAAGGCACATCCACGATTGTCAGCACTCCCCGAAACCCGGCCCGGTTCGGATGACCCTCCACCTCCGGCATCGCCACTGCCATACTCTCCAATGCAATCGTCATCATGTCCCCTGCTTCCATCCTCAAATCCCATCATCATCAAACGCACTGCGATCACCAAGAAAGCTCTGTCATCCTGAGCGAAGCCAGCGAGCCGCGAAGCGACTCGTTGGCGCAGTCGAAGGACCCCTGCACTCTTTCAACTATCAACGCAACCGCAGGGGGTTCTCCCCAAAGCCTGCCGGCTGCGCCCTACCCCTCCATCTCCCCCAACCCCCGCATCCGCCGAACCTCATTCACCGTCAGCACTCCCATCTGCACCAGAATCTGCTGAATCTGAACTTCCTCCAGCGGATCGGATGTATCCAGCTCCGCAAACACAAACTCCAGATCGTTCCATCCCAGCTTCTTCGCAATCGCATCCCGCGTCAGCGACTCCGCCAGCAACCGCGCCGTCGGCACAATCGCCTGCCGGAACGCCAGGTCGTTATATTCCTCCGCGGTGGAGCGATTCACGTCCCGCTCCACCCCGAGATAAAACGGAGGAAGGTCGAAAGCATCGGCGACGACTCGCAGCAGAAATTCCTGCCACTGCAGTCGTAAGTCTGCATCGGTGCCTCCACCGAACCTCAGCACCTCCGGTTTGCTTTCGGCCGATATGATGGGCACTTTCCCCGTGCCCTCAATCTCGTCCTGCCACCACCGGATCAGCCGCTCGTGATGTTCCGGCGTCAGATCCTGCAGCCACAGCGCATACTGCACCACCGTATTCGACGCCAGCCGCGACGCATACCGGTGCGCTCCCATAAACGAGGTGATCGTTTCAAACGCGACTTCCAACCGCCCCAATCCAAACGGCGTATGCGTCCGAGGATTCAGCCGGATATAAATCAGCTCATCGTCATCCAGCTTGATCTGCGACTTCGCCCCCGACTGATCGGTCATCTGCATGTAGCGCTGCGAAGTCGGCGACCCATCCCAATCCAGGTTCATCCGGATCGACGCTCCATCCACCGGCCACAACACCAGCGGCATAGTTCGTGCGGGTGGGGTTTGTGTGGAGACGGGCGACCCGCTTGCCGATGCCGGCCGCAGCAGCTCACCTTGTTTCCACTCCGGAGTAAGCTGCACCTCAATCGCGCCGTACCCACCCACGATGATGTCTTCCAGCACCTGCTCCGCAAACGTTCGAAACGAATCATCCGGATTCGGCGCATCAAAGTTATCCGTGAGAAGCCGCACCCGTTCCGGCCCATTCGGAATCGCCTCCAACGCATACCCCTGCCGAGGCTGCACTCTCCACCGCATCCCCGCGATCCGGTCCTTGATGCAGTTAATCGCCCGCCGCGCGATCGGAATCTCCGAAAATCTCCGCAAGTTGTACGGCGTGGGTTTCGGCATCGCATCATTCAGCGGCCCGTAAGAATTAAAGATCGACGGCAACGCCGAAGTCCGCCGCCTCTTCTCAAGTTTCATCGAGGAGCTCCCCGCAGACACTCCCGCCACCCGGCGCCAGGCGCCGCGTACCGCCTCAGTAATTGTCATGATTGTTTTTCTCTACCTCAAATCACGTAGCGACGGACGCATTCGTCCGTCGGCCGAGCAACGCTCGACGTGTCCGTGTGGCGCGGGCACTCCTGCCCGCGAACTCTATCCCTCAGCAATAAAACGCTCCGCTAGTTTGTCGCGCCTTTTAGCGACAGGGCGAGGATTTTTGATTTCCTCTGTGTTCCTCAGTGCCCTCTGTGGTTAAACCCGAATCCAGCCAACAGAAAAGCCCCGCCGCAGCGGAGCTCCGTCCTCATTCCCAAATTCCCGCCTCAACTGCTCCTTGTCATCCTGAGCGCAGCGAAGGACCCATGCAATCCGCCGGCACCTTCACACTCCCAACTCCCGCCGCGCCACTTCCGCAATCCCCGGCATCTCCGCCGCGACCGCAACTCGAATCCGTTCTTCTTCCATCATGCTCAGCGCAAACTGCACCGCATCTCCGCTGCGATCCAAATCGTCATCGATCACTGCCGTCAGCGCAGGAGTTGTCCCAGTCACCTTCGCCATCACCGGCAAAATCTTCGGATACCGCGCCGCCAGCGTAACCGCCGTCTCCACGCCCGCCTTGAGCGACACCGCATGAAATAGCTTCATCTCCCCGCCCGCGCGATATCCAAAATCGAAAGCGAACGGATCCCCCGCCTTCGTATAGGGTGCCGCAGGAACGGGAAGCACGAACTTCGCCACTCCCGCCCGCTCGAACGCGTCCCGCATCGCTCCTAGAATAAGTCCACGACCGGTGAGCACCCTGGTCGATGCAACCTTCGCTTCATCGACAAACATTGACGCCACCATTTCAATCTCTGCCTCCGGCGTTGCCGTCACCACTGCCATGGGCGCGGAAAGCTGAATCACATTCGAAAATGAGTCCTCCATTTTCCTTATCAGCATCGCGCGATCCCGAATCTCTCCAACCTCCGCTCGAATCTCCCGCAGCAGCGCCTCCAGCACTTCCACATCCGCCTGCGGATCCAAACATCGCACCCGCCGCCAATCCTTGGCAAACCGAACATCCGCCAGCACCGACCCATTCGCCCCACCTTCCACCATCAACACCCCAATATTCACAAACTCCTGCCGCACCGCGTGAGGCACATACCGCAGCAAAAAGAATTCGAGCTGTCGTCGTTCCGCCATTCCTTCGTGAACCTTAGTGCCCTTAGTGGTTCAAGCCCTTGCTCTGTGTTCCTCGGTGTCCTCTGTGGTTAATTCTCTTGCTGTTGAACTAAGCCTGTTCCCTCCACCCCGGAAACGGCCGCCTTGGCGAAATCCGAAACGCCTCAATCAACTCCCGCACCGTCCCTCGCCGCGCGATCAAAGCCCGTGCCAACTTCTCCAACTCCTCCCACTCCCCGCCATACCACTCCGGAGGAATCTCTCCCGCCAAACTCCAAACCACATCCTCTTCCATCTTCTCGATGCGCGACAGCCACGGCTCAAACGACTCCCACCCCCGCACGCTCTCATACACTTCATTCCGCGCATAAACCCCGCGCAGCGGATAATCCGGAAACGTCCACTCCCCCGCGTTAAAGCAGTAACCCTGGTCAATAAACGACGCCGTATATTTCCTCTCCCGCAACTTCCTCCAGAACGCCGCCTGCCGCCCGTTCGCGTTCCCCGTCCATTTATCCAGCACCAGCATCCCGGGAAACGCTTCCAGGTTCCTCACCAGCCCCAGCATTTCCACCGGAAGATAATCCAGCACTTGCCCCTCCAGCGGATTCACCACATACCGCGACCCAAATTGTAGTCCCGCCTGGCAACGAATCGTATTGTGCGCCAGTTGAATGCTCAACTCCGGCGTATGCTCCACCAGCCACTCATCCACTTCCACAACTTCCGTAGCCGGCACCGGAAGCCCCGCCCGTTCCGCCAACCGCGTGGCCAGCATCTCATTGGCCAGCACCCGCAAATGCTGCGGATTATTCCGGAACTTCACCACGTAAAAATTTCCATCCGCGCAGCGCATCAAGTGCCCTTGCGCCCCACCCCGCATCCGCCGCACATGTTGGACCGCTTCCACCACAAATCAACCTACGACGTGAGGGTGCCCCA
Organism: Candidatus Sulfotelmatobacter sp.; assembly: GCA_049509155.1. Lineage (GTDB taxonomy): Bacteria > Acidobacteriota > Terriglobia > Terriglobales > Acidobacteriaceae > Sulfotelmatobacter. Next base: position 8,532 of record JBELAE010000177.1, read on the forward strand.
CCCTTGTCGCGTTTTCCGCGACAGAGCCCGCCCTGAGGCGAAGCCGAAGGGGTGGGGATCCTGACTTCCAACCACAAAGTCAGACATCGTACTCCAGTCCGCCCCATTCCGGCTGTGACGAACGAACATCCCCAAAACAGGAGTGGGTGCCCCATAGCCCGCCCTGAGCCTGTCGAAGGGTCTCGCGTTCTTTGCGAGACGTGGGGATTTCGACTCTCCCGTGTTCCACAATCGAAAGTCAGAGGTCCCAGGGCTTCTCACCCCACCACCAAACTCGCCATCTCCACCCCCCTCTTCCGTCCCGCTCTCCCCGCGTCCTCCCGCCTCACCGCCAGCGCAATCGCCATCGCCATCACACAATCGTCATGCGCCCCCACGGCTCCCGCACCGCTCCCATCGGCATGCCTTACAAACGTCTTCAGTTCCCCCAGCAGCAGCGGACTGTGAAACAACTCCGGCTGCGCCATCAGCACGGCCGCCAGGTTCTCAATCATCGCCGGACGCGTCACCGCCGACGTCAACCACCCCTCCTGCCCCCCCTGCTGAAAAATATTCCCGTACTCCATGTGCCTCAAGTGCGCCAGCACTCCGTATCCATGATTGTTCCGCTCCACCGCCACCAGCGCGTTGTGATACACCTGCCCCAGCGCCGCCACTCTCCGCGCCAGCTCATACGGAGGAAAATGTCCACGCAGTTCCGCGCATTGCAACCCCATCGTGCGCTCGATCACCTGCGCGCACGCATAATCCCCGTCCGACCCTCCGCCCGCCGCGTCCACTCCAATGATGTAGTCAAACTGTCCAGCCTTATTCGGCGGCAACCACACCAGCAGCCTTCCATTATCCTGAGATTCCAAAACCCGTCCCGCATGCGCCGCGGCCCTCTCAATCGCATCCATATCAAACACGCACTCCCCCGACGCCAGAAAACAAGACACTGCATCCTCCGCGTACTCCTGCGCCGCCTGTCCCCGCATCATCTGCCAGCGTGACCGCCGCCACGCGATCTGCCCGTCGCTCAACCCGTGCCGCGCCACCAGTTTCTTTTCTTCCTCCGTCAGCGGATGCACCGGTCGCTTCTCCGCATCCTCTTTATACGAAGGCTCGTACCACCAGGGGAAAAA
>JBELAE010000178.1:0-9600 GCA_049509155.1 Candidatus Sulfotelmatobacter sp.
ATCAGAATGCCAATAAGAACCTGATTCTCGAGCCCGGCGATTTCTACATTCTCGCATCGAGAGAAAGGGTTCGCGTCCCGCCGGATTTCGCTGCGGAAATGGTACCCCTTGATCAAGGAGATGGTGAGTTCCGTATTCATTATGCCGGATTCTTCGATCCCGGCTTCGGTTACGGTTCCAGCGACATCAAAGGCACCCGCGCCGTGCTCGAGGTTCGCGCTCACGAAGTTCCGTTCCTGATGGAACACGGCCAACTTGTCGGTCGCCTGAACTACATGCACCTGCTATCGCGCCCCGACAAAATCTACGGCACAAACATAGGCTCGTCCTACCAGCACCAGGCCCTAACCCTGAGCAAACAGTTTCGCCGCGAACCAGTGCGCTAGCGTTTGTAGTCCTTCAGCTTGGTTGCCATCCCGAGCAAGCGCTTTTTGCGCCGCGAGGGATCTGGGCGAGCCGCGCGGTGCGTCGCGTTCTTTGCGACGCAGTAATCGCGCGTTTGGCTCGCATCCTTATCACTTCGCAACTTGCCAACAAGCTCTCCTCCGTTGCAAACTAACGCATGAGGGTTCTCTCCCGGTTCATCGCGGCAGCCACCGATGCCGCGCACTTCCCCGCTCCCACCCTGCCGGAGATCGCCTTCCTCGGCCGTTCCAACGTCGGCAAATCAAGCGTCATCAACTCCTTAGTCGGCACCAAGCTGGCCCGCACCAGCTCCACGCCCGGCCGCACCCGCAGCATTAACTTCTTCGAAATCCGCTGGCCCGGAAAGCCGCGTCCCGAGCTGATCTTCGCCGACCTCCCCGGCTACGGCTACGCCAAGATTTCCCGCGAGATTTCCCAGGAATGGCCGAAATTCATCGAGCCTTACCTCAACGACCGCCCCACCCTGGGCCTGTGCATTGTTCTGGTCGATGTCAATGTTCCCCCGCAGCAAAGTGACCGGCAACTCCTGGACTTCCTCCAATCCTCGGACCGCGAATTCCTCCTCGTAGCCACCAAGAGCGACCGGCTCTCGAACAATCAACTCCACACCGCCCTCCGCACCTTGACTCAGGAATATCCCGCAGCCAGGCTGCTTCCCTACTCCGCCAAGACCGGCGCCGGACGCGAGGAACTATGGGCGCAGATCCGGCAAACGGCACAGACCATGACCGCCGCTGAGACCTCCTCGGGCACGCCCCTTTATTAAGAACTTCTGCACAGCAGGAAGACTCAGCGGCTGAAGCACTGAGATCTTTGTCGCTCGCAGTTTTCCGATTCACGCTCGCCCCCCGCCTCTAACACTCTTTTCACACTTCCTTCCCTCACGAAGCCTGCTCCCTTCGCTATGATGAAGGAGAATGATGAAAGAAGACGATGAAAGAAGACGATGAAACAAGATGATCGAATAAGATGATCGAATAAGATGATTAAACAACAAAGACCATGGCTCTCTATCTAATCACCGGCATTAGCGGCTTTATCGGATCATCCTTGGCGCGGGCGCTGCTGGCCCGCAGCGAGCAAGTGCGTGGCGTCGACAACTACTCCACCGGCAAGCGGGAAAACATCGCCGACATTCTCGATCGCATCGACTTCCGCGAGGCCGACATTCTCGACCTCGACGCCATGCACAAAGCCTGCGCCGGAGTCGACTTCGTGCTCCACCAGGCTGCAATTCCCTCCGTACCGAAATCCGTTCTCGATCCGCTGGCCAGCAACCGCGCCAATCTAGACGGCACAGTCAACCTGCTCGTGGCGGCCCGCGATGCCAAAGTCAAGCGCCTAGTCTTCGCAGCCTCGTCTTCCGCTTACGGCGAAACTCCCACGCTGCCCAAGCTCGAGTCCATGAACCCCGACCCGATTTCGCCCTACGCTGTGGCCAAGCTGGCCAGCGAGCACTACCTGATTTCTTTTTACCGCTGCTACCAGCTCGAAACCGTGGCCCTGCGCTACTTCAATATCTTCGGCCCGCGGCAGGACCCGTCGTCTCCCTATTCCGGCGTACTGGCAAAGTTCATCACCTTGATGCTGCGCGGCGAGCAGCCCGCAGTCTATGGTGACGGCGAGCAGAGCCGCGACTTCACCTACATCGACAACGCGGTCGAAGCGAACCTGCTGGCCTGCACCGCTCCCGCCACCCAGGCCGCCGGACAAATCTTCAACGTCGCCACCGGACGCAGAGTCACGCTCAACGAAACCTTCAAGCTGTTGCAGACCCTGACTGCATACTCGGGCCAACCCAGGTACGAACCCGAGCGCGGCGGCGACATCAAACACTCCCTAGCCGACATCTCAAAAGCAGAAGCTGCCCTCGGCTACAGACCCAAAATAAATTTCGAAGAGGGCCTGCGGCTAACAGTGGAGTGGTACCGCACGAAGTGAGAAGATTACATCCCGATGTCATCCTGAGGCCGGCAACAGCCGGCTGAGGGCCCTTACAAGCGCCAATGCCGTCGAAACAGTGGACGGGGTCGCCCCGCCTTCCCGCCTCACAGGCGAAACCGCGCCAAACTTGACCGAGGCGGCTAAAATCAACTCTATGGCCAGTTCACCGAACACGCCGGACTCGAGTACGCCGAACTCCACTACGCCGGCCCCAGCTGCACCGCCGCCCCCCTCGTTCGGCACCAAACATTTCCTATTCGTACTCTTCTTGGCAGTCATCTTCTTCTGGCTCGGCCACAGCATGGTGCACCACCGCTTCTTTCGAGGCGGCCGCGTCCACCGCAACGGCTCCGTCGGACAATAGCGCCCTGAAGAAAACTGTTAGTTGCGTCTGCGAATGATGGGAAGCTCGCAAGCAGACAAATTACGCTCAGAACCCGTCTGAGCGTAATCGCGATTGAACGTCAATTGACTCATTTCTTACGCCACGCCGCCCCCACACAAAGAAATTTTGCTCGCGCGTTGTCGTTTTTTACTCGCCCTTTCCGATTCTCTATATAGAGAGACGAGCGTTCGACGCTGGACTCCATTTCGGTTGCTAAGGGATTCCGTGCTGCTGCGTTTTCTCTCCTCGCATAATCAATTCGGCCGCTGCTTTGCCCAACTCAGGGGCAGAGAGGTCCACCATGCGCTATTAGGAGGAGCACTATGCTGAAGTTCGGCGCATATCCGATTAAGGTCAATTACAACTTGCATACCCGGTTGCGTAACCAACATAAAGAAGACGAATTTCATCGGGCAGGGCAGTACCTCGAAGAGCGAAAGCTTGACATGAAGGTCAATACCTCCTCCGATGCAACGATAGAAAATAACATGTACAGACAGGAACTGGATGATTATGAGCAGGCCGTCTACAGTTCGCTGCGAACGATCGATGGCAATCGGGTCGGCCGAATGGTGCTGGGTCATATCAACAAGAAGACGACCGTCTGGATCGTCCCAAAATCGCCCCAGGAACTGAAGCAATCCTTTACCGCCCTGACAGGTCCGCTGAAATATGACATACAGACAGACGAGACCTATGGTCGCACGTATGGTTCGGGCGATACGGTAATCCTCTACAATCCCGAGCTTAGAGACGACGTGCTGCTCCACGAACTGGTGCACGCCTATCGGTACTCGTTCGACAAGTTCGTTCCCGTGAACCTTAACTACAGCAACGGCTTCTCAAGGTACACCACCGATAGCGAGGAAATCCTCGCACACGTGATTCAAAACATCTATCTGTCCGAGGCAAAGCAACCCCTGTGTCTGGACTATAAATCGTATTGGGATGGGTCTACAAAAGAGGAAACCTATAAAGTTCTGGTCGGGAACGAACGTCTGATGTGGATCCTGAACTATTTCTCGCGCCACGAATACCTGGCGATAATGGCGGCACACGCTTTCAAGACCACGGACTACAATCCGTTTCGCGACTTCGCGACGCTGGAGGCGACGTCTCTGAAAACCCGTCCTTTAGTGCCAGCTTCCGAAGAGCCCATGCTGGTGGCGCCGTAAGGAAATTTTCCGGGTAGCCAGTCCCTGAACCGGCCGATTTCTACTCGCGCATCCCCGAGACCCGCCCTCCCGAAGCCGGAAGCCCCTCGTTACGTTAGTTATCTACGTCCCCATTACGGACCTGTCTACAGTGGAACTCATGACACTTTCCTCGATGGTTCTTTCGCGCGATTGGCAGGAAGTCAGTGTTCTGGAATGCATCCTCGGCGGCCTCCACATGGACGTTTCCGTCGAGAGCGAACCCGAGCGGGCTCTGGCCCGCCTCAGCAAATCGAAAATCGATGCCCTAATCGTGGACTGCGATCTAAACGGCAGCTCCCAATTCCTGAACGAACTGCAAAGCGTGGAAGGCCCGAAAACGGTCCCGCTCGTGATCATGGGCGGCCCGCACTGCACTCAGACTCTCGATCAAACTGGCGCGCTCTTTGCCTTCGAGAAACCAATCTCAGTCGAACAGGCCGTGCGCACCCTATCCGCCGCCCGCAGCATGATTCTCGACGGCCGCCTGCGTTACCATCGCGCCGGCCTAGAAGTTCCGGTCTCATTGAACTGCAAGGGCCAGAAGCCAAAGGACGCGTTCCTGGTCAATCTCAGTCAGGGTGGCATGCAGATTCACACCAGCGATCCGGTCGAAGCCGCAAAAGCAATGCAGGTTTCGTTCGAGTTGCCCGGGGCTCGCTCCGGCCTGAAAGCCCGCGCGGAAATCGCGTGGCAGGATCAGCGCGGAAATCTGGGCATCCGCTTCGTGAAGCTAGCGCCCCGACAGCAGCGTACCCTGCAACTCTGGCTGGCGCAGCAATATTTCGCAAACTAGATTTTTGTGTGGCGCGGCGCCGACAGCGCTTGTGATCAGGCTTCTTTTGTAAGCGCCTTAGACCTGAGGTCACAAACAAAGTTTCTTAGCAACCTGTCTAGACGCTGGGTGTAATTCATCGAAACCGATCATCTCCCGCTTCCAAGTCCTCGTCCATGTTTGATCCAACCAGCCTCGCCAATCTCGCGCCCGGACTCGCCCCTCCGAACAGCCGAAAGAATCCCCAATACAGCGCGGTAACAAACAGTGCGGCTCCGCCCATCATGCCCAGCGGCCAGCGCGGAGGCTCACCAGTCACCGAAAGAAAAACCAGCACAAACAACAGCAGCGCCGCCAGCGCCACAAGTGTATTGACAGTCCACACAAGACTGCGGCCGGAAAGCGGCTGCGAAAGCCAGTCCAGTTCTGGCAGCGGCGGGCCCGTCTCGGCGCCTGCATCGACCCGGTAAGCGGGCAGCGGCAGGTCGGCCCGCACCGGCAACTCGATTACCTTCAGCGGGGTTGCGGAAATCATCAGCCCATCGTCCACTTCCGACCCCGGCAACCCCAGCGCCGACCCGCGAAACGGACCTTCGGCCGACAGCGCCCCACCAGCAAACATCGAGTCCGCCTTCTCGGCATGCAGCGCAATGCCTTCCAGCAAGTTGCCGAAAATCCATTCATTGATCTGGCGCGTCATGCCCGGCGGCAGATCGACGAAGCGTATCCCGCACTGCCCGAAAGAATTGGCCCACACGACTTCGCCGCGCCCTTCCACGCACAGCCGCGAACGGCTCGACTGCAGATGGTTCAACCGAGGCTGGTTCGACAGCGGCTGGTTCGACTGAGGCTGGTTCGACTGAAGATAGTTCGACTGAAGTTAGTTCGACCGAGGTTGCTCCGACCGAGGCTGCTTCAAGCGGGGATAGCTCAGCTCAAACCGCACCCGCAACTGCTGCCGCGGACGAACCGCAGTCACCGCCTGCACTCCGATGCCTTCATGATTAACATTGCGAACGATCCCGCCGTTCGCCTCATCCAGCGTCACATAGGTCAGCGTGCGGAGTTCGAGCCGGTGCTTCGCCCTGGCTTTTCGCGCGGGAGATAGTCCTGCGTCCATCATGCATGCACCGCCCAGAAAAAATTCAGGTCGGCCAGGGCCCTATCCCATGAATCCTATCCCCAACCGCGCACGCCCCCTTAGTAACTACGCTGGTTCGTAACGAGGGAGAGAAAATCCTTGCCGCCGAAACCGTTCGTTCGGATCCTCTACCGTGGTTCAGCCGAGGATGGGTTGGCTGCTCCTGAGCGAACAGCCTGGGCGATGTCTCGGCGCAGGGGCTCATACCAGTTCGCCCATTCATCGTACAGAAGAGTGCTTTGGCTCAATTCCGCTTTCGCAACGCCGGAAGAATCACCCTGTGTCTCACGGCTATGAACAAACAAGATCAAAGCCTTCAGAAACTGAAGTCTGAATTTATCTCCCAATCCCGGATACAAGTCGTTGAGTCGATCCGGATCAGCAGCTTTTCCAGCCTCGATCGCCTTTCGGGAATATGCGAGGACGTCCACCAGTCTCGGATTATCCCCGACATCCGCGATTCCGTTTCTTGCACCCAGAAGATCGGCCGCCTGCTCCGAGTAGCCAATCGCCAGAATGAAGTTCTGCGCAGCTTCCGACTCTGAGACCTGTTGCGGCGCTGCGGAGAGTCGTTGTGGTTCCTTACTCGGCCCAGTGCTGGCCTCGGGCAGAGTTATGAGCCACGTAGAATCCCACTGCCGGACGTCGAGATGTTTCTGCACGAAGAAAAAAGCTCCAACGTTTCGGGCAGCGGTCGCAGCGAAGTCGGAGAACCGATTCTCGCGAAGATCGTGGGCGACCGTGCTCGGCGACGGCGGCTGGTGCGCCAGGACGGCATAAAGGGGCGGGTTGGTTCCATTCAGCTCGATACTGTCGAGACGCACGTCTGCCTCAAAGTAATTATGCGGACTTGTATACTCAACCAGGCGCACGAGCCGTCCGTGTATCTTGGTGCCCACGCCCGCCAAGATCTCTCCGTCCGTTCCGCGCAGCGGGGTGCGCAGAAGAGCCTCGATGGGGCGCCCCGCTGGCGTATCGGAATCGATCGGCGTCACAATTCGGCACTCGAAGGTAAGCCCCAACGGAAACGGACTGACTGCCGGAGGAGTCATCGAGGACTCCTCCGAACGGGCCGGCGAAGTCTTCGGTGCGGCTTCTGCAACATCAAACCGGAGTACAGCATGTCCCGCATATTCGCGGCAATTCGAGTATGAAGTTACGCTGGCGGTTTCCGTCCCATCGCGGAAAGTGGTGCGCAGATCGGTTTCGCGCGGAATGAGTACGTCTTGGCCGTGGACGCCGATTCTCTGGTATTCAATCGCGCTCGTCGCTTGGCAGGCCTCCGTGGCGGCCGGCAGTTCCGCAGTGCGAACCGACAGCTGAACCAGATCCGCAGTTTGAGGATCCAACAAAAATGAGCCGCCGTAAGCGGTCGCAATTCTACCCGCCGAACTGGCGGTCGCATAATTGCTCGCGCCCTGCGACACCTCAAATGTGTACTCGAGAAGCGCGTGTCCGTTGACCGTGCGCGCCTTCGAGAACTTCACTGCAGCCGAACCTCCAAAAATGCCGGCAATAAAGGCGGCAAAGTCTCCGCTTCCGAACGGTCCCCCGCTGCCAACCAATTCGCGAATTTCTTCTTCGGCAAACGCCGAAGCGCCAGGCCAGGAATGAATCTCGCGGTTTTCGGCGATAGCCACATCGAGCTGCAGATGATCCGACGAGATCAGCCGAGAAACATGTTTCCGGCCCGAACGGCCACTGACGATGTCGTCGCAGCTTGGCGAAGCTTTGGAATCTGACTCATAGGCGCGTCGGGCGACGTTTTGTACGCAGGTGTAACGGGATTGCCGGGCGACTTCGGAAATGAGCCGGGTGCGGGCGCGCTCCAACAGATGAGACGGACTCGGAGGAAGCTGTGCCGCCTGGCCCGGAGTCGGCATCACCGCAGACAGGATTAAGCCCAGGCCCAACAAGACGGATCGCGCGTCAATCATGAATTCGCCAGCCTTGCCGCCAATCCTATCAAGAGAAGGTGTTTTGAAAACTCCGACGAAAAGCGTTGTCAGCAACACTCTACGACCCGTCTCGCGACCCGAAGAATGCATCCTTCGCTCGCCTTCCCGAGGCCTGCCAGATCTTGACGACCTCGAACACAATGGTCGTCGCGTACGTCACCGCAATCCATACAAAAACTTCTTCAATCGGCAGATTCGACCACGCTCCCACAAACAGCCCCATCATCTGCCGGTGCTGAAATTCCCACCAGCCGTAAGGCAGAGCCAGCGTCACTTCCCAGAACTCGCTGACCAACAGCATAAAAAACAGCGTCAGGCTGAAAGCACGCCAGTTGATGAACCGCCGCGCGACCGGATAGAAACTCATCGCGGGAACCAGGCCGCCGCTCACCAGAAACGTGAAGTACCAGGCGAAGCCATCCCGATCCGCAAGGGGCGCAAAATGCTTCTTGTACAACCAGGCTGCGCCAATCAGGATCACGCCGACAATCAGCGAGGTGGGATGGAACTGAAAGAGTCGGCCGGCGCTCTTCGCCTCGGCCGGATAATCCGACACGCTATAAGCAGCCAGCCAGTATTCGCTCAGCCAGATATACAGCAGCAGAACCGCCATGAATCCCGCGAAATAAAAAATATACTCCTCAATAGGCACCGGCCTGCCAAAAGCCGGGGCCGGAATCCTCAGAGTCGCCAGCGGATTCGGAAAACAGAAAAACCATCGCGCAAAGAGAATATCGAGCAGCCATCCCAAAGGCACGAGAATGCCGATAGTCCGCCAGAACGCCCGTTGCGGAATCTCCAAACCTTCGCTGGGCAGAAACCACAGCGTAATCGCCAGAATCGGAACGATGAAAAGAAGCAAGCTCCACGTGTAGCCATGCGGCGAAGCATTCGCCCCAACCTCAAGCCTTCCCGGAACACTCACGGAATGCAAAGTAAGCGCCGCGGGAATAACCAGCATGGCCAGCATCCCAACAACAATCAGCGCGGCGACCGTGGCGCTGGGAGATCCGTGAGTGCGCGGCAGAGGCATAGACGCTCATCCCTGAGTAGCTGTCTTGATTTCGAAGGATTCTACTCCTCACGTTCGCAAGCCAGCGCGGACTCTCGCGATCTGTCCGGAAACCAGAAAATCGCCGCGGCAGTGAAAAGAGATTCGTATCAGGACGTCACATCAGCGATGCCAAGATTCGAATCAGGGCATCGCTTCACAGGCTACGGAAAAACCCAGAAAAGCGTGTGGCATCGTGGAAGAGCGGCGCTTCAGCGCCGCGTAAAGGGTCCAGAATCAGCGCGGGCTTCAGCCCCGGTTGGTCGCATTCTGTGTCCGTAGCGACTTTTTCCGCAGCCTGTTCAGCGCTGCCAACAAAGGCTCAGGGACAAGCGGCTTTAGCCGCTGGGAGCGTGCCTGAACCCATATCCCAACACAAATCCTCCTCCAAGACTGCACCACTACGATCGTCTTACGAAAGTACATGCCCGAAGGGTCATGTCCAGGTAATTGCAACTCAGCTTAAAGCCCGTTAACTTTACAAGTGACTGTCTCTCGATGGCAACCACCACCACGAACCCGGATCGTGCAGTGACTACTTCGTCCACGGGTATTGGTTTGCCCGTCTGGCCACGGGAGCAGAGCGCGTCGGCCGTTTCCGGACATAACCCCGCACCCGACCCGAAGCAACCACCCACGCAAAGTCACAAGACGCTTTCGACGACACAATCTGCGCCGCAACCTACGCCACCAGCCACGCCACCCTCGCAACGCGACGCGCTGCAGG
>JBELAE010000179.1:0-9545 GCA_049509155.1 Candidatus Sulfotelmatobacter sp.
CTTTGTGGCGAGCGATGATCGACCAGAAGCGGTCGGGCTCGGGGAAGTTCGGCGCGCCCTCGTACATCAGGCTGGTGGCGCCGTTCTGCAGCGGGCCGTAGACGATGTAGCTGTGGCCGGTGACCCATCCGATGTCGGCGGTGCACCAGTAGGTGTCTTCGTCTTTCAAATCGAAGACCCATTTTGTGGTGAGGTAGGTACCGACGGAATATCCGCCGGTGGTGTGGACCACGCCTTTCGGTTTGCCGGTGGTTCCGGAGGTATAGAGGATGTAGAGCGGGTGCTCGGCGTCGAGGGGCTCGGCGGGGCAGACGTCGGAAGCCTTGGCCATCAATTCGTGCCACCAGTGATCGCGGCCGGGCTGCAGGTTGATGGCGGACCCGGTGCGTTTGTAGACAACCACGTTTTTCACGCTGGGGCACAACTTCAGCGCTTCCTCGACCGCGGGGAATAGTTTCACTTCTGCGCCGCGGCGGTAGGATCCATCCTGCGTGATCACGCACGTGGCCTGCGAGTCGTGAATGCGGTCGACTAAGGCGTTCGACGAGAATCCGCCGAAGACGATGGTGTGGGGCGCGCCGATGCGGGCGCAGGCCAGCATGGCTACGGGCAGTTCCGGGGTCATGCCCATGTAGATGGCGACACGGTCACCCTTCTTCACCCCAAGACCCTTCAGAACATTGGCGAATTTCTGCACTTCGCGATGCAGTTGCTGATAGGTGAGGATGCGCACTTCGCCGGGCTCGCTCTCCCAGATGATGGCGGCTTTATTCTTGCGCCAGGTTGAGACATGGCGGTCGAGGCAGTTGTACGAGAGGTTGATCTGGCCGCCGACAAACCACTTCGCCCACGGGCAATTCCATTCGAGAACCTTGTCCCATTTCTTGAACCAGTGCAGTTCGCTGGCGACGTTTGACCAGAAGGTATCGGGACTGTCGATGGACTCCTTGTAAAGCTGCTCGTACTGAGCGAGGGTCTGAATGTGGGCCTGCCGGCTGAATTCCGCGGGGGGTTCGAACTTACGCTGCTCGTTCAGAATGGAATCGATGTTAGGGCCCTGCGGTTGTGAAGTTTGGGTTTGCGGAGCCTGGGTTTGCGGAGCCTGGGGATCGATGACGGCTTTATCGGCCATGACGAAAACCTCGACGCGGAGGAATTGTTCTTCGTGCCGAAACCGAAGCACGAGATCGCAGCAGCTTATTCTACACAGCCCCGGGCTGGATGTGACCGGGATCACATGGAAAGAGGCTGTTAGCTGTTGGCTCTTAGCTCTTGGCTGGGGGCACTTCTTATTGCTTTGCATCCTCCTCGACTAGGGATCGATGAAGCGATCGCGATGTTCAGGGGCGGGAAGAATGCAGGTTTCGGAACGACCGAAGACACGGTAGCGGTTGCGGGCTACGACGCGGTATCCCCAGTCGCGGAGGGGGCGAGGGATGAGTAAGAGCACAGATCCGGCGAATCGCCAAAATATAAGTCCACGGGGCTTGGTGGCTTTTGACTCTGTGGGTTCGGGTCTCAAACCCGGACGGGCCGAGCGAAGCTCGGCGGCTCCCAGGTGCCTGAGGATGAAGATCACAGCGTCGGACCGAGGCAGCAGATTCTCGTCCGGAAGGTCGTAATTGACCACGACATAAACCGTGTCGAGATCCCCGGCATCGGCGCCATGCCGCGTGAGAATCTGCCGCGCCAGCGGGCTCTGCAGCGAAGCGAATTGGAAGACGGCATCCGCGTCGCGGCGCAGAATGAACTGCACCAGGCGGTTGCACAGGCCGCAGACGCCGTCATAGAGGAGGATAGGGTGGGGCATGGGTTGAGGGCCGGGGAAGTTGCCGCCATCAGGTTCGTTTATAGCAGGAGTGTAATTCCGGGACATCCGGGCCGCGCATTCGAGTCCGCCATAGTGGGTGCCGGCGCAAAAGCAGGTTCCTCCTGTCTCGCTTCGCTCGCGCGTCGGAATGACAAGAATTTTGGGGGCTCTCGTCGGCCGCGTCGGAATGACAAGGCGTGGGCAGTGTTGTCGCTCGCGGGTAGAACTAGGATCCCAGGCGCAGTAGTTCTTCGCGCAAGCGCGGGTGTTGCTGGGTCAGGCGGAGGTAGCGCATTTCGTTGGGACCGGCTTGGGCGCGGATGATCTGGGCGGCGGCTTGTTTTTCTTGACGCGACCAGCGCGACAAGTCTGGAATCAGGGCCAGCACGAGCGACCAGTTATTGAGGGCCTCGCGCTCGGCGGGATTCCAGCGGGATGGGTTGATGCTTAAGGCGCGTGAAACTGCGGCGACGGAAGCGGCGCGGATTCTTTCGGCGTCGCCGGCGAACTCGCGCGCCATGTGGCGGTTCACGCGCAGGGCGAGGTTGCGGGTGGAGAAAGTATCCCAGAGGCCGGATTTGTCGCCACGAGGGCTAAAGCCCTTTCCTTTCGAAACAGCGTTGAGGCGGCCCTTGAATGGCCGCTCTTCCACGGGGATACCGGCAGCGGTGCTTCTGATCACGGTGCTGCTGGCGCTTCTGATCACGGCGCTGCTAGCGTCTGAAACGGTTGCCCCGGGCTGTGGCGAGTCATAAAACACATGCGCTTCGGCCAGGCGCTTCAACGTCCTCTTGGGCGTGCGGTATTCCGGGTTGGTTACGATCTTTTGCTCTTCCCTTCTGGCCAATTGTTCCAGATCTTTTCTACCCGAGCGGAAGCCTAGCTTGCGGTAGAACCAGAAGGCTCCGGAATCGAGAGCTTCGTCGTTGTTCTGGCCGATCTGATAAGGATAGACGGAAATCGTCGTGGCTCCGGTGAAGACGCGAAGGCAGCGCAGGGCCTGGGCGTAGATCCATGCCGTTTCGCCCTGGCGGTAGGTGTAGAAGGTGTTGAAGCCAACCTCAATCCATTCGCAGAGGCCGATGGCTTCGATGTAATTGATGGGGACGCCGTTCTTCAGGGTGAATCCGGCGACGTAGGCGCGCAACGGCAGGCGGCGCTCGGCGGGTAGATTCCAGAAATACATGACGACGCCGCGAGCGTTCTTATCAGAACCACGCTTACCAAAACCAAGATCGGCCCGCACCATGGAGCGCGGATCGCCGAGTGTGGTGCCGTAGAGTTCGCGGTAGCGCACCACCATGACTTCACGGATGGTGTGCATGACGGACTCGCCTTCGCGGGGGGAGAGTTTGACGAGGCGCGGCGCGGGGCGGGCGAGTTCGTCGGACAGCGAGACCCGGCTGCGAGTGATCAGCGGTTCGGTGTGGTAGTAGAAGGGGCGCGGGCGCGTCCAGTTACGGGTGCGCGAGAACTTCAGATTCTTGAGATGCCAGCGGAGTGGAAGGCGCAGAGAGTCGTAGAGTGCTGCGCGAGTGCTGGCGTTTTCTGGGTGGGTGTTTTTCCGCTTCGCTTTTCTTAGTTGAGGCTGGCTGAGCGGCAATTGCTCGAAGCGGCGGATTAGCCATTCGAGGTCGCGCTCATGGCCTCGCGCGGCGTCAAGCCAGCGGCTCCAGGGGATGTTGGCTTCGACGTCGGCGTCTTCGGCTAGCAGCGGGATGAAGCGCGGCCAGATGGATCCTATGGCGCGTTCGGCTTGAGAATCATCCCAGTAGTCGTCTCCGTGATCTTGCCACGCGATTTCGACATTGCGCGGGATGCGGCGTGCCAGCGAGCGGGCGGCTTCGAAATTGAGTGTGTCCTGCATGGTTGTGCCGGCGATGCCGGAAGTGTCGAAGTCGTCGAAGGGCGACATATCGAGGCCGAGTTCGCGCAGGTGCTCGACGCGCTTGTGGAACGTGTTTAACAGCTTTTCGATCGGCGGGACAGTCGAGGGTGAATGCGGGAAGGCGCGGAGAAACAGCAGGGCCTCGTGAAAGCGGATGAGGGATTTGGGGTCGCGGAAAGTTTGGATTGCCAGGGAGTCGAGCAGACGTTTCGTTTCTGCGGCTGCGCCTGGACCGAAGTGGCTCTTGGCGGCTTCCAGGCGGGTGAGCAGCGCGTCGAGGGTTTGGGGCATGGGGTTCCGGCGGGTAAGTGTAACTCAGAAAATCAAAATCTCAATTGCGCCGGGCGGAGTTCACGGTGAACGCCGCGGGGCTTCGCCCGCGCGCGACAGGCGAAGGCGGCAGTCGCCACATGGGGATTGCCGCGCGCGCGGGAAACAGACGGCGTTCACTTCACTCGGCGGCTGGCCACCAGAAGCTGCGTCCAGGGCTGGTCGTCCAGGCGGCTGACCTGGATAACCGGGTGTCCGTTGGTAGCGGCTTGAATGAACTCGCCGTCTCCAATGTACATGGCGGTGTGGGTGATGCTGCGCGGCGATGAACCGAAAAACAGCAGGTCGCCGGGCTGCAGATCTTTGAGATCGACGGCGATCAGGCCTGCCCATGCGGCCTGCTGGTCGGCGTCGCGCGGCATGGTGAAACCGCGGGCGCGCATTAACATTTGCGTGAAGCCGGAACAGTCGAAGCCAAAGCTCGAGGTGCCTCCCCACAAATAAGGCAGGCCGAGAAAGCGCTTGGCCAGTTCGATGGATTCGGGGATGGATAAGGGCTTCGGGTCAGAGACGTCGGCTGACTGGATCCACGCACTGCGCTTGTCGGGTAGACGGACCTGTAGCCAACCGTCCGGGGTGTGTTCTGCATCGGTTTTGTTTGTCGTCCCTATTTTTGGCGTGGCTGATTTCTTTGTTGGCGTGGCTGGTTTCCCGTTCTTCTCTTCGTTGTTGTCCTTAACGTCTTCTTTGTCGGGGATCACTTCCAGGCGCGTCTCGAAAGGAATGGTGAGGACGGGCTTGTGGCGGGTGACGTCGGGCTCGCGATAGAGATTGGCGAAGAGATTTTGCACCTGGACGATGACGCCTGTCGTGGCATATCCGTCGCCACTCTGAACCAGGCGCAGTTGGCGGCTGGGCACCCATCCTTTGTAATGGTCGGCGGTTTGAATGCGACACCATTCGCCGCGCGCAGTCAGCAGGGTTACGTTACTGCCGTAGATGGCCTGCGACACAACGTCGGACTGGTCGCTGGGATGCGAGTACATGTTGGCAACAGGGACCACCACGATTTGCGTGCTGTTCTTCGCGAAGGCGGGCGGAGCACAGCCGGCAACACAGAAGAGCGCGAGAAGCGCGAGTGCGGCGAGACGGTGGCGTCTGCGATTGGTTCGCATGAGTCGATCGTGATGAGAAGCGGCAAAAAAAAGTCTCTGCGCTGCCTCGGAGAGAGATGGTACCGGATGAGGAGTTTGGCCGCTACTGAAAATCGGAGCGCGCAACGGGCCGAGGGGAATGGAGCAAAGTAAAGGTTGGCCCCCAAGGATTCGAACGAGCCAGTCAATGAGTGCTATCGGGAGTTAGCGACAGTTTTGTTCACTCACCACCCGCAACAGCTACGCGGCAAGGTCCACGATTATGTCAACCCTCTCGCCATTCAAATAAGTCTTTCCATCGTTTGCAAGGGCGAAGACCAGCGTCTTTGGCTGTTCCGAGAGTGTTTTCGCTTCAATCCAATCGGCCATGTAATCGTCCACCTCCGGACCGAGTCCTTCTTCCCGATTGGATAAAACTCGGGTTACGACCGCCTTCTGCCTAAACGCTTTATCTGCATGTTTCGCGAACTCGAATTGCTGGCCGATCTTGATCTCTGATTCCATGCCTATCATCCTTTCCGCTGTGCCAGTCGAGGAGACGAGCATTCTACCCCAGGACGCAGACTGGCGAAACCAGGCCTGTACGCTCGTTGAGCCGCGGCCGGCTGGCCGACCGGGTCAATGAGGATGTTGGGGATTTATCGCCCAATTGACTTTCAGTGAGTCGTCCAAGTTCCTTTCGCTGTTTGACTTGTACCCTCTCGGCCGAGAAAACGAACCATAGCCAGGCATCCCTACTTCCACTGACCTGCAAGGCTCTGCCCGGCAGCTACAAAAAGATCCGGCCCTCACGTGTCGTTTTTTGCCCACCGTTTCCGATTTCATTACTAGAGACATGCATTCTGGCCAGCACTTGAGTCTTAAATGGCTGACCGCCGCAAGTTCGTACGGATCGGCAATTGTCTCAGCCCCGACCTGAACTGCGCATGACAGGAGACAAACGTGGCTTTCATACAATCAATACGTAAGCCGACGGACCAAGTTCCTTTCGTCTACAACATCGATCACCCGGTCGGACTCCACTGCCTAAACAAGCGGCTGGACGTGATGATGGTGCAGGTTCTGCTCTTTGCGAACCAAAGAGGGTTAGAGTTTAATGTTGGATCTCTCGATGAAAAGCAAACCATCGCACTCGGCCCGCTCGAACCCAATGGAATGTTCGATAACCGGACCCTCGCCTGGATATTTCATTATCAGTTGGTGACTTACGGAAGGGACGCAGCGATGATCACGGGCCGAGTCGTACCCTTACCCGGATTGGGATTACCTCCCACCGGCGGCATGCTGGCAGACCTGAACGTGAATGTTCTCCAAATCTGGCCGGAGTTCCGCGATGTAACGAAAGCACCGCTCCCGCCGGAGTTGGCGGCCGCCCTGAAGGTTCGCAAATAGATGGCGTAGCACGATTGCGGGGAACCGCTGCCATGGGCGTTTGGCCATACGACCTGCCTCCTGACATTGCACCTGCTGTCGACAGGCCTCGGCCTCAAAACCCCCACCTAGCCCAACATCGCCAGGAAAGGCCCCTCCCCGTTGAGACTGGCAACAGCCATTTTGCCCGAGAGACAAAATTGCCCACCTGAGGACCGTCAATCGAGACCTATAAACTGCTACTCGCATGTCGTGTCCATGCCATAAGGTCACTTCCAAACTAAGCGCCGGACAGAGCTAGAGCGTTGTTCCAAGTTTGGTAGGCTCAGGGCTCCTAATCCGATCACCGGGAGGGCACGAGACTGGTGGAGCCAGTATCTTGCGGCCGAGGCGCTCGGAGCCGTCCCTTTCGGCGCCTGACATTTCCAGTGCGCGCCTAGCGCGGGTTCTTCAATGACTCGCATCGCTTTTCCGGTCATCGATTCACCGTCTAATGCGCTATTCTGAAGGGAACGCTGTAATCATGATTATAGAAACGGATACCTCGGATCGCGGCGGTGCGGAAAGCCTCCACGGCTACGAACTCGATGGCGCTTACGACGAGATGTTCCGCGCCGTGGATCACCCGCGGAAACAATATCGTCAACTTTACAACTTGCTGTTGAGCCTGGGTCCGGGCGAATTGCGACGCAGCAAACACGAAGCTGACCAGTCGTTCCTCAACCAGGGCATCACGTTTACCGTGTATGGAAACGACAAAGGCACAGAGCGGATTTTTCCTCACGATCTGCTGCCCCGAATTATCACTGCGGCGGAATGGGAAAAGATCGAGCGCGGACTCACTCAACGGATCACCGCTCTGAATCTCTTCCTCAAAGATGTCTATAGTGAAGAGAAGATCATCCAAGATGGCGTCGTGCCCGGTAAGATTGTTTACACCTGCAAACATTACCGCCGGGAAATGCGCGGCATCAAAGTGCCTCGCGACGTCTACCTCACGGTGGTGGGGACGGATTTGATACGAAATCCGGAGGGGAACTTTGTGGTTTTGGAGGACAATCTCCGCGTCCCCAGCGGGGTCTCCTACATGCTCACCAGCCGCAGAGTAATGAAGCAAATATTCCCCGGGCTGTTTCAAAAATGCCGGGTGAGGCCGATTGAGCAGTACAGCCAGGCGCTTCTATCGACTTTGCGATTTCTGGCCCCGGAGGGCCGCTCCGAGCCCACCGTCGTGTTACTGACTCCGGGCGCCTATAACTCCGCTTACTTCGAACATGCTTATCTGGCACGGCGGATGGGCATTGAACTGGTAGAAGGACGAGATTTAGTGGTCCACGATAATGTCGTTTATATGCGAACCACTTTCGGACTGCGACGCGTTGATGTGATCTATCGGCGAATTGACGACGATTATCTCGATCCTCTGGTATTTGAAAGCGGTTCGGCGCTCGGTGCTGTGGGTCTCTTCAATGCCTATCGGGCAGGAAATATAGCCTTCGCAAATGCGCTGGGGACGGGAGTCGCCGACGACAAGGCCATCTATGCCTATGTGCCCAAAATCATTCGCTATTATCTCGACCAGGACCCGATTCTCGAAAACGTCGAAACCCTGTTGATGTCCGATCCAGCGCAACGGGACCACGTCTGCCAGCGCATGGAGGAATACGTGGTAAAAGCTGTGGGCGAGTCGGGTGGTTACGGAATGTTGATTGGTCCGCACAGCACGGAACGGGAGCGTTCGGAGTTTCGCGAGAAAATTAACGCGCAGCCGCGAAACTATATCGCGCAACCGACCATCAATCTTTCGACCGCGCCATGCTTTGTGGACGGAACCATCGAGCCCCGTCACGTCGATCTACGACCTTATGTGCTCTACGGCGAAAAGATTACCATTGTTCCCGGTGGCCTCACGCGAGTGGCGCTGCGAAAGGGATCACTGGTAGTCAATTCATCTCAAGGCGGCGGCTCGAAAGACACGTGGGTCTTGCAGAATTGAGATTTTGAAGAAGTGAGATACAAAACATCATGCTTTCTCGCGTAGCCGACAGTCTCTACTGGATGAGCCGTTATTTTGAGAGGGCGGACAATGCCTCGCGTGTGTTGAAGGCGACTTACAGCCTGATTCTGAACCCCGCAAAGTTTTCCACGGAAGAGCGTTGGTTTCGCGCGGTTTCCTCGCTAGCTCCCGGCGCGGCTGCCGGCAACGTCGACCCCCACCGTGCTCTGCATTTGTTGGTGGCCGATCCGGAAGGAGACTTTTCGATTGTGAAATGCATCAGCGGGGCCCGCGAAAATGCCCGGCAAGTGCGCGAGGAAATCAGCTCGGAGATGTGGGAGCACCTGAATACTCTTTTCCACGATGTGACTGGTTTCGAGCTGCAGCCCGACGATGATGCAGCGGCAATGCGAGTAGTGACCCTGGTTCGCGAAGGCTCGTACAGGTTTAATGGAATTACCGCCGCCACCCTGAATCACGACGAGGCCTGGCATTTTATTCAGCTCGGCAAATATATAGAGAGGGCCTGCAATCTCTGCGTCCTGCTGGAAGCTTATTTTGTCGTCGACAAGCATGCGAATGATTTAGATTGGGTGGGCCTGTTAAGCAGCTGCGCTGCGTTTGAAGCGTATTGCAAGGCATGCACCGCCGAACTCAAGCCGGATCGGATCGCGAATTTTCTCCTGCTGAAACCTGGGTTCCCTTATTCGGTCCGTTATTCGCTGGACCGAATGCACGAGGCTTTGACGTCAATCAGCAATCTTTCCTTGAGCCGCAGGACCGAAAAGGTCGAAAGATTGATCGGGCGTTTGCGATCGATGGTCGCCTACGCACAGCTTGGCGAAATCATTGCCGGATTGCACCAATATCTTGCGGCAATTACCGAGCAATGCAGCGAACTGCATGCGGCTGTGCAAGAACTTTATATCGAATACCCGATTGAGGCTGCTTTCCCAAACTAATGCTCTACGCCATTCGCCATTTCACTCGCTATCGCTACAGCCATTCCGTATGGCAGAGCATGATGGAAGTTCGCATGCACCCCAGAAGCGAAGC
>JBELAE010000018.1:0-26118 GCA_049509155.1 Candidatus Sulfotelmatobacter sp.
GTTTTTGACGCCCTGCGCGACGACGACGGCCGGCCTTTCGTTCATACCTACTTCTACCCTGCCGAGCAATACGACCGGGGTTTATTGGGCCGCCTGGCCAGCCACTGCAATGCAGGTTGGGGTGAAGTCGAAGTCCACTTACACCACGGCCTCAAGCATCCTGATAACGCGGAGAACACGCGTCGCCTGCTCCTTGAGTTTCGTGATGCCCTGGCATACGAGCACGGCAGCCTCAGTTTCTTAGACGGTGAAGGTTCGCCCCGCTACGCTTTCGTTCACGGTAACTTTGCCCTCGCAAATTCTGCTGGCGGATACAACTGTGGAGTGGATTCCGAAATGCAAGTGCTGGCAGAAACGGGTTGCTATGCCGATTTCACGCTGCCGCCTGGCCTCTATCACCAAACTCACATTGCCAAGATTAATTCGCTCTATGAATGCTTCCCTCCCCTGCACCGCCCGCAGGCCCATCGTCAGGGCCGTGATCTTGAAGTGGGACGCATGCCAACCGTCTTTCCGCTGATGATCGAGGGCCCGTTGATGTTGGCCTTTCTCCGTCCTGACGGACGCCGCGTGATTCGAGTTGAGAATGGCTCACTCACCAGCAAAAACCCGCCTACCATGTATCGGTTCGGACTGTGGAAGGGCGCAAGGATCACGGTGAAAGGGCGACCGGATTGGCTGTTTATCAAACTGCAGTGTCATGGAATGGACCCACGCGACCGGGAAGTCATGCTGGGAGCAACCGCGCAGCATTTTCTCCGCGAACTGATCGAGGGCGCGCGTCAAAGGTCGGAAACGCTGCACTTTGTTTCGGCGCGGGAGATGGTGAACATCATCTTAGCGGCTTGCGACGGACGCGAAGGCAACCCGGGCGATTACCGCGATTACCGCCTCAAGCGTTTCCGTGCTGCTCCGCCGCACCCTGAGCCCGTAGAAACCTCAACAATCGCCCTGAAGAACTGAGCTAACAATGTGCGGAATCGCTGGAATTGTCGGCTCGGAAGATGCTGGAGGAATCAGCTACGACGTCCTCCATCGCATGTGTCAAACCCTCGTCCACCGCGGCCCCGACGACGAAGGACTGTTCATCAAGAGTGGCGCGGCACTGGGCATGCGCCGCCTCAGAATTATCGACTTGGCCGGCGGACACCAGCCCGTGTTCAACGAGGATCGAACCATCTGGGTCGTGTTCAACGGCGAGATCTACAACTTCCGCGAGCTTCGAAAAGAACTCGAAGACCAGGGCCATCGTTTCCGTACGAATACTGACACCGAGGTAATCGTTCATCTCTACGAAGAACTAGGCCCCGATTGCGTTCACAAGCTTCGCGGAATGTTCGCGTTCGCTCTCTTTGACGAACAAAACCGGCGTCTGCTGCTGGCCCGTGACCGGCTAGGTATAAAGCCGCTCCACTATGCCCAAGTCGGCGGAAAGCTTTTTTTTGGATCCGAGATCAAAGCGATCCTGGCGGCCGTTCCCGAACTTTCAGAAGTCAACTCGCAAGCCCTCCTGCAATATTTCTATTTCGGTTACATCCCGGACCCGTCAACGGCATTTTCGGCAATTCATAAGCTGCCTCCCGGACACATCCTCGAATTCGAGAACAACGAAGTCCGAGTCCGGCAGTATTGGAACTTACCCGACTACGGTACGTACTCGCCGGCCGGCGAACAGGACTGCCTCGATCAACTGGAAGCCAAACTTGCCGAAGCCGTGCGCATTCGGCTCATTGCCGACGTTCCCCTCGGCGCTCTGCTGAGCGGCGGCACGGATTCCTCTACGATTGTGGCGTTAATGGCGCGTGCCAGCTCGAAACCAGTGAAGACTTTCTCCATCGGCTTTCACCACGCCGACTTCAACGAAGCTCACTACGCCCGCATGGTTGCGGAACGCTTCGCCACCGATCACCACGAGCTGATTGTTGAACCGAACGTGTTGGAAACGATTGACACTCTTTCCCGCAGCCTGGAGGAACCATTCGGCGACTCCTCCATGCTGCCCACCTATTACGTTTCCTGTTTAGCCCGGAAGCATGTGACCGTCGTGCTGTCCGGGGATGGAGGTGACGAGGCCTTCGGCGGCTACGATCGCTATCGCATCCATCTGCAGGAACGATCGCGCTATCCGATCCCACGCTGGGCTGGAAGCTGGTATCGCACTCAGGTTTATCCCCGCCTTCGTTATGGCGTGCCGGGGCGCAATCTGGCTTACAGTCTTTCGCTGCCTTGGTCAGAACGTTACATCGAGGCAGTGTCGCTTGTGCCCGCCCAACGAAACTTCGCTCTCCTTGCGGAGGACTTCGTAAGCTCATTCCAGGGCGACGCCGACCCTTTAAATATATTTCGTCGCCACCTAGCCGAGGCTCCGGCCAGCGATGACTTGAGCAAAGTGTTGTACCTCGACACCAAGACTTATCTCCCCGGGGACATTCTTACCAAGGTCGATCGCATGAGCATGGCGGCGTCGCTGGAAGCCCGCGTTCCTCTCCTCGATCACATTTTTCTCGAGTGGGTCACGGCGTTGGCCCCGAAGTGGAAGATGGGTGGAGAGAAGATGGGCAAAGGCAGGCAGAAATATATCCTCACAAAACTGGCCGAGCGCGTCGGCGTACCCGCTGCAGCGCTCCACCGGCCCAAGCAGGGATTCGCTTTGCCGCTTCTTCATTGGATGCGGAACGAACTCAAGGAATTGGTGCTCACGCTGCTCCTGGAACCTCGCACCTTGCAGCGGGGATACTTCAGCGAGCCCGGCATCCGCCGCTTGCTGGATGCATTCTTCCGCGGCCAGACCGACGACTATCACGAGATCTGGCGGCTCATGATGTTCGAACTCTGGCAGCGTAATTTTCTCGAGCAGATTCAGAGACCCGACGCAGCTCTTCCGGCACACTGCTTAACTCCCTTGCCTGAGAGAGTGGGCTGATCATCTCGATGATGATTAACTCCACCCCGATGATCGAGTCGCCGCCAGCTGCGGATCTCCAGGATCCGTCCTTCCCCGGTCTCTTCTTGATGACCAATAGTTTTGAGACTGGCGGCAGCGAACGCCAGTTCACTGAGCTGGCCCGTTCTTTCCAGGCGCACGGGTTTCGCCCTCGGATTGGCTGCATCGCAAAGCGCGGCGACTTCCTGGAAGGTTTCGATGACGTAACGGAATTTCCCCTCGGCGGCAATTTGTATGGCCCACGCTCGATCCAAACCCGCCTGCGGCTCGCCAGCTATTTGAGAGAGTCGCGCATTCAGGTGGCCCACGCTTTCGACTTCTACACGAATCTGGTATTGATCCCCGCTGCAAGGCTGGCCCGCATCCCTGTCGTGATTGGAAGCCAGCGACAGTTGGGTGATCTGCTCAGTCCCGCCAAGTCTCGGGCGCAGTTGGCTGTGCTCCGCTGGTGTGATCGCGTGGTCTGCAATTCACATGCAGCGGCGCGCGGTCTGATCGAGCAGGGCCTGCGGGAAAACCGAATCGTCATTATCGGCAATGGCCTTCCTCCTTCGGCCTTCGCGACGGCCGCGCCTGCTTTGCCTCGCAGTTCTTCCATCCTCCGTGTCGGCATGATCGCAAGAATGAACACGCCCTCGAAGAATCACCGGGTGTTTCTCCGTGCCGCCGCCCGTATTGTCCGAAGATTTCCCGAAGCAGAGTTCGTCCTCGCCGGCGACGGCCCCCTCCGGCCAGAACTGGAACGTGAAGCCGCGGACCTGGGAATCAGCGATCGGGTGCTCTTCCTGGGAGACCGTCGCGATGTCACCTCGATTTTTGCGTCCATCGACATTTCCGTTCTGCCTTCCGACTCCGAAAGCTTATCCAATGCGATCCTTGAGTCCATGGCAGCGCGAGTTCCAGTGGTGGCCAGCCGGGTTGGAGGCAATCCAGAATTAGTCACGAATGATCGAGGAATTCTCGTCGCTCCCGGCGACGCAGATGCACTGGCGAGCGCGATTGAGCGCCTGTTGCAGAACACGTCGATGCGAGCTGAACTCGGCGAAAATGGCAGGAGATTCGTGGAGTCAAATTTCACCCTCGACGCCACGCGCAAACGCCACGAAGAACTTTATGCCGAACTGTTGGAGAGCAAGACGCGACGCCGGAGCCCGCGCCGTTCCCCTGCTTCCGATGAGAAGTCGACGCCTGGCCCGCTACGGGTGGCCATCGTCGCAGCGTCTTCGCGCTACGTCGGCGGGCAATCCGTTCAGGCCGAACTGCTTCTGGCCAACTGGCGCGATGATCCCGAGGTTAAAGCTTTCCTGATTCCAATCGACCCGTCTTTGCCGCGGGCTCTGCGATGGGTAGAGTCCATTCCATTCCTGCGTACTCTGGTGCGCCAGCCTTTCTATCTGACAGCCCTGTGGCGAGGTCTGAATAATGCGGACATCGCCCATATCTTTTCTGCTTCTTATTGGTCGTTCTTGATTGCCCCAGCGCCCGCGTGGCTGCTGGCACGAGTACGAGGAAAGAAGACGATGATCCACTACCACAGCGGCGAAGCCAGGGATCATTTGCGTCGATTCCGCACCGCTCGACCGGTGCTTGCAAACGCTGACCGGCTGGTCGTACCTTCCGAATATCTGGTTGAAGTCTTTCGCGAATTCGGCCTCACGGCCCAGGCGGTCCCGAACATTGTGGATTTGTCCCAGTTCTCTTTTCGCGAGCGCAGCCCCTTACGTCCTAATCTGGTTTGCACCAGAGGCTTTCATCCTTACTATCGCGTCGACGTGGTGGTGCGAGCCTTCGCCGAAATTCAGCGCGAGTTCCCCCTGGCTCGTCTCGATTTGGTCGGAGGTGGTCCCTTGGAGGGGCAGATTCGCGACTTGGTATCGCGGCTCAATCTTTCGAATGTGAATTTCACCGGAGTGGCGTCGCGGAACGAGATTGGTAGCTTCTATGATGCCGCGGATATTTTCATTAACGCCTCCGCGCTCGACAATATGCCGGTTTCTATTCTGGAAGCTTTCGCGTCAGGAACCCCCGTGGTAAGCACGGCTCCAGAAGGCATGCGCTATTTGATTGAACACGAACGCACAGGACTGCTGTCTGAACCCGGCGATGCAAGCGCATTGGCGAAGAGTGTGATCCGGCTCTTACGCGATCCGGCCCTGGCTTCGCGCATCGTCTTGCATGCATACACACAGTCCAAACATTACCGCTGGGCTACGGTACGCGAGCAGTGGCTTGAGATCTATCGATCACTGGTCCCTCGCGCGTCCCGGGAAACTCATGGATTGGTCAGTGTGGCATCACCACGGACTTAACAGCGGAAATCATCCCGTCTTCTCAGCGACTTTCGGGCTCAATCGCTCGTTCGCTCGCGGCACCTTAATCGCATACTTCAACAAGCACCACAGCGCCCGCACCCCGTCCTTCCATCCGATCTTCTTGCCTTCGGCGTACGTGCGTCCCGAATAGCTGATGCCGATTTCGTAAATCCGCAAGTTCATGCGCGAAATTTTGACTGTGATCTCAGGCTCAAACCCAAATCGATCTTCCTCCAACGGAATGCTTTGGATGACCTCCCGCCGGAATGCCTTGTAACAGGTTTCCATGTCGGTAAGGTTCAGATTTGTCACTGCGTTGGAGATAAGGGTCAGCAGGCCATTGCCCACCGAGTGCCAGAAATATAAGACCCGGTGCGGCCCTGATCCTATGAAACGCGAGCCGTACACCACATCCGCCTTACCCTCGATCAGCGGCGCCAGAAGCTGCGGATACTCCGAGGGATCGTACTCGAGGTCAGCGTCCTGGATCAGAACAAAATCGCCCGTCGCCTCCTTGATGCCTCTCCTTAGCGCCGCCCCTTTGCCCATGTTCTGCGGCTGCAGAAACACGCGAACCTCAGGGCGCTCTTTTGCCAATATGGCAAGGATCTCTCGCGAGCCATCTTTCGAGCCATCGTCTACGCAGAGCAACTCCATTTCCAACGGGACCGCCAGGACTCTTTCGATCGCCAACCGCAGCGTCGGCCGCTCGTTATAAATCGGGATGACGACAGATAGTTTCATAAGTTCTGATCAACTAGAATTCGCGTATCGTTCTGGGAGAATAACACGGCACGCGTGAAGTCACGCGCCGGGCGGCCGGTTTCACGAAATTAATGCTACCGTCACAATATCGGCACGCCGCATTAACCGAGAGATGAGGTACAACCGGAAACCGCGCGGCCGTGTCGCCAAATATGTTCTGCAGAAATGGTGGCGTCAACGCCGCTCCGCAAAAACCTGGCCGATGAATCCACGAAACTGCTGTGGACTCTTGCAGGCGGGCAAATGTGAGTGTTCGAATATCGCGGCGCCTCACGCCGTCGACGCCAGTTTGATTTCTCGAAGTTCTGGCGGCGTACTCTCATGCGAATCGCCTTCCAGACAAACCCGATGCCATAATTCGAAGTTCAACAACCGCCAGATCCGATCACAGTGATCGCGATATCGGGCTTGGTGTTCCTGAAAAAGTCGCTCGATGGCTGCCGGCTTGAAGAATCCCCGGTCCGTACTCCGTTTCTCCAAAAGCAAACCCTGAATCGCCTCCAGCCGCGGTCCAGCCAACCACTGGCTCCAGGGAGTCGGGAAACCCAGCTTCGGACGATGCACAATGGAACGCGGCAGCAAATCCGCAACCGCTTTCTTCAGAATCCCTTTGCCCCCCAATTGCAGTGACAGAGCTGGCGGAATCCGCATAACGAACTCGACAAGTCCATGATCCAGGAAAGGAACGCGACTCTCGACTGAAGCAGCCATGCTCATGTTGTCTTGCTTCATCAGCAGCTCGACCAGATATGTCTTGATGTCGGTGTAGAGCAGCCGCTGCAGCAGGTCCCCCGAAGAGTCCTCCCAATAATCGAGAACATTCCGATAGCAGGCGCCCGTCTCGAACTCACGCGCGACCTCGTCCTCCAGCAAACCTGCCTGTTCCTGCTCTCCGAATGCGGAAAAGAAATTGTCGAAATAAAACTCTGTCCACGAGTTCCCGTCCTTGGCAAGAAAAGTATGGGTCAACTTCCGCCGCAGAGTAGAACCAATCCAGTTTGAATTGGAAATTGAATCCCTCACGCGCCGCCGCAGCGCTCCCGGAACCAACCGTCGATAAATGCGATCGAATGCGGAGTTCTTTAAAGTGAAAGCGTAACGCCCATAGCCCGCTAGAGTTTCATCGCTGCCTTCCCCGGTGAGCACAACCGTGACCCGCTCCCGCGCCAGCCGCGCTGCGAAGTAGAGGGCGACGCTGGAGGGCCACACGATGGGCTCATCCTCATGCCAGATCAGTTTTGGCAGCGTGTCGAAAAACTCCCGCTCACTGACCATCACTTCGTGATGAATTGCATTGAGGTGTTGAGCGACGCTTCGAGCGTAAGGCAGTTCGCTATAAGCGTGCTCGGCATAGCCTACCGAGAAGGTCTCGATCGGCCCGCCTCGCAGACGGGTCATCAGAGCAGCCACTGCACTCGAATCCAGCCCTCCACTCAAAAACACTCCGAGGGGAACGTCGCTCATCAAGTGACTACTAACAGCGTCTTCCAGCAGGCCGCGATAGGTATTGACGTAGTAGCTCTCGTCGCGCAGGTTCTCGTCGAGTCCAGGCGACAGATCCCAGTATTGCTCGGTTCGCAACTCCCCATCTTCGCTCTGCCCACCTTGGTCGATCTCAAGCCAGTGGCCCGGCATCAGCTTGCGAATTCCTTCATAAAAGGTTTCGGCGCCAGAGAGGTAGCCGAACGCCAGATACTCGGGCAACACCGCACGATGGAATTCAGCAGAAACCTCGGGGTGAGCGAGAATCACCTTGATCTCCGAGCCGAAGAGAAAAAGCCCCCGAGCCAGCCGGTAATAAAGGGGTTTGATTCCCAGGCGGTCCCGCGCGACGAACAGCCGCCGTGTACGGCTATCCCAAATCGCGAACGCAAACATGCCGCGCAGTTCCTGAACGCATTCGCGGCCATACTCCTCGTAAAGATGAACGATGGTTTCCGTGTCGCTATGCGAGCGGAAACGATGGCCGCGGGCAATCAGCCTTTCCCGCAGAGCTTCGTGATTGTAGATTTCACCATTGAAGACAATCCAAATCGTGCCGTCCTCATTGCTGATGGGCTGGTGGCCGGTGACCAGGTCAATGATGCTCAGGCGCCGCATTCCGAGTCCGACGCCGCGGTCCGTGTAAATACCCTCATCGTCCGGACCGCGATGAGTCATCGCGGCACACATCCGGCGCAGGATGTTCTCGCCAACCGGGGCCTTTTCCCCGAACTTCACGACGCCCGCAATTCCACACATTGATTTAACCCAGACTGATTAGCTCAGAATTCGAATCCCCCGCAACCAATCGTTCCAAGGGACGAGTCTTCTTGATTCTTTTGCAGTATAGCAACCCGCAACCCTATGATTTCGCGGCGATTTTCATTGAAAAGCCACAGCCCACCGCCCCAAAAGATTCTTCAACTTTTAACTTTCGCCGGTCACGAATAATGCTAGCCTGACCGTTGCCCTGAGGGCCGAACCTGCATCAACCCTTGAAACCGCAAGAAATCGTGATTCATTTCGAAAAATCTGCCTCCAAGCAAGCTTGTTATGAAGAAATTAGCTGTTAAGGGTGTGGCGTGAAGATTCTTTGGGTAAAACCCGGAAAGTTGCTGCCGCTCGATACCGGCGGCAAACTGCGCACCTACAACATTCTGCGGCACCTGTCCGCGACCCACGACGTCACTTACCTCTCATACTATGGCGGACAACGCGACGAGGACTACGAACGAGAGATTTTGAAACATCTGCCGGGCACCGTGCCAATAGCCAAGGCCTTTCCCGACGTAACGGGGCCCGGACGCTACCTTGACTATGTGCGCTGTTTGCCGGCAGCCGCTCCGTATGCCGTCAGCCGGTTTACTTCCCCTCCAGTGCAGAAGATCCTTGCGGAGTGGATTGCGCAACGCCGTTTCGATGTTGCGGTATGTGATTTTTTAGTCAGCGCGCAGAATTTTCCTCGTGAACTCGTCACGCCGACTGTGCTCTTCCAGCACAATGTTGAAACCGTGCTGTGGAAGCGCCGAGCCCGCTTCGCCGCGAGTACGGTGGATCGCGTTATCTCGAAGATCGAATCCGCGAAGATGGCGCGCTATGAACCCGCGCAGATTCGCCGCTTCCATCACGTGCTCGCCGTCTCCGAACAAGACCGGCAAGCCATGAGCAGCATGGTAGATCCTTCCCCCATCAGCGTGATTCCCACCGGCGTAGATCTGGCCAAGTACCGCTTCGATTCGAAATTACGACCGTCAGGTCCGCTCGTGGTCTTCACCGGTTCCATGGATTGGGAGCCGAACATCGACGGAGTCGAGTACTTTTGCACGGAAATCTGGCCCAAGGTCCTGGCCGAAGTTCCGGACGCACGTTTCCGCATTGTCGGACGCAAACCGCATCCCCGGGTTAAAAAGTTGGCCTCTGCTTCGATCGAAGTCACTGGTACGGTTCCATCTATTATCGACCATCTCCGCCAAGCAGCTGTTCTTGTAGTTCCCTTGCGGATCGGCGGAGGAACGCGCATCAAGATTTATGAGGGCATGGCAGTGGGCAAGGCCACGGTGTCGACCCTGGTCGGAGCCGAAGGGTTGGAAGTCCACCACGAGCACAACATTTTGCTGGCCGACGATCCCCGGCGATTTGCGAACTACGTTGTGAAGCTCCTGCGCGACGAAGATTTCCGGCGCAAATATGAAGCGGCCGCGGCAGCAAGCATGCGACCGCATGACTGGTCAGTGATCACTCAAGGCTTCGTCAATGAGCTGCAGAACGTGGTTGCGGCGGCCTCACCGGCCAGGCCGAGAGCTCGCACCTTACTCGGCAGTCCCGTGCTTTACACAAAATCAAGAATGCAGGACGTTCAGTCATGAAAACTTCAACTCCAGGGGGCGCACCTTTCAAAAAGGCGGGCGCGTGGTTTATTGCTGTCCTCTTAGCGTTAGGATTGCCTCTCCCGGCGTTTGCCGCGCTAGGCGATGTTTCGAACTCGGTCCAGACCGATCAAGCGCAGATGCGGGCGGACCTGAAGGTCATCGAGGAGGACGCTTACACCATCCATGAGATGAAGTCGCCCAACGGCACGGTAGTCCGGGAGTACGTTTCGCGGGCGGATGGTCGCGTCTTCGGCATCACCTGGCAAGGCCCGTTCATTCCAGATCTGAAGCAGCTCCTGGGAGCGTACTTCCAGCAATATTCCCGGGCCGCGCAGGTCCAGCGCGAAACCCAGGTTGGAAGGCATCCTCTCAACATCCACGAACCAGGATTGGTTGTCCAGACCGCAGGGCATATGCGAGCCTTTTCCGGCCGCGCTTACGATCCTGGATTGATACCCGCAGGGGTCAGCGATCATGACATTCAGTAGGGGAGGCAGTGTGCGAACAGTGGCCATCGTAGCGTTGCAGGTGGGATTACTGTTTCTGGGCGCTTGTGCCTGGAAAAGTAACCCTCCACAGACAGGAGCCGTCACCGTTGAACTGACGGCCAGTCCCTTTTCGCCACCTGTAGTACTCACTCCCGCCACCGTAGAGACTATTCAAGCCACGGTTTATGACCAGTCCAATCAAGGTGTGACTTGGACAATCTCGCCCCTCAACTTCGGTACCCTCAGCACTCAGACTTCGACCAATTCCGCCGCGAATTCCTTGACCACAGCTATTGTGACCTACACGGCCCCGGCGAACTTCTCCGCGACCACCACCGTCACCGTCACCGCGACTTCGGTCAGCAATCCAGTTGTGACTGCTTCTTTGCCGATTAAGGTCACTCCGATCGTCGTCGTGCTCGAAACTCCCGTGAACGGCAACTTTATCCCGGTCGCCGATCAGAGCATCAGCCCAGGCGGACAACAGTTATCTCTCATCGCGAACGCGACCACCGTGCTGGGCCTCAGCCCAGGAGTAACCTGGGCCATTTCTCCCGCCAGTGGCGCCGGTACGCTGGCGGGTCAGACCGCCTCTACCGCAAACTACGTGCCGCCCAGCGCGGTATCGTCGCCAGTAACTGCCACCGTCACTGCCACCGCCGTAGCCAATTCGAGCGCGACCGCAGTTTTGCGGATCACCGTGCTCCCTTCCGGCTTCGGTCCTGGCGCCGGTCCCAATGTGGCGGCGATTAGCGTGAACGGAGGACCGATCCCAGGCCAAATCTATCCCAATGCTGCGTTTACAAGTGTCACGATCTGTTCGACAGGTAGCCAGGCTGCCAGCCAGCCGGCCTGCCAAAACGTCGACGGAATCTTGGTTGACACAGGATCGTACGGCTTGAGGATTCTCCAATCGGAAGTTTCCCAAATCAAGCTTCAGACTTTTGTCGACGACATCGGAAACATTTTGCAAAATTGCGCTTCGAATGTGGACGGATCCTACTTGTGGGGCACGGTATCTCAAGCTGACGTCTACGTGGCGGGCGAGTTCGTACCTGGTCTGTACATTCAGGCAATCAGCAGCTCTCCGGAGGTAGTTCCGGATGGCTGCTCCAACGGCGGCACCACCAACCTGAACACCCCGCAGTTGTTGGGCGCAAATGGCATCCTCGGCGTCGGGCCCGAACCCACCGACTGCACCCTCGCCGGAGTTAATCTCTGCGATGGCAGCACGCAATCGACACCGCCCAATCTCTACTACAGTTGTCCAACTACAGGCTGCGCAACCACGGATTCTCCAGTGACTGTTCCCGCAACTGGACTGAGCGGACAGGCCGGACAGGTCACCAACCCCGTTAAATTCATGCAAAACACGATCGCTTTCACGTCCGACGATAACGGTGTAATCCTTCAGTTCCCCAGTGTCTCAGAACCCGAATCGTCAGTCATCGGCACTCTGACCTTCGGCATCGGAACAGAATCAAACAACGGACTGGGCACCGCCACCATTTACTACCTGGACTCCAACGACAACTTCACCACAACCTTTAATGGCCAGACTCTGACCAGCAGCTTCATCGACAGCGGCTCGAACGCGCTTTACTTTCCCGACTCTCTATCAACCTGTTCGGTCAACACCCAATTCTTCTGCCCGTCATCCTTGACGAGCCTGTCCGCAATAAATCAGGGGGCCGCAATTGCGGGAACGACCCAGGGACAAAGCACCGTACCCTTCAGCGTCGATAACGCCGACAATTTGCTCTCCGCGAACCCCGGCGACGCCGCATTCGGCACGCTGGCCGGTCCCTTGGGAACCTTTCAGTCCTGCTCCAATGGTACTGGCTCCTGCGTATTCGACTGGGGATTGCCTTTCTTCTATGGCAACACCGTATATACGCACATCGATGCCTGCCCGCCGCCTGAGCCGCCTCCGGCGTCGCCTACGACCTGTGCTGCCTCGAACCAACCTTACTGGGCTTACTAGCGTTGCAAGAGCAGCCGGTAAATTCGCAGGAATTCCAGACTAGCCAGCCGATCAGGACGTCAAGGTTACGCGGCGAAAAAAAGGCGAGACACAATTGAGCGGGAACTCAAATTCTCGACTCCTGCAAGAATTCATTTGCTCTGCAGCTCTCCGCTGAGCGGCCTAAGAATCTCCATATTCTTCTGATTGTCTTGCAGCGGTACGAAACCATCGTCCCCACCGACTTCCGGCCCCGTGTCGAACTGCGAGAAGAACATCGGCAGGTCGGTCCACTGCACGCGCTTGTCATCACCCTCCACCCAATTCCACTCCGGCTTGGGCTTCGCGCTGAGAAAGCGCACTGGAAGCCAAACCGTACCGCCTTGCTGCCAGGTCCCCAGCACCCGCTTGGCGAGATCTTCCCGCCACGTTGCCAGTCGTTCGGTGTTGATCTCGAGCACATCGTAAGCCCGCCATTTGGTGTCTACGTTGATTGGGTCCAACGGAAAGTTTTGCCGGAACTCGGCCAGGCTGTCTTGCTCGCTAACCGCGAGCACCAGGCTCTCGGGCGTCAGCAACGGAACGAGATCATGAATTCTGCCGACCGCCGCAGCCCTTCGCGATTCTAAAGTCCCTCGGCGCATGGCGTTGAGGTTCACCGCGACCACGGCCGTGAGAGCAACCAGTAGCAATATCTTGGAAGCGCGCTTGGATTGCGGGCTCGCGAGCACGTATCCAAACGCCAGAAAAACGAAAGGAAACAAGGGAAGGTAGCGCTCAATGGACCCCGCTTCGAAAATGAAAACCGCAAAAACAAAAATCGGCAAAACCGTCGCGGCTAACAAGAAAAGCAGGATCCTCCCCCGCTTCGAGCGCAACAATTCCACACAAACCACGGTTGCCGAGGCATAAAACATACCCAGTTTCCACAAACTATAACCAAACAGACTCCCGGTGCTCACCGGCGAATACGGATCGTCCACAAGGTAACGCTTCAACCACATCCCGTCCCGGTCCATGTTCACAAATGACCGCGGTACGGAGAAGGCCAGGCGCGCCGCCGCGCGCACGCCCCCCGGTTGAATCTGACCATGACCCGCCGCCAAGATCCATTCCCTTAAATCCGCTACATTGCGAATTCCAACCGCAGCAATCGCCGAAGCGTAAACCGCAAGTCCAATTACCGCGCAGACCACGACCGTCTGCCCGATTAGCCGCCGCCGTTGCGCTTCACGCCCGTAAAGCCATAGCGGGGCGGCCATGGCTGCAGGCAGCATAAATATGTAAGGGAACCAGAACAGCACAGCCAGGGCGAACAGTAGAGCCGCAACCATAGCTCGGCCAATCGGTGCTCGGCCAATCATTGCTCTGCCAATTGAAGCTCGGCCCAGCGAGTGATCCGACACGTTCTCCGACCATAACACGTACATCCCAGCCACCAGGCATGCGACCCCCACAACATAGGCGTTGCCCGAATGTGAATAGTCCAGGAATGCGTCAGCCGAAAAAAATCCGACGGTCGCCAGCAACGAGCATCTTTCATCTCCGATAAGTCTTCTGGCCAACAAGAAGAAGAGAATTACGCAACCCAGGCTTGCGACAAAATTGATTCCCAACAACGTCAAGAGCACTTGTGCTCGGTGGTTCTGATGCACGAACAACTGAGTTACGGGTGCGGTGACCACGAAACTCAGCCAGCCCAACGGACGCCAGAGAATGTGGCCAAAATCCCAAAACGGATTCGCCGTCGTCTGGCGATAATCAACCACTCCTCCTCCGTATTGATGGCGCAAAATGGCCTGGGTGTACACGTTCGTATCGGCCATAAAGTGCGCACCCGTACACGCCCACACGATCAAGTAAACAAAAATCAGAATCGGGAGCGCAGCACTCCAGCGTTTTCCTTGCTGGCTCTCCCGAGACGCGGGCTCGAGTTTTAGAACTTCCTCTGCCATAATCGCGAATGTTCGTCCTGGAGTTGGACGAGTAGTCTACCGCAAAGCCAAACTGAGAGTGACCAGAGCCGTTTTCTTGCGCGAATGCCCTGAACTCTCTTTCCCGCGAAACCCCGCCATTCTCGGGCTATCTGCGGGCTGTGAGATAATCAACACTCAACTTCGCGAGGTGAAGGTGGTTTTTGATGACTCGGAGTGGACGCTCTCTTCTTCTCTTTCTCTCGGTCTGTATGGGCTGCGCGGCACAGGCCGCTTCGCCAGATTTAACCAATAAACCCGATTTATCCAACAAACCGGATCTAACCAATAAAATCGAGCGCCAGGTCCGCGCGCATTACAAGATCTCTCCCCAAATTCGCGTACTGGTGGGTACCCTATCTCCCAGTTCTGAGTTCCCCGGGTACGAGTCAGTGGTCGTAACTCTCGATGGCGGGCAGGATAAGCAAGATATTACATTCCTGGTTTCGAAAGATCGCTCTTCATTGAAGCGGTTGACCACCTTCGACCTGACCAAGGATCCGTTCGCCGAAACGCTCGGTAAGATCGACCTCCAGGGGCGCCCCACCCGAGGAGCGAAAACATCCAAGGTTGTAGTTGTGAACTTCGACGATTTCGAGTGTCCGTTCTGCTCCAGCCTGCACCAGGTCCTGTTTCCAGAAATTCTCAAGGAATACGGCGACCGTGTCACATTCATTTACAAAGACTACCCGCTCGTGCAGATTCATCCCTGGGCGATGCATGCCGCCGTGAACGCGAATTGTCTGGCTTCCCAGAACGTGGAAGCGTATTGGGACTTTGCCGATTACATTCATGCCAACCAGCGCGAAGTGAACGTCGAAAAAACGCCCGCGGCTCGGCTGGACGTGGTCGACCGAGTGACCCTGCTGCAGGGCCAGAAACACGGCCTGGACGCGGCAAAGCTCCAGTCATGCATCAAGGCACAGGATGAAAGCGCAGTGCAGGCCTCCATAAAGCAGGGCGAATCGATCGGAGTCGAACAAACGCCTGCCATGTTTGTCAACGGCGAAGAGATCCCCGGGGGAGCCGTGTCGCCCGCCGTCGTACGCGCCGCGCTTGATCGCGCCTTGAGGGATGCTAATCTACCCGTGCCTGAGCACGCTACTGCCGTAGCAGCGTCGAGTCCCAAGTAATATTGGCGAAGCGAAGGACTTTTCAGCTGTTCCGTCCAAGGCTAGGAAATCCAGTGCACCCTTTCAGCGATCACTTGCCCTCTTCGCCAGACAAAGCATCCGACGATAGCAGCAATGCGTTCGCAAAACCTCGCCGCAGAAAACGATCGCTCCCGCTTCTTCTGCTGGTCGCAGTCTCGTTAGCAGCAGCGCAAGCCAACGCGGCTGCCAGAAAGCAGAATCAGGCAGGCGAAGATCCAACCAAGCCCAACCACACAAGCCAGGCTACACAAAGTCTCGGCAGTGCGAGCGATCAAAAAAGCACGCCCCCTCCATCGTCGTGTGGCCCGCCCGCTTACGCCTGCTCCTACGATGGTATTGATCCCAAGCCTCTATGCACCGATTGCGCTCTCCCGCCAATCCCTGATATGAGCGCAGAACCAAATGCCGTATCGTACGACACAACATTGGGGACAAACGCCGGCAACCAGATCGTCCGCTGCACCTACCCCGACACCAACGATGGCAACAACCACGTTTACGTGATCGGATCCGGCGGCTCGGGAGACAGTCATGTCATCGGAAAGCCAGGCGGTTCGCCCCCAACTTATCGTCTTATTATCGGCGACACTCACGGCACCGCTTTTCCGTTCACCTTCACGCCCGACCCCGTTCACCCCAGGTGCCGACCCACCTACCATCCCATTTCAAGTTACCCTATCGGAGATGGCGCATTCAGCTGGATAACGCCTCACCTTTACTACTTCTTCAACGGCTTAAAGGTGAAATCAATTGATTTAGGCAGTCCCAAGCCGCCCAAGCCAGTGCCGATTGTAAATTTTCAACAAATTCTTCCGCGCGATGGCCCCGACTGGCCGGGCCCCGATTCCTCCGTAGCCCTGGGAACAATCATCAAGCCGCGCAGCAACAACCCCGGCAAATTTCTCTATCAGGCAACCTGTCCAGCAAAAGAACCGACCTGTCTCCCAGGCGCCACCGGAGCCACGCCTCCCATCTTCACCCAGAACATTATGACCAACACTCCCGATGGCACCGTGCGTTGGCGCAACATCGGCATTGGATTCAACGGCCCCGCTACCTGGTACACCATCGGCGGCGTATCCACCGATGACGACGTTTTCGTCAACGGACTCTCCGACGCCGGCGGACAAGGCGGCGAAGGCGCAATTTTTGTAGTGGCCTACAAACGCAGCACCAACACTTACTACCTGTACAACGTCGGCACCGGCGTCATCTCGTATTTTCAGTGCTCAGGCGCGACCGATTTCCGCTGTTCCGCCGGTTCCTGGAAAGAAACCGTCGTCGGTATGTCTCCCATCCCGGACCGCTTCCTTCTCCATAACGTAAAGGTCAACAAGAATGGTCAATGGGTGGTCATCACGCTCGAGGAATGCCGCTTCAACTCGTGTTCCATTATCCCAGGAAGCTTGGGACCATATTTCTGGCAGCTAAGCACCACCGAAGCCAAAGTTAACAAAGTCACGACTCATCCTTACGGCCATTGGACGGAGGGATTCCAATTTTTCGCGAATCAGAATGGAGATCCCGGAGTCAATCTCAACGGCAGAAGTTTTGCCGACCCCGCGAATCAATTTCCCCTGAACACTCATTCCTCCCCATTACTTCCCAAGGACCAAATCGACGCGCATCCCTCCTGGAACTATAACGACGGCTCCGATACCACTCCGGTCTGTACGGCAACCGCCGGCCTGGATTGGCCGTATGCCATACCGGGGGAGAATGAAGTAGTTTGCTACGGCACCAATCCTGACCCCAACTGCTCCGTGGCCGGACATCCGCTGTGTCGGAATGTAATGAAGCGATTCTTTCACACTTACAATCCGGGCACCTGCGATCAAAATGAGGGTTTTTGGGGTTGCTGGGGCATCGGTGTCCTGTCGCAGGATGGCAAGTACTATGCCTTCACCAGCAATTGGGGCGATACCCTCGGCTCCATCTCAAGCGGAGGCCACGGCCCCGGCAGTTGCCGCGGCGGATTCAACTTCCAGAAGAATCACCAATACCAGGTCGGCGACGTCTTCGAGCCCAGCAATGGCGGTCACCGACGCGCCAATAACAGTTTCAATGTCTTCCAGGTCACGGTTGCCGGAACTTCCATCTCTTATCCGCAGGGCGCATCCTGGCCCACAGGATGGAGGCTGAAGCAGCATAAACGTCAAGGCTATTACCAGAACGGCGACACCATCCTTCCGCATGGCCGCAATCCCTGCAATCACGCCTTCCAAGTCAGCGCCGGCGGTGGAACCGCCAACGGATCGCAAGTCCCCGATTGGCAGAAAATATACGGCTACGCCGGTTCCTGCAGCGCGGTCAAACCCGGAGCAACTTTCACCGACGGCGGCATCACCTGGACCGACACCGGCGAATACGTCCTCGGAACCATGCACCTCGCCAACCTCGGCCACGATGACTGCCGCTCCGATGTATTCATCGGCGCGCTAAATTAACCTGCCAGTCACAAAAGAGCCGCAAACCGCTGTTAGTCTTCTCGCGAAGGGTCCGGGCCCAGACCTCTAGCAGGCTGCGGAAAAAAACTAGGAAAGTGTGTGGCAATGTGGAAGAGCGGCGCTTCAGCGCCGCGTAAAGCGTTCCGGATCAGCGCGGGCTTCAGCCCCGGTCGGTCACATTCTGTGTCCGCACCGACTTTTTCGCAGCCTGCTAGTCGTGATTACAATCGCTATCATGACTAGCGTCGACGTAAGCTCACACCACCAAGCCCATCACAGGTTTTCTCGCGCATGATCCAGCTTCGGAACGAACAGGCCTCCGTCGTGATCGAGTCCTCCCCTCAGCAGGCAGATCCGAGCAGAACTCCCCATGGCCGCCAGATCTCGATAGGCCTCATCTGCCTCGGCATTTTCGTACTGGCGTTTGCGGTCAGGATCGCCCTTCTTTACACCACGCGCTCATACCTTGAGGAAGAGCACAGCGAGGTCACGAATGTAGCCAGTTCCCTAGCCAGCGGCCGAGGGTTCGCCAGCGCGTACTGGAACACAGGTCCGACCGCACACACCTCGCCGCTCTACCCACTTCTCCTAAGCTTGGTGTATCGCAGCTTCGGCACCGGCGTAACCGGCGAAATCGCACAAGAGGTCCTCAGTTGCTTTCTAGCGGCGCTCACCTGGGCCCTCCTCCCGTTTCTAGCAGAAGTGTGTCATCTTGATCGGCGAGTGGGCATCGGAGCCGCGCTCGCCGGAGCCTTGTTCACGATCAATCGCTGGACTGAAACTAAGGGTTCGTTCGAGACAGCTATGGCTAGCTTGGCCTGCCTCCTCATGGTCATCTTCTACATGAGATGCTGGCAGTCTCGCGATTTCTCGATTCTCACAGGCGTTCTGGCGGGCGCGATCTCTGGGTTAGCAATCTTAGTGAGCGGCTCGTTAGCGTCAATCGTCATCGGATTGTTGCTGGCAGGCTTTATCCTATTTCGCGCACAGAGATGGCAATATGTACGATTCGCACTGCTCACGCTCGTAGTAATCCTCGCAACCCTGCTGCCCTGGGCACTTCGCAACTATTCTGTTCTCGGAGCGCTGGTGTGGACCAGAGATAACTTCCCGCTCGAGCTGATGGTGTCAAACAACGACGACGCACGTCCGACTCTTGATGCCAATCAAACGGCGCTGTGCAAGTACCATCCTTTCACGAGTCCCGCACAACGCGCAGCCGTACGCAGCATGGGAGAACTAGCTTTCGAAAAGAAAATGAAAGCCGAGGCCATCACCTGGATCACGTCACACCCCCAGCGCTTCGCCTGGCTAACTCTTCAAAGAGCTTACCTTTTCTGGTTTCCTCAGATGAAGCGCCCGACTCAGACCGCGGCCCTGGCTATCCTCACACTGCTGAGCATTCCCGGTATGTTTTTTCTGCTCAAACAACGGCAACTAATCGGATATGGACTGCTGGCAATTTTGCTCACCTACCCGCTGGTGTACTACATCGTCCAGATGCATCCCCGATATGCCTACCCCATCCAGTGGTCGCTTTACCTTCTTAGCGCCCAGTCCGTACTTTTGGCATATCTAGGTTGGAAGAATCGCCAGGCAGCCGTGCCGGGCCAAAATCTGGCCACGGGAAATCACTGAACGTTATTCTTGGGGAAGTTTGTTTCGGTTGCAGCCGCCCTTGCACTAAAGCGGAGCTTTTCACCTGAGCAGCCCGGTGGGCAATTTATCCACATGCTCGCGCGTAAGAAAGAAGTAATTCTGGCTACGTTCGCCGCGCTGCCGCTTGCGCAGCCCCTCGCCATCGAACCAATAGCCCTCGTACCCATTCTCTTCCAAAAGTTCAAACACCTGGGCCGCCGGGCCTCTAGCCTTATCAGGATCGGGCAAAATCTCGATCAGCATCGCAGGTTTCGACCGGCGCAGGGTTTCGAGCCCGCCGCGCAGACAAGCCAACTCGTGATAGTTCACATCGCACTTGACGAACGCTATCTTCTCCGGACGCTTCGCAAAGAACGAATCAAGAGTATTGACCGTGACATCCACTTGCCTGCAATCCGGGCGGGCTCGCTTCGCCTCCAGTGTCGCATCGTAATGACACTCACTGCCCCAGCGGTACCGCGGAATCGCGATACTCGCAGTTCCCTTCTTATCAGAGAGCGCGGAACTAAATAATTCCACGTTCTCGAGCTTCAGCTTCTTCACGTTGTGCGACAGAAAATCGTAAATTGGAGGGTTCGGTTCGAAGCTGTAAACGTGACCTGACGGCCCCACAATGCCCGACAGAAATCTGGTATATCCGCCAATCGATGCTCCGATATCAATCACGCTATCCCCGGGGCCAACCAGATACTTCACGGCAACGGTATCTCTCTCCTCCCAGCTGTCAGGCGTATGCCTTAACAAGTAGGCGTAGTATGCCTTCTTCACCCGATGGAGCGCGCTCTCCGGAAGTACAGCCACAAGTGCCCGGCCAAGAATAACCTTCGGGTTCCATTCCGATTCCGTAGACAGGAACCTGCGCCCGATAGAACTGACGACTTTATGCATGCTATAAGGCCTTCAATGCCCGGGCTCCGAACTTGGTCTCCGAACCCGGGCTCCGGCGGTAGCGAAGGAAAGGTAGTTGTGGCGTGGTACCGGCCCCGCTGTGCTCAACTCAAGCTTAGGATGCGGCTTCTTCTTTGACAAGTCTGAGGGATCTGGTCTCAGCCCCTCTTCCATTCGCATCCGCATTCGCGTTCGGCGGCGTGCACGCGATGCAATTGCAATCCTCGGCCGATGTCGGCCAAACCGCGGCCGCCTCGAAGCGGTAGCCAATTCCACGAACCGTCTTGATATAAGTTGGACTGGCTATGTCGGGTTCAATCTTTTCCCGCAGTCGCCGGATGCAAGCGTCCACACTGCGCGGGGTCACGAACTGCATCTCACCCCACACCCCATCCAAAAGCACATCGCGAGTCAGCGCATGCCCGCGGTGCCGCGCAAGATAATCCAGCAGGCGGAACTCCAAAGTCGTGATAGCGACTTCCTGGCCTCTAACTAAAAGCTGCATGGCGCCATGGTCAATTACCATGTCTGCCTGCGGAACTGAAAATGGGGGCGCTCCACGTCGCAGCGCCGCTTGCACGCGGGCTATCAACTCGCGCGCACTGAACGGCTTGGCGACGTAGTTGTCGGCTCCCGCTTCCAGTGCCGCGCAACTCTGTTCTTCGCTGCTTCCGACCGTCAATAGGATAACGGGAATGCCAGCCTGCACGGGATTCCGTCGAATCTGCCTGCACAACTCCAGCCCGCTGCGATCCGGCAAGGTCGCAGCGATCAGCATCAACGAAGGCCGGCCATATAGCGCCTCGTCAATGCTCACCACGGTCGAAAAGGTCCGAACCGCGTAGCCTGCCTCTTCGAGACATTGCCGCGCAAGCCGCCGCGATTCCAACTCACCATCCACCACGAAAATCGTCTCACTCATGTCGAGCGCCGCGTGGCTCCTCAAAAAACAGGAAGGCTGACCAACACCTGATAACTGTCATGCTGCTAAATAGATACGGTTCGTTCCTCGCTCCTAACTTCGGTATGTACTATAGCTTCAGCTCCATTACGCGCTTGTTACTGCCATATGAATACTGCATGAAAAATTGGTCATTTCCATGAACCCGTGGAAAACAGGGAACCCTCGACGCCGATCGTCAGGAGCCGGTCTGCGAGCCCGTCTAGACCGCGTGCCCACAAATACTTAGCTGAAGTTACTGAACTCCAAACCAAATGATTCCCACGAACCAGCCTAATCCCCGCAGCTGTTTTCATTTGCGCAGCTAGCTCCAGTTCGCTTATCCTCCAGTTTCTTCCCCAGGCCGAAGTTTGCTGCGCTGAGTCGCTTAGTGGGAACCGAACTCATACAACCGCCGCCTGCTGCGTTCCCCGCTCTGTCTCGGTGGCAGCTCGCGGTTCTTGCCTCGCTTTCCCTGTGGCTTTATGGTCGTACTCTCCTACATCTCGTGGGCCAGTGGTGGCAGGA
Organism: Candidatus Sulfotelmatobacter sp.; assembly: GCA_049509155.1. Classification (GTDB taxonomy): domain Bacteria; phylum Acidobacteriota; class Terriglobia; order Terriglobales; family Acidobacteriaceae; genus Sulfotelmatobacter. The sequence goes on from JBELAE010000018.1 coordinate 21,913, forward strand.
TCCCAATTTTCAGCACGGATTCATTGTGCCCTTGTTCTCCGCCTTTGTGATCTGGCGGGAGCGCGATCGCCTGCGCCACATTGTGGTCAAGCCTTCCTGGTCAGGCCTGCTGGTTCTAACTTTCGCCTTGCTTGTGCTCGTCGTCGGCCAGTTAGGCGCGGAGCTTTTCCTCGCTCGCGTCTCACTCTTGCTCCTGGTTGCTGGATTGATCGTTCTATTTCTGGGCTGGAATCTTCTTTGGGCGCTCTCACTCCCTCTGGCGTTTCTACTGCTGATGATTCCCATCCCAGCGATTATTTTCAACCAGATTACTTTTCCCCTACAGTTGCTCGCCTCACGATTCGTCGCCGCCACGCTTCCTCTTTTCTCCGTTCCCGTTCTTCGCGAAGGCAACATCATCATTTTGCCCGGCATTACTCTTGAACTGGTCGAGGCCTGCAGTGGGATACGCTCCTTGATGTCGCTGGTTACGCTCGCCATCATCTATGGATATCTGACCGAAAAACGCCTCGCTGTGCGCTGCTTGCTGGCCCTCGGTGCAGTTCCCATCTCGGTCGCCGCCAACAGCGCGCGCATTATTGGCACCGGGCTGCTCGCTCAATACTGGGACCCCGACAAGGCCAAAGGATTCTTTCACGTCTTTTCGGGCTGGCTGATCTTCCTGGTATCGCTGCTGATGATCTGCCTGCTTGACGGTTTAACTCGAATTCAATGGCAACGAATTTCCTGGGCTAAGAAAAGAGGTGGATCCTGAAACCCGCGGCGTCGCGCTTCGCTGTGGCTGTTCTGCTGATCGCCGCGGCCGCTCTATTTCTCCAATTCTTTGGCTACACCGAAGTAGCCCCTTCGCGTACTCCTCTGCCACGTTTCCCTTTGCAACTCGGTCCGTGGGCGGGCACCGACGACGAAATCCCAAAAGACGTTCGCGATGTTCTCGGTCCAGGCGACTTTCTGCTGCGCGACTATAAAGCCGCCGACCAAACCCAGCCGCCCATCAATCTCTTCATCGCTTATTTTTCTACTCAGCGCACCGGAGATACCATTCACTCTCCCCTGAATTGCATGCCCGGGGCAGGCTGGACGCCCGTCGACTCAACTCGCATCACTCTCTCTTTCCCCGGGCACGCCCCCTTCCCCGCGACCCGGTACATCATCGCCAAAGGCGACTTGCGCGAGCTGGTGCTTTACTGGTACTGGGCCCACGATCGCGGCGTGGCCAGCGAATACTGGGCCAAGTATCATCTGGTGGCCGATTCCATTCGTATGAATCGCAGTGACGGCGCTTTGGTCCGCATTAGTACTCTAATGTCTCCGGGCGAATCGGCCGCCGCCGCCGAACAGCGCCTTCGTCCCTTCACTGCCAATGTCGGCCCTTTGCTCGGAACCTACATTCCCCGCTGAAGGTTCGACTTGTTCCCAAATCGCCGATCTGTTGCCTTGCTCTCGGGGCTTCGCCCGTCAGTCAGGAGAAGCCGAGCACGTGCCTCAACCCCGAAACATTCTTCAATTTTTAACTTTCGCAGTCCGAAAATCTGTTAGCGTCATTGGTCGGCTTGTTTTGATTAGGTTGTTTTGATCAGCTCGACTGATTCTGATCATCCAGTCCATGCCCCAGAAGCCCTCGGCCCATGGGATTCCGTCGCGCTTCCCCGTAAATGAATTCTTCCATCAGCATATTCGGTCTCGGCTACGTAGGATCCGTGAGCGCAGCTTGCTTTGCCCGTCTCGGCCACCAAGTCACCGGCGTCGACGTCAGTCCTGCCAAGGTCGATATGCTGCAATCCGGTCAAAGCCCAATCATTGAAGCGCAGATGGACGAACTGGCGGCCGAGGCTCACAGCTCAGGCCGCCTTCTCGCCACCACCAACTCTCGACAGGCCATTCTGGACTCGGATGTTTCCTTCATCTGCGTAGGCACTCCCAGCCTGCGCAGCGGCAAACTTGATTTGAGCCACGTGGAACACGTATGCCGTGAAATCGGCGCGACGCTGCGCGAAAAGCAGCGTCATCATGTAATTGTTCTTCGCAGCACAGTCCTGCCCGGCACGACCGAATCGCTCGTCATCCCGGTGTTGGAGAGCGCAAGCGGCCTTCGCGCTGGAGTAGATTTTGCGGTTTGCTATAACCCGGAATTCCTCCGCGAAGGCACCGCGGTTGCCGACTTCCTGCAGCCGCCTTACACCATCCTGGGAGCAAACGAACCCGAAGCGCTCGCCCCAGTACGCCTGCTTTATGACGGCATTCCCGGCGCCGTCTTTGAAACCACTATAACCGTCGCCGAAATGGTGAAGTATGTGTCCAACGCATTTCACGCCGTGAAGGTCGGATTCGCCAATGAAATCGGCACGCTTTGCAAGAGCCTTGAAGTCGACACCGAAGCAATCACCCGCATTTTCACCTCAGACACCAAACTGAACATCTCGCCAGCCTATCTCTCGCCTGGCTTCGCTTTCGGTGGTTCGTGCCTGCCGAAGGATCTCCGCGCCCTCACTCATCGCGCCAAGGAACTCGACCTCAGCCTGCCCTTGCTGGAGTCGGTCATGCCCAGCAACGCGGAGCACCTGGAGCGCGCGGTTGAAATGACCTTGCAGACCGGAAAGATAAAGATTGCCTTGTTGGGCCTCAGTTTCAAGGCGGCAACCGATGACCTGCGCGGCAGTCCTCAAGTAGCACTGGTCAAGCGCTTGTTAGGCGAGGGCCGTCAGGTCAAGATCTGGGATAAGCACGTCTCTCTCGGACGCCTGGTGGGCTCCAACCGTCAATTCATTGAAGAATTCATTCCCCACATCGGCTCCCTGCTCTGCTCAAGCCTAGAAGAAGCGGTTGCCGCCGCGGAGGTCGTCGTCGTGGGCACATCAGAACTGAAGCAAGACGATCTGCAACTCATCCTGAAGCCCGAACAGATCGTGATTGACCTGGTGAATCTGGCGAAGGGCCAGCGACCAGACGGTGGAACCTCGTATGAAGGAATTTGTTGGTAAGACGGGAGTCTTTTGGGCCGGGGTACATGGAACGTTCGGGATTACTTTCGGAGCTTTACTCTTCGACAGCGACATGGTCGGCATCGAAAGGTCGTCCAGATGGTGCTGCCGGCGAAATTCTCCGAGAAATTGAAAGCCCGGAGCGCTGCCCCAATTGGGTAGAGACGGCTCGGGGCGTCCGGGGGTGCCCGAAATCGGCCCTGCCGAAATTCACTAACTACTTTGAAATCTTGGTGAGCGCGGCAGGACTCGAACCTGCGACCCATGCCTTAAAAGCGTGAGCTTAAACGTCTTTTCAGCGACTTACAAACTCCGGGAGCCGCCAGAGTCGCTGTAAGGAACCCAAAAAACGATAGTTGTGGGTTGAACTGTGGGTTGGTGGGTTGAGTTGTGGGTTGACACAAGATTTACTCCAAGTAGCCTTGTCCGGGTCTGGTACATAGTAACTGTCCTTCCACGTTCCGTGCAACTCGGCTGCATCGGAGTAAGCTCGCAGCCGAGCGGATCCCGACCATGGAGGCTACCGCTGTGAAAGGGCGCTGATCCGTTGTATCACGTTGTAATTGCAAGGCACCGGTCGCACCGTAATGCCCTGTAAATAGCAGTAGGGAATACAAAGGAACCGACGCTCTGTGTATCGTCTGTGTATCGCGAGTTTCGAGCCAAAACTCTGGAACAAGATGATCTGCGATCTTGGGAACGAAGCACAAAGACGATTTCGAGCCCTACTGGCAAGATGAGGAGGACTGGCTCTGCATCGTCGAATTCTTGCCCACCGATAATCCAGAGGCCCGGCTCTTTGCTGCCGAGATCATTGGGTACCTGGTTGGCTATGCAAATCTCACGAACACACGCTCGCTGGTACTCTTGGGTGATCCTGACGCCAGCGCTTACGAGCTTCTATTTTCCTTTTCGTCTACTGAGGAGAAGACCGAGTTCCTGAACTTGGTCCGTTCAAATGGGGAAATGGGCAAGGATTACATGATTGAGCTTACGCCGCCCACTACCGAAGAAATTAGGAATGCTCGTCCACTCGCAACGGTCCTACCCCAGGATGCCCTCACCCATGCCATGCTGATTGCAGCCACCGTTTGTGCAGCTAGAGAAGATGATCGCACTGTGTCGTAAGGCCGGCGCACAATCGTCTGCGAACGCTTTGGAAATGGATGCAGTCGGCTGACCGGTGCGGACCTACTGATTAAGAGTCAGGCAAGGCTCTGAATCC
>JBELAE010000180.1:0-10618 GCA_049509155.1 Candidatus Sulfotelmatobacter sp.
CCAGATGGTGCCGAGGGGGACGGCGGGGCCGAGGTCCTCGCTGCCGAAAAGAACTCTTACGGTTGTTTTGAAGCTGGGCTTGGGATAGTCGTCGGAGAGATTGCTGTCGTGGACGAAGTCAGCGTAGGGATCTTTTCCGTCGCTGTTGATGTCGGCGGTGCAGACTGCGGAGGGGTAGGCGGGATCGACGTAGTCGGCGGCGGTTCCCAGGCCGTAGTTTTCTGAAATCCTGGCGCCTTGGGGGCAACTTGCGCTTACGACGGGGGCAGCGGCGCCGGCGCAGCCGTGGTCGATGCGACCATACGGAGGGCCGGAAGTTGGTTCGGCCAGGGTGAACATGGGGCCGGGGCCGGAAGGGCTGCCCATGCCGTATTGCGTAATGGCGTAGGCGATCAGGGCGCCGCCGCCGCTGTTTCCGGTGGCGCAGACGGGGTGCGTGTCGCGTTTGAGGATGATCGTCCAGACGGCGTGAACCAGCGTGGCGTAGCGGCAGGCTAGGGCTCGTGGACCATCGGTGGCGGGGCCTGTCAGCCAGCCGGACGGTTCTTGAATTAGATTGTCGGGATCCACGAAGTTGACCTGGACTGTGCGGTAATTTGCTGTGTTGATGGATTGGACGACCATTAATCCGCAGTTCGATTCGGTGCAACTGCTATCGCCCTTGTAGTCGCCGTCGTCGTCGTAGTACTCCGCGCCGCCGCCGCCGGTCGTGAAAAATACTGTGCCTTTTAGAAGAGTCAGAGTGGGCGGCTCATTGATTTTGATGGCTGCAGCGAAGTCGGCGGTGGCTTCGGGGCAGTCCGCGATCACGACTCGATAACAAGTTCCGTCGGCGAGGCCAGCGGCCGGGCAGGTTGACTGGGAGATGGTGGCGGTGCCGAGGGTGTTTTGAGAGGCGTGTGCGGGAGTGACGGTGGCGGGAATGAAAAACGCCACGGCAAAAGCTGCAACCACGGACGCGGAAAGCGTGATTGGTCGGGGGCTGGCTGCTGGAGAAATCCTGGAAGGCGAGACTGCGGGGGAATGAAACGCGGCAACCTTGAGGAACTTAGATAAACGGCTGGAAATAATTGCGAAGGACATGACTCTCCTCTTGCCACACGACGGCCCAAAATGAAGCCACCAGCTTGGCATTTGGAGGATGGGGAATCAATGGCACAGAAGGGTAGTGTGAAGATTCCTGCATAGTTTGCGAGATGGCTGAGCAGCTTCTGTCGTTCCTTGAAAGCGCCAGAGGAGCCGCTGGCGCGGCTCCTCTTGTCTTGGCTAGTTTCTCTCTAACAGCCCGTGGTGGAAATCGGAAACCTAAAACCAGCGCCTAAAGGCTCATTGATTTTGCGGCAATTATGGCACGCATAAATGCGTGCCCCGATACGAATCGCACTTGCACCACTGACTGCTAGGGGCTATTTAGCCAGTTGCGCTGCAACCTCGGGTAGAACCGCCGTGCCTTCGGCTTGTACCGCTTCGAGCAACGCCGGGTTCAGGCCCAGCGTCTGCACGATGGTCGGCGCGACCTGGCGGGTGGTCGCGCTGGATGAGACGGTTTGTGGGGTAAAGGCGGGATTCGCGACCAGCATTATTACGTTGGTATCGTCGTGGGCGAATCCGCCGTGGTCGCCGATCATTGAAGTGCTGCCGGAGTAGGTTACGCCTACGTTCGGAGTCACGATGATGTCGGGGGAACGCGGGTCCTGACCCGGGTCCCAGCCACCTACGTTGTAGTTCAGGGCGACTGTGGGGCCGTAGTAGATTTCGCCTAGGCCGATATCGGTTGCGTCGTTTTTGAGGATCGCGACGGCTGCGTCGACGTTCACGCCTTTTTTCAGCCAGAGGACCGAGACGTCATCTTCGGTTGCGCCGATGCCGGAGGTGTTAAGAGGCGATTCGGAAAAGGGAATGAGATCGCCGAGCACGGTTGCGGGGGTACCGGAACCGTCGGCCACGTATTGGGAGGTGTCGATGGGCGATTCGCCGTGCTTGGCGGTGACGATGAGCAGGGTGTTGTTGTAGATGCCGGCGGCTTTGAGGGCGTTGACGATGGCTCCGATTGCGGCGTCGACGTACTCGATTTCGCCCTGCAACGCGGGGCTGGGCACTGCGGCTGCATTCCTGTATCCGCCGGCGGTTACGCCCGCTTCATTCACCGATTGGCCAACGTAGACAGACTGGAAGTTCATGCCGAAGACAGCCGGGACGACGGCGGGGGCGCCGGAGTGCGTCTTGCCCGCGATCTGGTTGAGCAGCGCGTAGACTTTGATCGCGTCATAGCATTGGATGTTGGCGAAGCTGCTGTTCCAACCACTCAGGCTGGCGGTGTCGCGGATGGGGTCGCAGGGAATGCCTTCGAGGGTTTTTACTCCGGGCAGGGCCACGACAGTGGAGCTGACTTCCGGGGAATAATAGTCGTCGAGGCCGGTGCCGCCGGGGCCACCCACGAATGAGTATGAGGGGTGCTTGTCGATCCAGGCGGTGTAGCCTCCGGCGGAATGGATAACGCCGAAGAGCGTGTTGGTCCGAATGAAGTTCCAGGGATACACCTTGGCGCAACCCAGCGCGGGGTCACGCTCCAGCTTCCGGGGGTCTAGGGAGGCGATTCCGCCCTCGGTGAGCGCGGCTCCGGGCGCGCCACCGTTGAGCTGTGTATCGTCAATATCGACGCCCTGGTCGTTGTCGGTGGTGGTTCCCGTGGGCGCTGCGTAGGGGGTGCACAGTCCGCCGGCCAGGCCGGTGCCGGTCTTGATTTCCGGGGGATCGAGCGAACGGTCGTAGGCTACGTCGTAATAGAGGCCGGTGGTTTTGGGAGTGCCGCCGGAAGCCAGCGCGGCCATGCCGGGAAAAGAGTCGGAGGGCTTGGAGGACTCGGTGTTCACATAGTTGATGGCGGTAGGGCTGAGTGCGGCCAGGTTCGGGCAATACGGCGAGCCGCCGTTTATGCCGGCAATTCCGTTGGCGCAGTTGTAGAAATCCACCGCGTGCATGCCGTCGATGCTCAACAGCAGTACGTGCTTGATTTTGCCCGAGCCCACGGTGCTCGGATTCGCGTTTTTGTCAGCCTGATTAGCAGCCGCGATTCCCGGGGTCGAGGACGCCAGGGTCAAGGCGAACGCAGTTCCAGCCAGTAGTAGCCTATTCATGTAAAGCCTCCAGGAGAGTATCGGGAAAGTATGAGTACCGAATATTTCGCCGGCGTTAATGCTGTGTGAAATCTCGGATAATCGGTCTGGAAATAGAGGCCTCTACCTCGCAGTCTGACGTGCCCGTGTTCGGGAACGGACACGAGAGTACGATTTCGGACAGGGGGGCCGAGCGCTGCAGCGAAGGCGATGCCCTAACCCAATTCCTTTCAGCGCGATTTGTGTATTCTCAATTGGCAGCGAGAGTGTATGTGGGATGTTGTTAAGGTGTGGTTCTCGAGCGCCAAGATTGCCAGTCCAGCCGCCGCCCTCAGGGGCTGAAGCCCTGGCGGAAAAAGAAGGGCTATATCGCAGCGCTGGAAGCGCTGCGCCACCCAAAATCTAGCTAGATCAGTTTGAGAGCTGTCATTCCGAATCGCGGGTTTATCGGGTGGTGATTCTTATGGTGGCCCCGGCGAACAGCAGGTTCCTCACCGGGCTTTCAGCCCGATTCGGAATGACAAAACAAATTGGTTTGAACTGACCCACTACCGAAATCTAGGGGCTTCAGTCAATCGTTTCTCTCAGACGAGGTGAAGAGTGCGAACTGTGATGAGGAATCTCCGCTACTGCTTGCGCATGTTGCGCAAGAACCCGGGGTTGACGGCGGCGGTGATCGCCACGCTAATGCTGGGCATTGGGGCGACGACGGCGATTTATACGGTGGTTTATGCGGTGTTGCTGGCGCCTCTGCCTTATCCCCATCCCGAACAATTGGTGATGGTTTGGTCGAAGGTGAACGGCGGGGACAACGGAATGTCGGCTGGGGACTTCCTCGACTGGAGGGAGCAGAACAGGACTTTCCAGCAAATGGCTGCTTTTACCGGAAGCAGTTTTAATCTGGCGACGCAGGACCAACCCCAGCCCATCGACGGCATGCGGTGCACACCGGGTTGGTTCAGTCTGCAGGGAATCCCGTTCTTCATGGGGCGTGACCTGCTTCCCGCGGAGGAAACTCCGGGCAGGGACCATGCCGTTGTTTTTACGTATCGGTTGTGGAACCGGCTGGGGGCGAATCGGGGGATTCTCAGCCAGCCGATACGGATCGACGGCGAGCTTTATAACGTCGTGGGCGTGTTGGCGCCGGGGGTGGGAGATCGCTTCGACTTTGAAATGGCGGTTCCGCTCGCCTTCCGGCCGGAACAGATCAATCATGACTACCATTGGCTTCTGACCATGGGGCGCCTGAAGCCAGGGGTTACGCTGCAGCAGGCGCAGGCCGATATGGATGCGGTGACCAGTCATATTGCGGACGTGCATCCGGTCACGAATAAGGGTTGGGGCGCGTCGGTCGAGCCACTTAAGAATGACTTCCTTCCCCGTGAACGCATTCGCAACTTGTGGCTGCTGCTGGGTGCGGTGGGATTCGTCCTGCTGATTACCTGCCTGAATGTGGCGAATCTGCTGTTGGCCAAGGGAGCGTCACGGCAGAGAGAAATTGCGATTCGCAGTTCGGTGGGAGCCACGCGGGGACAAATCTTTGGTCAGTTTCTTACGGAAAGCCTGGTGCTTGCGCTTTTCGGGGGCGCACTTGGCGTGGGACTTGGGATGGGATTGCTGCGCGCGATTCTCGGCATTGTGCCCGAGGGGATTTTGCCTTCGGAGGCGAATTTTCAGCTGGACATTCACGTACTGACGGTGGCGCTGGCCGTAACCACGGTCGCGGGACTTCTCTTCGGCTGCGCGCCGGCGTGGTACGCGTCGCGGGTCGATCCGGGGGAATCGCTGAAGGATGGCGGACGGACGGGGACGAGCGCTGGCAGTCACAAATTGCGGCGAAGCCTGATTGTGGGCGAGTTCGCGCTGGCGTTGTCGTTGCTGGCTGGGGCGGGGCTGGCGATTCACAGCTTTTGGAATCTGACGCGCGTCGATCTTGGCCTACGCACGGATCACGTGCTCACGTTCCGGTTGGAACAGCCGCAGGGGCGGTTCAAGTCTCCTGAGGAGATGCATGCCTACAATCAGCAGATGTTGAGCGTGCTTCAATCTGCGCCGGGAGTGTCTGCTGCTGCCACCGTGACTGGTATGCCGCTGCGCTTCCACAGCGACGGCATGACGTTGAAGATAGTCGGAGTGACGTATGCCAAGATTTCGGAGCAGCCGGGCGCGGGGTTCCAATCGATTTCACCGGAGTACTTCAAAGCCTTTGGCATACAAGTACTCAAGGGGCGCGTGTTTAATGAGCAGGACACGGCAACAAGCCCGCGGGTCGCGGTGGTTAATGAGGAATTTGTCAGGCGTTATTTGAAAGGAGTGGACCTGTTCCAGCAGCGCCTGGCCATCGCACAGATCATTCCCGGACAGCCGAAACTTGGGCCTGAGGTGGAGTGGCAGATCGTGGGCATCGTTCACAATGTGAGATATGGGGACTTCCGCGACGATGGGCCCGAGGTTGACGTTCCTTTCGCACAGTCGTTGGCGCCGAATGTGACCATGGGCGTGCGTACGGCTGAGGACCCGGCGGCCATGACCAGGACGATTGCGGCGGCAGTGCATTCCGTGGACCCGGAAATTGCGCTGGCGCACGTTCGCACTATGGATCAGGTGAAGGAAGAATCGCTCGGCGAGGACAGATATACGATGGTGTTGTTTGCCGGCTTCGCGGCGGTGGCTTTGCTGCTGGCGGCGGTTGGCATCTACGGGCTGATGGCTTATGCGGTATCGCAGCGGACTCAGGAAATGGGTCTGCGCATTGCTTTGGGCGCGAGCAGGCTGCAAGTGATCTGGCTCATTTTGAGGGAAGCATCGCTGCTGGCCGTGGTTGGGCTGGGGATTGGGCTGGCTGGTGCGGTGCTGGTGGGCCGCACTATGCGTACAACTTTGTACGGCGTGGGAGCGACGGATTTCTCGGTGATCGTGGCCGTGGGGGTGATTCTGTTTAGCACTGCTCTATTTGCCTCGTACTTGCCGGCGCGGCGGGCCGCGTTGATCGATCCTATGAAGGCGCTGCGGACGGATTAGGGCTGGTTCCTTCCTGCCTCTTTCCGCGGCTAAAAGCGCTGTCGAGCTGCGCTTGACGGACAGCCGGGGGCGGCTGTCCCCACAAAAACTCCCTACATAAACCTTTGCCGAGCGCGAACTTAAGGCTGTGGCCGGTTGCTGGTTGGAGGGGGTTACCTAGGTCATCTTGGGGAAGGTGACGATTCGGGCGATGATATGGAGAGCGTCAGGTTCCCCTGGGGAAAAACTCCGCATGAATATTGATGACCTGCTTCGGATCGCGACGGAACGGCGAGCCAGCGACTTGCACTTGAAGGTGGGAAACTATCCTCACCTGCGCATTGACGGTGAACTGGTGCCGTTGACCGACCAACCGCGCATCAGCGCCGAGGATATGCTGAACATGGCGTTCAGTATGATGTCGGCGCGGCAGAAGCAGAAGTTTAAAGAGACCACGGAAATCGATATGGCGTACGGCGTGGCCGGCCTGGGACGGTTTCGTGTGAACATTTTCCAGCAACGCGGCAACGTGGGGCTGGTGCTCAGAGTCATTCCTACCAAGATTCGCGCGCTGGACGAATTGTTTCTGCCCAAGGTTGTCGAGCAGATTTGCGACATGCCGCGCGGGCTGATTCTGGTGACGGGGGTCACAGGGTCGGGTAAATCGACGACGCTGGCGGCGATGGTTGATCGCGTGAATTCTTCGCGGGCGGAACATATTGTCACGATTGAAGATCCGATCGAATTTCTGCATCGCGATAAGAAAGGTTACGTCAACCAGCGCGAGATTGGCGTGGACACGCCTTCGTTTGGGGCGGCGCTGCGAGCTTCCCTGCGTCAGGATCCGGACGTGATTCTGGTGGGCGAAATGCGCGATCTGGAGACGATTTCGACGGCGCTGCATGCCGCCGAGACGGGCCACATGGTGTTTTCGACGCTGCATACGCTGGATGCGGTGGAAACTATTAACCGCGTGATTTCGATTTTTCCGCCGCCGGAGCAGAAACAGATTCGCATGCAGTTGGCGGCCGTGCTGCGGGCCATCGTCAGCCAGCGACTGGTGAAGCGTTGCGACGGGGACGGGCGCGTGCCGGCCGTGGAAGTGATGATCAATACGGCTTACATTCGGGAGTGCGTGCTGGTGCCGGAAAAGACGCGGTCGATTCGCGACGCGATTTCGGCGGGTACTTCGCAGTATGGCATGCAGACTTTTGACCAGTCGCTGTGGGATCTGTTCCAGGCGGGGCTGGTCAACTACGAAACGGCTGTCGAGAACGCTTCTAACGCGGATGACTTCAAGCTGCGCATGGCGGGGATTGCTTCGACGGCGGATATTTCGCGGCAGTCGATGCAGTCGGCGGGGTTTGGGGGACGGTAGGTTTTTGAGTCTTGGGTGGAAGGAAGGGCGCGTGAGAACGCGTCCTTTTTTCTTTTGCAGTTGCGGATAAGACCCGAACCGCTCTGGTTCCGACGGGCGCGGTACTCCCATACACCGCACCAATGGCATCGTCCGTCGTAAGGTCCCTCGCCCGGCTATCGCCGCGCTCGGGATGAAATCATCTGATCATTTATTAGATTCAATCACGGGTCTCGATATTGGGTTATCGGGGCTCTTTTGCGTTATCGTTAGCGAATGACGTTCTCGCGGCCCAAGCGACGCAACTATTCCGAAGATGAGTTGTATGAGTATGCCGTGGGGGCGCTGGCGCGGCGGATGCGGACTGTGGCTGAACTGAAGCGGCTGATGCGGGGGCGGATCGAGGAAGCCGACTCGGAATATGGAAAGACGCTGGTGGAGTTGGTGATCCGGCGGTTGAAGGATCAGGGATATCTGAACGACTCGCAGTATGCCGCGTACTATTCTTCGCTGCGGCGCGACAATCAAAAGCTAGGACGGATGCGCGTGGTTACAGAGTTGAAGACTCGTGGCGTGCATGGGTCGGTGATCGACAAGGCCATTGAGGCCGCTTACGAGGGTGTAAATGACGAGAAGCAGGCGCGCGCATTCCTGCGCAAGAAGCGGCTTGAAAAACCGAAAGATCAGAAGCAGACGGCGCGGATCTTCCGGCAACTGGCGCGGGCTGGGTTTGGGATGAAGACTATATTCACGATCCTGAAGAAGTGGGATGTGGATGAGGAAACGCTCAGCGCGCTGGAAGGGGAAAGCACGGACTAGAGGACGAACATGAAGAAAACGAGGCTGGCAGCGATTCTTGTGACGGCTGTGCTCGCGGCGCCCGCGCCGCCGGTGGTCTACGGTTCCGTCTACCACGGTCAAGATGCGGGAAGCACCGACAAGTCCTCTGGCGCCGGCACTGGGGTGAAGAAGGCCACCAAGTCCACGGCACAGGATACGAAGACTGCTGCGAAGACCACTGGGCAAGCTACGAAGTCAGCTACGAAATCGGCTATGAAGTCAGTCGGCAAGACGGCGGGCAAGGAAACCGCGAAAGATACGAAGGCTGGCGCGAAGGACACGGAGCAGGGCGCCAAAGGCACAACGAAAGACACCGAGGCCGCGGCGAAGACGACCGGGAACGATAGCAAGACGCTGGGCAAGGATACCGCGAAGGACACGAAGACGGTGGCTAAAGATACGAAAGAAGTCGCCAAGACTGCCGCGAAAGATACCAAAGACATCGCCAAGCGGACGGGCAGCGCGATCAAGCAGGGGGTAAAGGACATCGGGCACAAAATAAGGGGCGGCGACGACAAACCCGCCGAACAGAAGCCTGCTGACACGTCGAAATAGTCGAGGGCAAAATGAAGTTAGCGCGAAGATTATGCGGTGTATCTGACGCGCCTACGAGTAAGGACGCCGTTTGGTATTGACAATTGGTATCGACAACAAGTGACGATCCGCGCGAGATCCCTCGCTTCGCCTGAAGAACGGCTCCGCTCGGGATGACGCCGACTATGCTATTTCGCTTGAATGCAGACTGCGTCGTTATCCCCCGGGTGGTGCTCGTTCCCCGCCGTATCATTTAGAATTGAGTTTCCATGCTGACCGGGTCTGAAATTCGTCGCAAGTTTTTGGACTTCTTTGTGCAGAAGGGGCACAGGGAGGTGCACTCGTCGTCGCTGGTTCCGGCGAACGATCCTACACTGCTGTTTACCAATGCGGGGATGAATCAGTTCAAGGACGTGTTTCTTGGGCTCGAGAAGCGCGACTACAACCGGGCTACGACTTCGCAGAAGTGCGTTCGCGCGGGAGGGAAGCACAACGATCTGGAGAACGTGGGGTTCACCAACCGGCACCATACGTTTTTTGAGATGTTGGGGAATTTTTCGTTTGGCGACTACTTCAAGAAAGATGCGATTGCTTACGCGTGGGAGCTGATTACTTCGCCGGAATGGTTTGGGATTGACAGGAACAAGCTATACGTGACGATCTTCAACGGTGAAGGCGGAGTGCCGCGCGATGCCTTTGAATTGGGCGCGAAGGATAATTTCTGGCAGATGGGCGATACCGGGCCCTGCGGGCCGTGCAGCGAGATCCATTACGACATGGGCGTGGCGGCGTCGGATCAGGGGCATGCGGACTGTGCGTTTCCGTGCGACTGTGGGCGGTATGTCGAGATTTGGAATCTAGTGTTTATGCAGTTTGACCGCGATGCCAGCGGAAAACTGAATCCGCTGCCCAAGCCGTCGATTGATACGGGGATGGGACTGGAGCGGACTGCGGCGGTGCTGCAGGGAGTAATTTCGAATTACGAGACGGATTTGTTTACGCCGCTGATTCAGCGGGCGGAACAACTCATCGGGATGAGCATCGCTGATCGCGTATTGCAGGTTGGTCAAGAGATCCACAATAGGAAGGCGGCAGCTTCGCTGCGCGTGATCGCCGATCATTCGCGGGCTGCGACGTTCCTGATCTCGGACGGAGTTCTTCCGGCAAACGACGGGCGCGGGTATGTGCTGCGAAAAATCATTCGGCGAGCAATCACGCATGGGCGGTTGCTGGGGCAGACGAAGCCGTTCCTGTATGAGATGGTGTTTGCCGTTCGCAATTTGATGCGGGATGCATATCCGGAGCTTAACGATTCAGCAGATCGGGTCTCAAAGGCTGTCCTGGCCGAAGAAAGGCGTTTCGCAAACACCTTGGAGGTTGGGTTAGAGCGTCTTGAGCGGGACTTGGAAATGGTAAAACTGAACCCCACTTCCCCTTCTTTCAGACGCGGCGATGCTCTCATCTATCCGGGAAACGAAGCGTTCAAGCTGTACGACACCTACGGCATGCCACTGGATTTCATGCAAGATGCCGCTCGCGATCAGGGAATCGTGTTTGACCAGACTGGTTTCGATCATGCGATGGAGGAGCAGAAGTCGCGCGCTCGCGCTTCTTGGAAAGGTGCGGCGAAGCAGACGGCGAATCCGGCTTATCAGCAGCTGCCGAAATCTCGCTTTGAAGGGTATGGGCAGACGCGGTCGGATGGGTGCGAAGTGCTCGCCATTATTCGCAATGGGCAGGGGGTGCAGGAGCTGAGGGCTGGTGAATCGGG
>JBELAE010000181.1:0-9517 GCA_049509155.1 Candidatus Sulfotelmatobacter sp.
TCTGCGCCCACGCGCAAACCGCCACTCCCCGCCCGCACATTCTCGGCATCGACCACGTGTCGTTCTACACCACCTCCCCCAACGGCGTGCAAAAGCTCTACGCCGACGTACTCGGCCTTGCTTCTGCCGCCCCCGTCGAGCCCGGCGGCACAATGCGCTTTGTAGTTGGCCAGCAGTGGGTCGGCTACAGCCCCGCGCCCGATCCTAAATCCACCGACCGCATGGATCACGTCGCTCTCGCCACTGACAACATCGCCGCGCTGCGAAAGTATCTGACCGAGCAGGGAATCAAAGCCCCGCAGATTCAAGGCCGCTCTGATCACACCCTCTTTTTCATGGTGACCGATCCCGATGGTCACGCTATCGAATTCGTCGAACGAGAGAAGGGCGAAGCCGCGCCAGCGGCCGCCGCCGTGTCGCGCCACATAATCCACGCCGGCTTCCTCGTCTACCACCGCGAGGCCGAAGACCATTTCTATCGCGACATTCTCGGCTTCCGCCCCTACTGGCACGGCGGCATGAAAGACACTCAGACCGACTGGCTCGCCCTGCAGGTTCCCGACGGCACAGACTGGATCGAGTACATGTTGAACCAGCCCGAACACGCCGACCTGCGGCTGACCGGCGTGATGAACCACATTTCGCTCGGCGTCGTCGACATGAAAAAAGCCCAGGCGATTCTCGAATCGCACGGCTGGAAGCCGCACGGCGAAGAAGAAGCTAAGCTGGGCAAAGACGGCAAATGGCAACTGAACCTCTACGATCCCGACCTGGTCCGCGTGGAACTGATGGAATTCAAGCCCGCGCAGAAACCCTGCTGCAGCGATTTCACCGGCCCGCATCCGTCGGAGTAGATTTGTTAGAATCCTCTCGCCATGGCCAAGCTAGATATGACAACGATTAATACGGTTCTGGTTCCTGAGCAAATTGTTAATGCCAAGGGCGACGGCCCAGCCGTCGATGTGAGCGGCGCCGCCAGCCGCGTGTTCTTAGTAACCTTGGCCATCTCGAAGATCATCGAGCAGGAGTCGCTCGGCCTCAGCATCTTCGGTTCCACCGACGGCGCCACCTGGGGCGCGAAATCCATCGCCGAATTTCCCCAGAAGTTTTATTGTGGCGAGACTCCGCTGCTGCTCGACCTCACCGCGCACGCCGACGTGAAGTTCGTCCGCGCCCACTGGGAAGTCGCCCGCTGGGGCCGCGGCACCGAAACCCCCATGTTCGAGTTCGCTGTGACGCTGAAAGAAATTCCCGCCAACATCCTCAAAGAGGCAACCGCAGAAGCCAAAGCGCTGGCCTGAGTCGCTGACCCTCGAACCCGCGGCTAAGAGGGACCGGTGCTCTTCGGTTTGCCGCTAACGGACCACTGGCGATTCGCGGAGGAGAAAAAATGGCATTTACCGTCTTGAAGTTGGGTTCCCACGGAAGTGATGTCACCGCGCTGCAGAACAAGCTGAATACCGCTCTCACTCCCAGCCCACACCTGCCTCCGGATGGTTCGTTCGGAGCCGCTACCCGCAATGCGATTCTGCGTTTTCAGCAGGTCAACTGGCTGGTCGAGGACGGTGAGGCCGGTCCGTGTACATGGAACGCGCTTATGGACGCCGAGGATTACACTCCCATCCTTCATTCCGTCCCGTTCATTCCCCAGCGCACGCCCACCGGTTGTTGGGTAGCGGCCACCGCAATGGTCACGCGCAGCGACATCAGCACGGTGGTTTGGCGTACACCCGATGACCTGATGACGGAGGACGGCGGCCTGAAGAACTTTTCCGAGAGCGAGGACGCGATCACCGGCCCCACCCGCTTCGCCAAAGCTAACTTCATGATGGTGGTGCCGCCCACGTCCTGGATGCCCTCGGCACTCAAGTCGATGCTCTCGAAAGGGCCCCTCGCATTCGACATGCTGTGGAACGCCACGGAATACGCCAAGGGAAACGCCAGCCCCGGCCACATGATCGCGGTCGTCGGAATTCGCGGCGACAACGACCAGTCGGGCAAGGGCACCACCCTGCGGATTTACGATCCCTGGCCGCCCAACAAAGGAAAGCGATATTCCGTCGGATACTTCAAGTGGATTCAGGAAGTGCCGACTCGGACCTATCACATCTACCAAAAGGTGTGATGCCGCGCAGGACTGACCATTCCGCCCGCCGGGTTCCCCATTTCTCGCGTCCTTTGCGAGAAGTGTGGATTTTGCCCAACCCCAATCCGCTAATATTGATCTCTGAGCTGTAGAACATCAGAAACAAAAGACAAAAGATAAAAGACAAAAGACAAAAGATGAAACATGAGGCCCCCGTAATCGTGCGCCCCGCGCGCAACCTCCGCGGCAGCGTGCAACTGCCCGGCGACAAGTCCATCTCCCACCGCTACGCCATGCTGGCGGGCATCGCCGAAGGCCCATCGCGCCTCGAAAATTATTCCACCGGCGCCGACTGCGCCAGCACTCTCGCCTGCATGCGCTCTCTCGGCGTGAATTGGGAGCGCGCTAACAAAGAAAGCAACATCATCGAAGTCCAGGGCCGCTGCTCGGCACTAGCCGCGCCTGCCGCCGCGCTCGATTGCGGCAATTCCGGTTCGACCATGCGCATGTTGAGCGGCATCGTTGCCGGCCAGAAATTCTCCAGCGAAATGATCGGCGACGAGTCACTCTCCCGCCGGCCCATGGAGCGCATCATCACGCCGCTTACAGCCATGGGCGCCGAGATCGCGTCGCAGGCAGGCAAGCCCCCCTTGCGCATCACCGGCGCCGCCCTGAAATCCATCGACTACGCCATGCCCGTAGCCAGCGCGCAGGTGAAATCGTGTCTCCTGTTTGCCGGATTATTCGCCGACGGCGAGACCCGCATCGAAGAACCGCTGCGCACCCGCGATCACGGCGAAGTTGCCCTGCGCGCCTTCGGCGCAAAACTCGATCGCAAGAGTACCGGTGCCGGCGGTGTTACAGGATATGAAGTGCGCATTCGCGGCGGCCAGCGCCTGCGCGGCATCGAAGCCCGCATCCCCGGCGACTTGTCGAGCGCGGCATTTTTTCTGTGCGCGGCCGCTCTGTTTCCCGGCTCGCAACTCGCCGTCCCTGGACTGTTGATGAATCCCACGCGCGCCCGCTTACTCGACATCCTGATGCAAATCGGACTGCGCATCTCGGTCACGCAACTCGACGAAATTCACGGCGAACTAGTCGGATCGCTCCAGGTCGAAGGCGCTGCGCTTAAGGGAGCCACCATCGCCGGAGCCGACTCGGCCGCGCTCATCGACGAAATTCCCGTGCTGGCGGCGATCGCCCCCTACACCGAGCAGGGCATCGAAGTGCGCGATGCGAAAGAATTACGCGTGAAGGAATCGGATCGCATCGCAGCCGTCGCCGCCAATCTCCGGCTCATGGGCGCGCAGGTCGAAGAACGCGAAGACGGCCTGAAGATTCCCGGAGGCCAGCTCCTCCACGGCGCCGAACTCGACTCCTTCGGCGACCACCGCATCGCTATGGCCTTCGCCGTCGCAGCCCTGCGAGCCCAAGGCGAAACCCTGATCCGTGGCGCAGAATCCGCCGCCATCTCTTATCCGGCGTTCTTCCAAACGCTGGAAGAAGTAACCGAACACGAGCAGCAACGACATATATAGATCACGATGGATTTATGTGGAGCAGCCGCCCCGGCTGTCCGGCGAGCGCAGCTCGCCGGTTTTTCCGTGCACCCTGACGTAACTTCCGGTCTATTACTGCCGTGACCTGTCTTCTCTCCCCGCGCCGTACAAGAATGTTAATCAGCCAGAGAATTTCATTTGCCTTGGCTCGATTTTCGCCAGGAAACAAACCTTCTTAGGGGTGAACGGAATGCGTTCGAACTCGATAATCTGTGTCGTTCTGGCTCTGGCCGCTACGGCCTATGCCAAAGATCCCAAGCCCTATCAGAGCGGAAGCCTCCAGCAGATGGATTCCGTGCCGTGTAGCGCCGCTGAAATAGACGCCCAGATCCCTGCCACCCAAATGCTCGGCACCGACACCGGCAGCGAGCAAACCAGGCAGCTCAATTGTCAGGAGTATGTTCTGCAAGCCGACCGCGTGACCTATCGCATCCGTCCGCGCGATGAGAAGCATCCCGTCCTTCTGCCCGTGGGCGAGCCAGTGCAATTCCGCCTGCAGAAAGACAAAGTGCTGCTCCGCGTTCGCGAAATCGACAGCAAGGAGCGTGAGTACATCGTGGTCTCGATGACCCCGCGTTCCGACAGCAGCACCGCCGACGCGACTCCGACCCGTCTGAATCACCTGCAATAAGAAATCGGAATCGGCTGTGGAGTCGTGGCTGCGCTGCGTCTCGGTCTGTGGTGCACCGAAACGGGGACTCGAGAAACGTTGCCCAGCTGCGTCCCTAAGAACGGCGGCCCTCACGCCCCGCCTGTGATAAAGTATTGCCCACCGCAAACGCTGGTGGGAGATTGCCGCATCCCCGCAGGTTTCGCTGTTCCGAAAGAGTGTTCCGAGAGAGTGATCCGAAGGAGTGATCCCATGACGACCCTCCGCCACCTGGTGAAAGACCGAAAAGTGTATTCCGTCGAAGCCACCCGCACCGTGCTCGAGGCCGCGCGCTACATGATGGAGCACAATGTCGGCGCCGTGCCCGTGCTGCGCAACGGAGAACTGGTGGGCATTCTCTCCGAACGCGACATCATGAACCGTGTCGTCGCCGTCGGCCGCACTCCCGGAACCACCGCTGTGTCCGAGGTCATGACCGCCAACCCCCGCGCCGTCGCCGCCGATGAGAGCATCGAAGAATGCCTGTTCGTCATGCGCGAGTTCGGATTTCGCCATCTCCCCATCGTCGACGGCAAGGATCTAAAAGGCTTGGTCTCGCTGCGCGACGTCCTCATGCACCACGCCGCCGAACTGGAACGCCAGGCCCGCAAAGCAGCCTCGTAGGAAAGGTTTTGGGTCTTAGGCTCTAAGCTTTACCTTAGCCGAGCTGGCGCTCAACTTAGTTCGCCGTGGTAACCGTCAGAGTGACCGTTGGACTCGTGCTGCCCGAACCTGTGTTGCTCGAGACCACGCCATTGTCATCGACGCCTGAGATGGTGAAGGTGTACGTGCCGTTTGGCGTCACTCCGTTCGGCGTCGCCGTTGTAGTGGCGGTGTTGCTGCCGCATGCCGGCATCAGAATCAATGTCCCGCTCAACACAAAAAGAGCCAATAGCCACCAGGCCTTCCGCGCTCGCTTTCCGCCCGCCGCCGCACCCAGCCCCACCAGCGCCAGCATGGGCAAAGGCAGCCATATTGCATACAAACGCGCATAGAAACTTCCGTAAGAACTCCGCGGACGAACCAGCGCGCCCGTGGTCACCACCGGGCCATAAGTGCTTATCGTGAGGGTCGAAGAGGTCGCACCCGTTCCGCTCACCGTCACTGGGTTAGGCGAGAACGTGCAAATCGGAGGGATCACCACCAGGGGAGCGATCGAACTGCACGAGAGCGTCACTCCGTGCTGGTCCGAGGGCGTGCTATATCCGTAGATCGGATTAATGTCGATCACCGCCACTCCGCTGTTGCCCGCCGGCACGCTCTTCGGCACCGCCGCACTTTGCACTGTGATCGTGAACTGCGGCGTAAGCGCGAGCACCGTCATATAAAGCGGTGGTGTGGTGGTGGTCTGAGCGTTCGATGCTGCCGTGCCGGTAACCGTAATGCTGTACCGCACCGTGCTGGTCCCGCCCATCGTCGTTATCGTGGCCGAGGCAGTGACCGGCGGCGTCACCGTCGCCGGACTCACCGTGCACGTGGGAGTGTCCGTGGTGGTCTGCGGCTCTGCCGGCGTCACCTGGCAGCTCAAATCAACCGTGCTGCTGAATCCGTTCAACGTCCCCAAAGTAACCTGCGCCGAAGATGTGCCCCCCGGCGCGACCGCATCCTCCGACAGTGGACCGGCCTGTAGCGTGAAGCTCTGCGCCGACGCCCCCGACGGCAAGCCCAGAAAAACCCCCAACACGCACAAAGCCGAGACCCCGGCATAAGCGCTCCGGGCGGAGAACCCTGATCTCAACCAGCGGGATTGCAATACCCCAAATTTCAGCAAGAGCAAAGAGGATTTCAACAAAAAGGATCTCACCAAGCAGAATTTCGCCAGCAAAGATTCCGCCAACAAGGATTTTAACGCCGATTTTAACGCCTCGGACTTCTGCGACTCGGACGCCGACGACTCGGATTTCAACATGAGCAGGTTTCGGTTCAACTAGCTTCGATTCACACGGCAACCCAAAGGCTGCCCGGCCGCGCCAACGAACTCCGGGGCAACGCAGAAATGCGTACGCCCCAGTCTGTACGGACCGGACTGAGCGCACTGTAAGTCTGCGTCCAATTCTACCGCAGACATTTCCTCCGGACTAAAACGACCCGATCCTGCGGTCGCTCCCGGAATCATTCCCACGGAATCATCCATACTATCATCATGCCGCAGCCTGTCCGGCGCGACTGCAGCTGCCGGTGCTGATCTATTTAGATCAGTACCCAGCTGCCGGTAGTATGTCATTTCGAACAAGTATCCTGTTGTCATTCCGAATCGGGCTGAAAGCCCGGTGAGGAACCTGCAGTTCGCCGGGCCGCCATAAACTCTATCACTGCGGATCCTGCAGCAACTCCGGCGATGGCACGGTTGCCGTGTCCATCTCCTTCTGACGAGCGGCGCGGCGTTCATTATCGATATTCACCGCCGCTTCCAGTTCCTTCTTCGCTTCCTCTTTGCGCCCCAGGTGCAGCAGCACTTGTCCGTGCACGTAATGCAGATCAGTGCGGTCGGGGTCGAGCTTGACCGCCGCTTCAATCTCCGTCAAAGCCGCGGCATATTTTTCCTGCCGCTCGTAAATCTTTGCCAGCCCGAAATAAGAGTTCACCAGCCGGGCGTCGCGCCGCAAAGCCTCGCGATAGCTCATCTCGGCGCCTTTGTCATCCTGCAGCAGCGCATTCACGTCGCCCAGTTCGTCGTAGTCGAGCGCGAGATCCGGCTCAATGACGGCGTCTTTCAGGAACTCGTCACGCGCGTGCGCGTAATCCCGTTGCTTCAGATAAGTCAATCCCAGGTTGAAGTGCACGAAAGGAAGCTTCGGATCGGCTGCGGCTGCGGCTTGAAATTCCGCCAGCGCCGCATCGTAATGTTCGAGATTCAGATGATATTTCCCCACGAACAGCCGATAGGCTGGCGAACCGTCGCCGAGTTTGATGAGCTGTGTGGTGGCGCGCTCATCGAGCTCCTTGCGGCCCGCCCGGTGAGCCGCATTCGAAAGCACGTACAAGTAGGGCAACTGGCCCGATTCCTGCGCCCAGAGCGGCTCCAGCGTGGCAGCCGCGTCGGCATAGCGCTCCGCAAAAAAATAGCAGAGTCCCAAAAGATAGCGCGGCTGCAGCGCGTCTGGCTGATCGCGCAGCACCGACTCGAACGGCGGAGTCGCCTTGAGGAATTCGTTCTGCCGGAAGTAGGCAAGGCCAATGTTGAGCCGGATCCCCGCGACCTCCGGCATCAGACGCTCGGCCTTCTGCAACTCGTCCAGAGCCTTCGTCCACTCCTTCCGCCGCATGTAGACCACGCCCAGATTCGCGTACGCCGCGCCGGATTGCGGGTCCAGTTGCAGCACTTTTCGGAAATCGCGCTCCGCTTCGTCGAGTTGACCGCGAGTGAGCGCATCCTGCCCGAGTTTAAAAACCTTCCCAGGATCGCCGGGCCGCGCGTCCCCCCCTCGCGTGCCCAAGGATGAGGCTTGCTGCGGCGGCAAAGCCATCGCCGTGCCCGCCAGCAGAAGGGCAACAAAACACGTTCGTGTGATCTGTCCGCTTGACACTGCTATCACTCTCTGCTGTAGTGTCCGCCAGTGTACGCTTTTAATACAAGCGGCAACCGGGCCCTGAGTAGCTAGAACTTTTCTGGTTTTGTGAGGACAGTGAGGGCAGCTGTTCCCAACAGTTTCTAAACTGCGTTTCTAAACTGAGGCGCCTCGGTTCCGGCGCAAGGGCTGTGATGGTCACCATCCGAGATGTGGCGAAGGAAAGCGGATTCTCCTCGACCACCGTGTCGATCGTGCTCAACAATGCTCCCCTGGCCCGCTACATCCCTGCGGTCACCAAGAAGCGCATCGAGGGCGCGGCGCAAAAGCTCGGCTACCGCCCCAATCAGTTTGCTCGCTCCCTGCGCAGCAAGCGCAGCCACACCGTCGGCGTCATGGTTTTCGACATGACCGATCCCTACTGCACCCTGGTATTGCGCGGCATCGAAAACACGCTCTACCAGTCGTCCTATCTTCCCATTCTCACCGACGTGCACAACGAGCGCAGCCGCTTCGAGCGCTATCTTGAAATGCTCCTCGACCGCCGCATTGAAGCGCTCATCGTGTTGGCCAACTGGTTGTTCCTCGATATCAACCTGCTCGGCGACCTCGAAAAAAACAGCATTCCCACCGCCATGATCGGCTGCGAATTGAAAACCGATTCCATCAGTTCCATCATCGTCGACAACGAGATCGGCGGCCACATGGCGCTCGAGCACCTGCATTCGCTCGGCCACCGCAAGATCGCGTTCATCCGCGGACCCAAGTCGCTCACCGACAGTTCTCCGCGCTGGCGCGGCATCCGCAGCTGCGCCCGGCAATGCGGCCTGGAACTCGACACCCGCCTGATCATGGACCTGCCCGAATCGCGCGATCCCATGTCGAGCTTCGAATCGGGCTACAAGCTCACTGAAGATCTCATCCGCCAAAAGCGCCCCTTCACCGCCCTGCTGGCTTTCGATGACATGAGCGCCTTCGGCGCGATCCGCGCTCTAACCCGCGCCGGCGTGCGCGTGCCCGAGCACTGCTCGGTGATCGGTTTCGACGACGTAGCCACTTCGGCGATTTACACGCCCTCGCTCACCACCATCCGCCAGCCCATGGAAGCCATGGGAGCGTCCGCCGTGGGCATCGTGGTCGATGGCATCAACAGCGTGCTCGAAAAACGTGAAATGAGCGCCACGCATCGCAGAGTGGCTCCAGAGTTGGTAGTCCGCGAGTCGACGCGCAGCCTGCTCTAGGTTTCACTTAGGGAAACTCTGATTGAGTTCAAATCTGTCATTTCGAGCGGAGTAGAATTGCCCGGTTTAGGGGCAATTCTGCGGAGTCGAGAAATCTGCTTTTCGCTTCGGCGAACTTAATCACAGACCTTACCTTAGGGGAACCGGGGCTTGATCGGTGACAAGTCAAAGAATCGATTTTGCAGAAAAAAATGGCCCCCGGCGGTCCGGAAATTCGCTTTTTTCTTGACAGCGACCACCCCATAAAAGCACTATTCATACGTTTTAATAACCCGTCTCGGGTCTCAAACCAACCGGGTAAAAAGTTTCCGTCCGAAAAAGCAAGCCCAAGCCGCAAGGCTTGGGAAGCAACATAGCCAAGCCGACCGAACTCGCGCCGGGCAGTGCCCGGGCCACAGGGAGAGCGTGACCATGAAACTGCATCGTGTGGGGTTGAGAATCGCGTTGTTCGCCGTGTTGCTCGCCGTAATGTT
>JBELAE010000182.1:0-9480 GCA_049509155.1 Candidatus Sulfotelmatobacter sp.
AAACTGTCGAGGCCCCCGGCCAGAACCCAGGCATCGCTTCCGTGCTGTTCGAGAAGCTTCTGCGCATCGGCAACCGAACTCGGCTGAAACAATTCGAAAGCGGGCATCACGTCTCGTATGACAGCCATGACTCTCCTTCAAATCTCAAATCAAATAACGGCCATCAGATATGCGCCATCAGCGGATGCTGCATCGGACGGCCGGCTTCGAGCGACGTCAGAATCGTGTCGGCATTCACCGGTGCGCGCTGGAAAATTTCGTCCCCCAGAGCATCCGACAGGGCATTCAAGATGGCCCCACACCCGCCAGCAACCGGCGGTTCGCCCACACCGCGAGCCCCAACTGGCGTCTCCGGGTCCGGAATGTCCAGCGCCGTCCATTGCATGTCCACGGGTACATCCAGAATGGTTGGCGGTTTGTTGTGATGGAATCGCTTAGAGACCATCTCGCCGTAGTGCGGATCGAACACCCACTTCTGACCAATCGCATGGCCGATACCGAGAGTCGAACGGCCAAGCATTTGGCCGCCAAGGGCGCGGGGATGAATCACGGTGCCGACATCACCGGAGGCGAGAAAGTCTACGATGTAGTATTTGCCGGTTTCGACATCGACTTCAACCTCGGCAAAACTCGCGACGTAAGAAAATGTTGAGCCGTCGCGCGGATAATTGTCCTTGGCCGCTGCCACCAGGCCTTGGCCTGCCAACGCCGCCATCGACGCCTTGGTTAATTTGTGGACATCGGCCGGCGCCTCGTGGCCATCGTAGACGCCGCCCATTTGAATCGCATATTTCGCGGCCTGCGCTAACGTCATGCCGGCACCACCGCCCTTGCGGAAAATACGCTCATTGGCGACTTCGTATTGCTCTGGTTTACCGCCAAGCTTCTTGGCCGCGATTTCCTGAAGCTTTATCTTGGCATCCATCGCGGTTGCATACGCGGCGCGCGTCATGGCATGGGTAGTCTGGCTGCCACCGGAAACACAAGTGAAAGGAAGGTTCTTGGTTGTGTTGCCCCACACTATTTCGCATTTCTCCCACGGCACACCGAGGACTTCGGCACCCGCGCGGTGAACATCACTCACTGACTCCGTACCCAGATTGCCAATTCCAGAGTGAAAGGTGATGCGGCCATCCGGCTTGATCACCAGAAGTCCGTCGAAACCGATCGTGCCTCCTACGTAACAGCTCAGCGATACGCCGACGCCGCGAACTTTTGTGCCACTTCTTTTCGGAGTGCGTGCAACCCGCTCACTCCACTTAAATTGCTCCGCCCCACGGTCGAGTGCCTCTTTCAGGAATGCGCTGGTGGCATATTGCCGTTTCCCTTGTACCGCCGGCCCGAACGGCGCCTTGCCCTCTGGGCAGTTGATGCGGCGAATCGCTACTTGGTCAAGTCCCAGCTTGCGCGCAGCTTTCGCGATGATCGGCTCCATGATGACAATCCCCTGCAGTCCGCCCGGAGAACTCTGCGCGCTGCGAGGCGGCGTATTCGTCAGCACCGTCACCCCGCGCCAGCGCATGGCCTGCGGCTGGTACAACAGAGAGACGATGCGCCCCGACGATGCAGTATCGCCCACGGCGTCGTAAGGACCGTTGTCGCAAATCACAAACATGTCAAGCGCAACGATCTGTCCTTCCTTGGAGAAGCCAACCTTCATTCGTCCCTGAAAGCCGGGCCGCGCCCGTCCGATGAAAGTCTCTTCCTCGCGGCTGATACGCATCATGACCGGAGCATTCGTTTTCTTCGCCAGCAACGCCGGGATAATCATCGACACTCCGCCGGTGATCTTGCTGCCGAATCCGCCTCCGGTGTATTCGCTGATGAAAACCACGTTGTCCGGACTTATGTTCAACCAGCGCGCAATCGCAGGCACCGTCTGCGCCGTGCTCTGCGTGCCGGTGTAGATGCAAACCTTGCCGTTTTGCCAGTACGCCATGGCACTCCGCGTCTCAAGCGTCTGATGGCTGGTGTCCGGAGTGACAAATGTTTCATCCAGAACCAGCGCCGCATTTCTGAAGCCGGAATCGAGATCGCCATACGTCCATTCGTCGGGACTTTTGCCCATCGGAAGACGGCCATGTTTTTCTTCCTCGAAGTCCGTCTTCGTCCACTTGAGTTCAGTGACCACCGGTGCGCCTGGGCCTTGCGGCGTCGCTGGCCGCGTCCACACGTTTCCATCCGTCCGTGGATTGGGACCTCCCGGGCGCAGCGTGTCGAGCGGATCGACCACAAACGAAAGCGGCTCAAAATCAATCTCAATTGTTTCGATCGCTTCCGCGGCAGTGAGTTCGTCGACCGCGGCCACGGCGAGAATCGGTTCGCCTTGATACGCCGGCTCATTGGTGAGGCCGCGTTCGCCCCACTTGCTGGCTTTGATTACTGTGCCATTGTCGGTAAGGGTATCGGCCGGGGCGGGAAGATCGTCCGCCGTGAGAATCCCTTTCACGCCGGGCATTGCCAGCGCGGCGTTCATATGGATGCGCTTCACCCTCGCATGCGGCATAGGGCTGAGCAGCAACTTGCAGAACAGCATGCCTTCCGCGCGAAAGTCCTCGGCATATTTCGCCTGGCCAGTTACCTTGGCATATAGATCGGGCGTCACATAGTTCTTGCCAATCAGCTTGTAGCCGGTTCCGTACTGGCGCTCAGTAGTCTTCGTGGTCCCGACAGCTTTTGTGTTGTCCAAGCTAAGCCCTCCGCAGATTGTCCGCACCGCGCATCATCGCGGTCAGAATCTTGTCGTAGTCCTGGCATCGGCATAAGCATCCCGAGATGCCCTGCGCCAACTCCTGCCGGCCGGGATTGGGATTGGTTTTGAGATATCCCACGGTCGTCATAATGAAGCCGGGCATGCAGAACGCGCACTGAAAGCCCTGTTCGTCGATCACGCCCTGCTGCACCGGATGCAAGGTTCCATCCGGCTTAGCGAGGCCTTCAATGGTCAGTACTTTCCGGCCCCGCACGGTGTGGGTGAGCACCGAACACGAATAGTGCGGAATATCGTCGATGAGAACGGTGCAAGAGCCACATTCGGCGCGGTCGCATCCGAGTTTGGTGCCGGTAAGACCCAGCTTGTAACGGAGCGTCGAAGCCAGCGTTTCTTGCTTCATCGCATCGACACGACGCTGCTGGCCGTTGACGTTGATCGTAATCAGCCGCTCGCCTACGCCATTTGCCAGCTCCTGGCCATGCAGCACGGTTGAGGCGCGAAACAAATAACCTGCAGAGGAGACAGCCACGCCACTGGTGATGACCCCTTTTATGAAGTTGCGCCGAGAGACAGCTTTCGGCGTGTCTTCGCTTACCTTGAAGTCGGCCTTCTCCGCCATGTTGACTCACCCTCAACCAATGCGCGTGTTTTTAGCACTTTTGCAGGAAGAAATCCATAGGAGATTCCACGCACACGGTTTTGGATTACCCGAAATAATTCTCGGATTCGGAAATTTCCCAGGTGACGGATGCGGGTCTGGGGCGTGAACAAGCTCTCCCCGAAATCGTAAACCTGGCCTCGGAAGTTAAGATAGAAGCGACGCGACGGGGAGGCGAAGAGCGGTATGCCGATCTTCTGTCCCAGCCAGGGTTCGTGGCTTCGCCACCACGTGACGTTGGTGCGACTGTACATTTCAGTAGGCGCAGTGAGCGGTCATCCGATGGGGCCTTTGTCGGGGGCATCCGACGACTCGGAGTCTCCTTTTTTCGAAAATCCCAACGCGGTCTTGAGTATTCCCCAAAGTCCCACATCTTTCTGGTTAGCCGATTCAGGCTCAACTGCGTTGCTGATGCGATCGAACAGAGTTCCGATGTCGTTGCCGGGTGGGGGAGGATCGTGGAGGAATTCGCGGACGATCGAGGCGAATTCCCAGGAACCGAGATTGCGATAGCTTTCAAACTGCGACTCGTTAAAAAACTGGTTGATGGTGGACTCATGCGGGAAGTTGGGGTGGGCGTTGGCGTATGCTCTGACGCCGACTGGCTCACTTCCGTTCAAGCATGGCTTTATATAGAGCAACGTGCCCCTGTTAATGCCCTGTTTCTCGGCGGTCAACGGTGATGCCGGATCCCTGTCGACACAATCGTAGAGAATCTCCCCCACGGCATAGTAGACATTCGATCCATCGATGCCTGGCTTCATCGGAAGGCCCTTGGGATATTTAGGAAAGCGGACGGGAACGCCGAAATCGATCTCAATCTTGCGTGCGGCATTGCCCAGATCTTCGAATTCAAAGTCGCTGTCGGCGTCGGAATCGACGAGGATGATGTAGCGACAGCGCCGCATGACCATCTCATATAGGGCGAGGTTTTCGAAATGCCCGCCATCAGTCAGTTCAATCCACTTGTACTTATCATCGGTGCGGCCGAGAGCCTCATAAATCAGAGTAAACAACGCCCGGGTTGGACCGGGGCTACGCAGATACCCGGCCTTGGATGGGCTGGACTGCAGTAGAGACTTCAAAGTCTGTGCAGAAGCCGGGAGCGTGGAGTTGTCTGCGTTTGCTTTCTGAGCTTGGAGCAGCGGCCACATCGGATTCGGTAGCCACCACCCCAGCCTGGCGTTAAAGAAAGTCATCAGCAGAGTCACGAGCGGAGAAGAGTTGTAGCCCATATTCGGATTGAACGCTGCTCCACTAATCGACATCGCGGTTCCGAGCGTCACTCCTCTGCTGCCGCCGTACAAGGAGGTCGGTATGTATCCCAGCCGCCAGCTTCCAACGCTCAGAGGGCTGAAAGTGAAGGACTCGGCTTTGCGCTGCTGCCACGCCAAATTGCTGGTGGCGACCACGTTCAGAGCCGTGTTGATGATATGCAGTGGCGCACCGTGATAGACCACATCAGATTCGTGCATGTTGTCGCTCTTGTCGAAATCTGTGAAGTTGTCGGCGTGACGAGCGAAGTTCGATGCCCCGAGATAGGCGCGGGTCAACCGCATGCGATACATGCCGTGTAGCGAGAAAGTGTTGACGTTAATGAATTCATTGGCCAACATCGCAATCAGAAAGGCAATCAATGCGATCAGGAGGTTGGCGACGAAGTCCTTCTGGAGCTTAGGAATCTGCTCACCTTCACTCTGGACCGCTTGAGCGAGAGGAGCGGCACCCAGGAAACAAGAATCCACGTGGATTGCGACTAATGCCTGTCGAATAGCCGAGGAGATGCCGCTTTCTTGGGAAAGATAGGTGGTGTTCGTGACCGAGGAACGATGATCGGCATTGAGAGCAATACTGCGCAGCCTTTCCTTTTCGCAGCTCGAAACCGACGACTTCTCAGGACCGTTCTGCAAAAGGGAATATGCACGAACGCGTAACCCACTGGTCATGCCCGCCAGGGCGAACCAAATACAGAGGATCGAGATGGCGCACGCAGTGGGTGCAAGCAGGTCATACTTCGCGAGCCATTTCTGAGCGCTGGTGAGCTGCTTGAGGTTGACCTTCTTGAGGCCGGAACTTGTCGCCGCACTTAGACCAGCCAGGCTCCCGACGTAGCCGGAGGTCAGTCCGGCCGCTGCCAGAATGCCAGTCCATAGTGCATGCAGCACGTGGTCCGCGTAGAAGGCGACTCCCATAAGGGCGAGCCAGCCCAGTTGAACCATCATCATCAGGCCGCCGGCGCGTGCCCACCATTCCCGCTCTTCCTCGGATTCGATTCCGCTCAAAAGGCCCGATAACAGGGATGAGCCTAGCAGCAACAATGACCACACCAGAGGAATACACAGCCAGACAAAAATATGCGGTCCCTGCGTCTCTCCTAGCATGGACCAATCGGGCATCGGAATGTATTTCGCGCAAGCGGCAAGCGCCAGGGCAACGAGAGCAGCTATCAACAGCGGTGCAATCAAGGCCCATGACACCTTCCACCAATCCACGATCTTGGCCCAGGAATAGCGTCCGTGAGAAGGCTCGGAACCGTCATCGTTGTCCGATTTTTGCTGATCGTGAGCATCACTGGAATCGTCAAGCTGTTTGCGACGCAGCGGACTCTCGTTTTTCAGATCGAGACGAGGCCAAACCGAAACAACACGCGCCACCGCCATCGCCATCAGGGGCAAAATTGGGAACAGAGAGAAGTGCCATGCAATGTCCAATAAGGAGGTTGACCTGATGGAAGGCTGATCATGACTTGCCCAAGCCCAGCCCTCAGCCAGAATCCACGCCGCTAATGTCAGTGGGAGAACCAGATTGACCATCTCCCGCGATGTTCTGCCAACGCTCTCAGGATTCTTCGTCGCGGACGCTGGCCTAAAAGTGGACCAGGCCACAAACAACGTTACCCAGGTCATGAGAACGCTAGCCATGCCGACCGAGTATCTCGAGAACCACTCCGACATACCGAGAGGCACGCTTGCGGAGATCTGGAAAATCAGTTCCGGCGCACAAAACAGTACGACTACCGCGGGCACCAGAATCATCCAGTTCAAAAGCAGGTTCCTTAGGACGATCGCAATGAGGGTCATGGTGTCGAGCGTGAAGCCGTAGCTGGGAGTGAGATAGCTGGTGTATTCGCGCAAGTGGCGGATGGGCTGCGGCTCGGGATCGGAGGAGGTCGCCGCGGGTCGCGCCAGCAGTTCCACCACCCTTAAATATTGAGCGTGCGTCGCCCATGCCATGAGCCAACTGCCGATATAGCCTCCGCCCGATACGGTTGAGAGATAGTCAAGTTTCCCGAGTGCGGAATCGCCCAGTTTGCTCGGAGGTAGAACCGGACCGGGTTTTGGATCTCGCTTTACGCTGAATCGCGCCAGCCCCTGCAGCACTCCCAGGCAGAAACTGGCACTGCGGATTCCCCCGCCCGAAAGGCAAACTGCACTGCCATTCATGCCGTGCAGGACCCGTAAGAGCGGTTGATCGGCGGCTTTGCATTTTTTTTCCGCTTCCAGCACGCTTGTGTATCCATCGAAAATCCGTTGCTGCAGTTTTGCCTTTTTTTTCGTTTGGCGCTCTTCAAGAAGTTTGCTCTGTAGGGCCGCCTTCTCTGCCCGAAGCTCCTCCTTGCGCTCGGGCGCAGACTTTAACACCTTGTCGAGAGCGATCTCCTTCCGAAGAATCTCAGCGATTTTGCGCCGCTGATCCGCGACCAGCACGAGCGAATCCCTGGCAGAAATGGCGGCGAGCGCTTCTTTCTTCAGGGCTAAGTCACGGTAAGCATCCTCGGAGATTTGAATCTGCTGCTGCAGCAGTTTCCATTGGTGATTGCCGAACTTGACGGGATCGGATTCGAGGCGTTTGTCAGGATTATAAAAAGGGTCAAGCGTTTGAATTTCATCGATTTTCACGCTCACTTCTGCGAGGTCAAGCGCACGCCGCTCACGGTACTCCCCGAGTATGGTGCGAAAGGGAAGAGCGTGAGGTTGAGCCGGAAAAGTGATGAGATCGGATTTTGGAACTCCCGGCTTGCCAGTTGTCGTCTCGGCGCCAGCTATATTCGATTTGTTGGGAGTCAAAATAGCACCTCGCATTTGAAGAATGGCTAGCTGAAACTCACGCCAGAATAGGGCCCCCAGGTCGCAGGATCAGCCGTCTACCAGCGCCCTTCAAGAACGTTGTCGAACGACACGCGTTTGCAGCCCGCTGCTGACGTATCGGTGGCGAAGCAGCGGGTAATCTCCTTGTTGAACTGTGCAATCGGTTGTTGAACCCCCACGTCTCGCAGCGAGAGCATTTTGCGGAAGACGCAGGTATTAGCCCCGCCGGGCGCAGCGGCATCCTTAAATAAACTGCACGAAGGCCCGGGAACGACACCGTCCACAACCAGATCGGAAACGAATCTTAAACCGTAGGCAATGTCGGCGGCTGTGGGCACAACGTAAGCACTGATGATCGCCGTGCTGCTGTGAAACTCTTTGGCCGCCCCTAGGGGAATGCCGGCGAACGTGCCGATGTAGGGGATCTCCACGAATGGCGGCAGCAGCGGGAACCGTGAACGGGAGCGCTCCACAATCGCCGAAAACGACGAGACTTCAAACAGCTTTATGGAATCGACGCGGACCCGAGTCGAAGTGTCGTGACTAGCGACCCGCGAGGTATTGAATGCTGGATCGGTCGCGTTAGCGCCTGTATATAAAGGACCACCGGCGGACTCGTCCGCGTTCAGCGTCACGGCGATTTCCGCTGAAGACGCTGTGGCCAGGCTTCGGGGAGTTGCGGAGAATGACAGTTGCCGTCCGATCTGCACGTAAGTGGTTTGATAGTTCGCGAGAATATTGCTGATCGCGCCAAGCGTAGACGGAGGCGCCGCGCTTGCAGCGGATGCGGGGGCAGCACCGCCTGAGGTGGTCGTGGTGGTAGTAGTGGTCGTCGTCCCGGCTGACGCCGCAGCAGGGGCTGGGCTGGCGGCAGCGGGGGCGGCTCCAGCTATTGAACTCAGCACATTGGCGAGCTCGGGTGCGGTGCTGCCATTCAGAAAGCTCTGCGAAGTTGTGCTGACGCTGGTTGACTGTCCGGAAATAGTGCGAACCGTGACCAAGCCGTCGTTGAAGAACGAGGGTTTGTCGAGGCCAAACAGACGTTTTACGCAGCAGCGGTCATCCATCCTGGAGTTGAGCTGTTCGACGCGGTATTGCATGTCGGCGCGCACGAACATCTGGTAACTCCAAAGGTCGCGATTGAACGCGTCGATCAGAGGGCTGAGCGCATTGTTGAGGGCGTTGGCACTCTGGGTGAGGTCATAGGGAATGAATTCGTGCGGATAATGCTGGCTCATTTTGTAATTGAAGAGGAAGTCGGCGATGGCGGCCCGGAGAAGACCTACGGACGCGGGCCCAAGTAATAAGTGGGCCTGCTGCTTAAAGCACTGAAGGTGGACGCGCGGCTCGGGAGGCTGGGCATTGAAGAGAGAAGCCAGAATTCCCCGAAAATCCAGTTCCTCGCAGCTAGTCTGTTGCGGCGGCGGGGTAACATGATCAAGATCCAGGTTGCGCCAGATTGCTTCGCAGCGTTTTCGAGTTTCGTTGTCTGCCCGATCGGAGCCTTTCTTCTCGCAAACCGTCCGATCAGCAGGGGTCGCCGGTCCCTGCACGGCTTCGATCGCGGTATCGGCGACGATGATAGGATCCTGTGCCGCCATAATGGTGAGCAGCAAATCGGTAAGTGCTGGTTTGAGGGGATCGAACAAACTGTTGTAGCCAAGGCAATAGCGACCGCTATCACAGATACCGAGGTCCCGCTTCCTGGGATAATCGGCCAGCCTGGCCTGACTATGGTCGAGAAAAGCTTGAGACAAGTCCTGTGGGCTGCCGCCTGCCTTCCTGTCCTGGGACGTATCGGCCACGAACCTGTCTGCGATGTAGCTGCGGAATGGTTGGTTGAAATAGTTTGGATCAGCAGATTGCGCCTTCACGCTCCTCCAGCCCTTCAGAACTACCTGCTCAAATTCCTGGTCGTAGTCGGCCACCAGGCCCTTGACCATATTGTTGAAGGCGCCGATCGCCTGAGGACTGGCGGAGGAATCTTGCGTGACCCAGGCAGTCAGTATCATTTCCGGACG
>JBELAE010000183.1:0-9471 GCA_049509155.1 Candidatus Sulfotelmatobacter sp.
GACTCGACTGGGCGGTTTCCGCTGGCCTCGGGAGTCGTCGAGGCCATTTGCGACTTCAGGCTCGATGGAACGTTGGCCGGTGAAGCAGCAGATTGCGGCGACTGATTCTTCGGAGCGGGTTGTGCTGGCACCGACGGTACAGAAGACACGGAAGAGACAGACACCGGAGACGGAAAGACCACCGCAGGCGGATCAGAACGGGTGGGCTGGGCTGTGGCCGGAGCAGCTAGCGCTGGACCAGACGGTGGAGTCGAAACCGGCGAGGTCGAAATCGGCGAAGCTGAAACGGGTGAAGCTGAGCCACCCGGGGTTGAACCAGGCAAGGTAGAACCGGAAGACATCGAAGTTCCGCCTGCCGGCACGCTGGCGGGCTGGACCGACACTGGATTGGGCTGCGGAACCTGATTTCCCGGGACTGACGCTGCGGGCGCCGGAGTCTGGTCTGTGGGCGTCACGCCTGCCGCGTCCACCGTCCCCGCAGGCATCACGTTCCCACCCATGAGGTTCGGCTTCTTCACCGTCGGATCGACCGCTGGAACCACTTGAATTTGCGAGGCATCGGTAGTGGCGTCGGGGATGTTCTCCGTTACCGGCAGCTTGTACTCGTCCCCGGCGCGGCCGAAGTCTTCGTGAGCGATCGGGGCCTGCGGCGTGGTAACCAGTTGCGGATTCAGCCAGGCATGGATGGTCTGCCGCCCGTGCGCCCATGCGCCTTGGACGCTCGAGTGCCAGGGCGCTTGCGGCGCCGCCGCGATTGCCAAGCTGGCTAGAGCCAGCGCTCCGATGATCGCCCCCCGCAGCCGGAACCGCGGCCGGGGCGACTCCTCGGATTCGCCGCTCCCCCGCGTAATGTACGCAAAAAGCTCGGCTTCCTTTTTCTGTTCCTGATTTTGCTGGTCATTCTTGACTGAAATGGAAGGTGTATTCGAGTTCTCCCCGAGAGCAGCCGCGGCCTCCGAGTCATCAGACGGGGCCGACGCGAACCTGGCGGGGGAACTAGCCGTAGGCGCCAATGAGGACGAGGACGAAAATGACGGCGTTTGGTCGTAGCCGAGTAATTCGGGTTTCGGAGGCGCAGCCGGTGCTGAGACTTGCGCCGAGGCCTGTGCCGCGGCAGTCGCTGACGCCTGGGGGACGATCCCGGCGCGCGTTTTCAAGTACCATTCCAGGCCTCGGACCTCGCCCGTTTCAGGTGGCGGAGCTGGTTTCTCCTCTTCTTCCACCGACTCCACCGAAGCGGCCACCGGTTCCAAATCCTTCTCGATCGACGATGACCCGCGGAACTCATGCACATCCGAATCGATAACGAACTGTCCCCCCGGAGCCGGTGGCGCGGACACCAGGAACTCTCCCCCGCGCAGATTTCTCTCCTTCGCTTGCTCCAAATTGGCAGGAAGGGTTGATATCGACGCTGGAGCAGCCCCGGCCCCAGTGGCGCCAGCCGCGGCCGCCAGCGCGTTGCTGGCTGATTCTTGCTTGGCGCGGAGCAGATCGCGTGCCGTGGTCAGCGTATCTTTGATCTGGTTAGCCAGGAGCGGCTTGCGCAGAATCGAATTCGCGCCCGCCTGCAGCGCCTTCGGAACACTGAGGTCATCGCTCACCATCGCCAGCGTGAGTGGACGTTCGGCGGCCTTGCGTTCGCGGGCCGAGGACAGCAGCAGCGCCGCTTCGGGCTGCTTATCCCAATCAATAATGACGATCTGAAAATTCTGCTGGGAGACTTTCTCGACCGCAGCTACCGCCTCGGAGCAGAGCTCTCCCTCCACTTCGAGACCAGCCAGCACCTGGAGAATAGGTTCAGCCGTTCCCTCGTCCGAGGAAAACAAAAGGCAGCGCAGTGCCATCTCCTTCAGACTAGGGGTAGACAGTAACTGCGGCAAGATTACCGAGGGGGTCGAGAATGCGGCAATCCCTTGGCCGGCAGTACATGTACCTCTGGAATGCACACTGCTAGAATGCTGGGTCGCCCGACCCTCCGTGTCCTGTGTGCCCTCTGTGGTTCAGTCTGGTTTTCCGGTCGGACCGCCATTCTATGCCCCTGCAAGAACATAACTACTGGCTAACTACCGCCCAATTCCCTGCGGCTCATGCCTCACACCCGCTCCCCGAGATAGTAGATGTGGCCGTGATCGGCGCCGGGTTCACCGGTCTCTCCGCCGCCCGCACGCTGGCCAAACGCGGCGCAAAGGTCGCCTTGCTCGAATCCGAAACCATTGGCTGGGGCGCCAGTTCGCGCAACGGAGGCATGGTCCTCACGGGCTTGAAGCTGGGCGTGAACAAACTGATTTCAATGTACGGACGAGAACTCACCCAGCGCATGTACGCGGCGTCGCTTGCGACCATCGACTGTGTCGAACAGATCATCCGCGATGAGGCTATTGATTGCGACTTCTCGCGCTGCGGACATCTCGAAGTAGCCTGCAAACAGAGACACTTCGACGACTACGCCCGCCAGGCCGAGGTCATCGCCCGCGAGTTCCACCATACGCTGCGCGTGGTGCCGAAGAACGAACTTAGTGCGGAGATCGGTTCCAACATCTATTACGGCGGGATGGTCGATAAAGTCAGCTCCGGGCTCAATCCCGCGCGCTACGTTGCCGGACTCGCCCGCGCCGCCAGGAAAGCCGGAGCGGAAATCTTCGAGCACACTCGCGTCGAGAGAATCGAACGCGACTTCCGCCAGGGCGAAGCAGGATGGAAAATCCTCACATCACGCGGCCCAATCTGGGCGCACGAAGTGTTCGTCGGCACCAGCGGATACACGGGCCGCGCCACTCCTGCGCTGCAGAAAAAGCTCATCCCCATCGGCTCGTTCATTATTACGACGGAGGTCCTGCCGGAAAAGCTGGCTCTCGAACTGAGCCCGCGCAACCGTATGATCTACGACTCGAAAAACTACCTCTACTACTATCGCCTCACTCCCGACCGCCGCATGCTGTTTGGCGGACGCGCCGCATTTTTCCCCGAGACCGATCAGACCGTGCGCCAGAGCGCAGCCATTCTGCGCCGTGGCATGATCGACGTTTATCCGCAACTGAGCGACGCCAAAATCGACTACGTCTGGGGAGGCACGCTCGACTTCGCCTTCGACATCATGCCCCACGCCGGCCAGCTCGACGGCATGTACTACGCCGTCGGCTACGCCGGCCACGGCGTAGCCATGGCAACGTATCAAGGCCAGAAAATTGCCGAACTGATGGCGGGTGACAAAGTCGAAAATCCGTTCGTCGGAATCAAGTTCCCCGGCGCGCCGCTCGGCTTGTACAGCGGCAACCCATGGTTCCTGCCCCTGGCGGGAGCGTGGTATAAGTTTCTGGATTGGGTAACCTAAGATTAAAGCAGATTGATTGCGGCGAGAAACCAACTCATCGGAACGGGTTTCGAATCGTCAGCCGACCATCAATCACCTGCCCGTCTTGCAGATCCTCTGTGTACAAGGTAGTGCAGTTGGTCCCCAATGCGGAGGCGAGAATCAGCGCATCGTAAATTCGAATGTCGTGCCTCTCCGCAATGATGAAAGCGTGTTGGTGAGTGTCCATTGTGATGGGGACCGGATCGGGGCAGAAGATCTGAATTTCCCGGAGCGCTTGCCTTAGGTCGTCCCACGACAGACGAATCTTGCGGCGGGCAACATCGGAGAACTCGTTCAGAATTTGCACACTGATTACCCCGCCTTGCGACAACAGCTATTCCGCCTGGCGCGCGCGAGGATCCTTCCCCAAGCTGTAAATCAAAACGTTGGTATCGAAGAATGCCCTACCGGTCATAGATGTCGTCGCGGTCGAAGACAAATCCCGCGGGCAGGGGGCGTTGCAGCTTTCGCAGACGCTCCAGGGCCCGTTCCCGGCTGCGATCGCGGCTCACTTCGAAAACCCGGCCGCCAGCGATTCGAATCTCGATCTGGTCGCCCTCCTTCAGTTCGAGCGCCTCGACAACCGTTGCGGGAAGGCGCACCGCCAGGCTATTTCCCCACTTGGCTACCTGCATCGAGCCCTCCACGGATACACGTAATCAAGTGTATATCTATGAAAAGGAGCCTGCAAGGTATAATCTGGGCGGCTCAGGGCTGAGAAAACTGTTTCAGTCTGGATTCGCAGCTTTGATCCCAATCCTGGATCCTCGCACGAATCAAATCGCCGAGCCCCCTGTCCGGCGGATCGTCTCGGAGGTCACCCTCATGCCACGTATTTCTCCCCGCACCCTCCTTTCAATCCTGATTCTATGCAGCAGTGCGCTCGGGCAAAGTACAGCGCCGACCTCTTCGACCCCGGATGTCGGATTCACGACTCTGTACAACTTCAACGGCGGCAACGACGGCTGCTGCATTTATGGTGGCCTCGCCGGCGATAAAGCGGGCAATCTGTATGGCGTCGCCTATTCCGGCGAAACCTTGTCCGACTACGGCGATCTGTTCAAACTCACCCCTGGCGCCGAAGGGTATAGCTTCGAGTCGCTGCAGTTCATGGTTGTGGCGGGCGGAGGCTGTATAACCACGCCCACGATTGACCGGACAGGAAATGTGTTCGGAGTTTGCGATGGCGCGGGCGGCGCCGGCGGATACGGGACGCTGTGGGAGTACTCGCAGCATGGAAAGTTCTCGATCCTGCACACGTTCAACGGACTCACCGACGGCAGTGAACCGAAGGACAGCGTAGTTCTGGACCCGACCGGTAACATCTATGGCACAACCTATACCGGCGGTCCCGGCGGCAGCGGCACGCTGTGGAAATTCTCTTCGTCAGGCATATTCACGCTGCTGCACGCTTTCACGGACGGTGACGACGGCGGACTGCTTCCGGCTGGCCCGGCGATCGACGCCACCGGCAAAGTCTGGGGTACGACGGAGACCGGACCCAACTGTTATTACTGCGGCAGCGGCACGGCGTGGAGCTACGATCCGGCTGCGGGAACATTTACTACCGTGGTGGATTTCAACGTTTCCGAAATTGTCGCGCCGATGAGCCGGTTGGCAGTCGATGCGGCCGGCAACTTGTACGGTACCGGGTTTACCGCGGTCCGGAACAATTGCGGATTAGTTTACGAACTGGAGGCGAGTCACAATTACGCCCCGGCTGTCCTCTATGCATTCAACGCCAACGCTAGTGACGGATGTGAACCATTTGGCCGCGTGGTATTGGATGTGCAAGGAAACATATTTGGCACGACCTACTACGGCGGCGCCAACGGTAACGGCACGGTCTACGAACTGACGCCAGGGATCGGCTGGCTGGAAACAATCCTGCATAATTTCGAGATCAGCGACGGAAGCGGGCCGCAATCCGGCCTCATTACTGACGGCGCAAACGATTGGTTCGGCACAACCTCCTCAGGCGGGAGCGGCAAATGGGGAACGGTGTTTGAGATTTCGGACGTCCACTAGCGCCGCTTGCCTTCACCTTAGCTCTTGTCATCCCGAGAGAAGCGAAGGACCTATGCAATTCGCCGCGGATTGGATGGATCCTTCGGCTGGCGGCGAACGCGGACTTCAGGATGACGGCAGGCGTTGAAACAATCGATCCATGCCATATACTATCGGCCCCGCGAAAATTGCGATCGCGCCACCGATCAGCCCAAAACGGTCGCTGCCCAGCAGCGCGACCATCGCCATCACCACCGGCGCGCCGACAACATAGAGCAATCCGAAACGCCCGCCGGGGATGGTGAAAGAGCGTTTCAGTTCCGGACGTGTGCGGCGCAGTTTCCACGCCGAGAGCACAGTCAAAACCGTCGTCGCCGAACGCAGCCAGATGTAAACCGAGATGAGTTGGCCCAGGCTCTGCCAAGCCAGCGCCGCGTAGATGATTGCCGACACCACAATCGCCAGCCACGGCGTTCCGTAGCGCGAATGCTTGCGCGCCAGTGCCTCGGGCAAATATCCATCCTCCGCCATCGCGAAGGGCATGCGGGTGGTAGTGAGCACGGTGCTGTTCAGCAGGGCGACGTTGCCCACCATCGCGGCCAGCGTCATCCACGTACCTAGCCAGGGTCTGCCGTGAAATGTCCCTCCGATCGCTGCGGCCGCGTCGGAGAAATATCCAGTGTGCCACTGCTCCCAGTGGCCCGCTGACGCTAGGCCCGCCAACGTCGGCAGAAAATACGCTGCAATCGACAGCGGCACAACCAGTGCGAGCGCGCGCGGATATGCCCGCTGCGGATTCTCGACCTCCTCCGCGACCGTGGAGAGTTGCTCGTAGCCCGAATACAGCCACAGGCCCAGCGCCAGCCCCACGCCGAATACCTTGAATGTCGCCTGATGCGGAGGCACCCACGGTGTGAACGGATTGTGATGCCAGTGGAGGAGTCCGATGACGATCATCGCGATTACCGGGATGAAAATAAAAATCTCGAGTGTGGTCGCGACTTGACCGACCATCTGAATGCCGCGCACGTTGATCCAGGTCAGCACCGCGATCAGCGCCACCGAGATCAGGTAATGCTGCCACCACGTCATCCTCGGAAAGTAATAGACCAGATAATCGGTGAACAACACGGCATACGCTCCGCCCAGCAGAAACGACGCCGACCAGTTCCACCAGCCAGAGAGAAATCCCCAGAAGTCGCCGAAGGCGGCGCGGGTCCAGCGATAGAAGCCGCCTTCCACGGGCATGGCAGTGGTCAACTCGGCCGAAACCAGCGACACCGGAATGCACCAGAAAAACGGCAGCACCAGCAGGTAGATCAGCGTCATGCCTGGGCCCGAGGTCGTCACCATGTCCTCGAGCCCGAAGGGCCCGCCCGTGGTGTAAGAAAACATTACGAAGACGAGATAGAAGAGGCCGGCCTTCTTCAGCGTGGACGGATTGCCGTTGGTGGACAAGGTTTCGGTCGTGCGAGGAGCAGTCGAGGATTGGCGATTGCTGATTGTTGATTTCTGATTGCTGATTGAAAATCACGGTTGGGGCCGTTCAATCAGCAATCAAAAATCAGCAATGCTGTCATGCCGCCAGCGTTCCGCTCAACGCGCCTTCGAGTTCGAGCAGCTTGCGCTTCACCTCGAGGCCGCCGCCGTAGCCGCACAGCGTGCCATCCGACGCGATCACACGATGGCAGGGGACGACGATCGCCACCGGGTTGCGATTGTTCGCCATGCCCACGGCGCGAAATCCCTGGGGACGGCCGACCGCGCGTGCAATGTCGGCATAGGAGCGAGTCTCGCCATAGGGAATCGCCAGCAGCGCTCGCCAGCACGCTAGTTGAAAATCCGTGCCGCGCAGATCAAGCGCGAAACTGAATTCGCGACGCTGACCCGCGAAATACTCTTCCAGTTCGCGCACATAATCCTGCATCGCGATCGCGGATTCCTCAAAGCGGACGCCCTTGTTCTCCGTCCGTTTGTTTTTCGAGGTCCGTTGATTTTCTGACCCTCTTTCGTTTTCCGAACGAATCTTTCCCGCACGAATATCTTCCGAACCGATGTTTTCCGAACGAAGATCGCGCGGGTTGGGACGAATCGTCTGTTGCCCGGGCAGGCGTGCGTCAAACTCGAGGGCCACCAGACCCCGCTCGGAGGCAGCCAGGAACAGCGGCCCTACGGGCGAGGTAAATACCGTAGAATGAAACGTTTCCATAGACGTTGAGCAGTCGCGGCCAAGCTTCGATCAGGCCGTTGCGCCATAAACATAGCACGAGCTCTGCCTCCGGCTGCCAGATAAGTTGCACGGCAGTTGACAGAATCGCTTTTTTGGACCACAGTGTGTCCGGTTGCAATTCGCGTTCGACATACGCAGGCCGATATGCCGAGGAAAGTTCAGCGTTGAAAAGAGTCCTCATCGTTATAGTGGCCGTGCTCGCTGCCGTTGTGCTGGCCCCGGTGCTGGTGGTGAGCCTGGTGGCGTTCGCCGCGGGGGACTGGCGCGCGGTCGGGCAGACCGAGGCCGGCGACAAAGTTTCCGTCAGTTCGGTGCGCGTTCTCAGGAATAATCAGCGCCTGGCGCTGGTGCGCGTCGAATACAAAGAGCCGGCAGAACTTCCGCAAGGCGGACCGTTCGTCGAGATGCGCGCCCGCGTGCGCTTCAATTGCGCCACCGGCGCCGCCGCCCCTACGACAGAATGGTTTTACTCCCGCGACCACGGCGGACGCTTCGTGGTCAGCAAGAAAGCCACCCACGACGACCAGTTCGGCAAGAACCCCGAAGGCGGCTTCGCCAGCCTGGTCAGCCAGAACGTCTGCGGGCAGAACAAGTAGCCGTCCGCTAGAGGACCCCCCCGAACTGCTGGAAACCGGGGTCTAGCTCTTCCAAATCATTGACTGGTTTGGCGATTTGCGTCAAAGACCACGAATTCGGCCCTCGATGTTTCCTAGAACGTTGTGACTGGAGGCACGTATGCAGCCTTTCGCGCGTATGCGTCTGAGCAGGTGGGCCTTTCTATTTCTCTTCGTTTCTGCGATGGTGTCGGGTGACTGGGCACAGACTAAAAAGCCCCCACTCGTCGGCTACGTCTATTGTGCCAGCGATAAGCCTGAGCATTCCGTGCCCGTTTTCCTTGATCCTTGCCTGAGGGCCACCGTCGGCAATATTTCGTGCGGGGAGAAGTTGGATGTGCTTTCACAATCGGGAGAGTGGCTGAAGGTAGTCAACTCCGGCGGAGTCACCCGGTTCATGAAGAGCGGTGGCGTTTCGCAGAAGCCCGACGAATTTGTGCCACTCGACATCGAGGCTGGACCGGCTCCCGTGTGCAAGGCTCCACCAAGTTCGGGGATTCACCCACCAAGTGCTGTTTTTACCCCCGAGCCGGATTACGCTCCGTCAGCACGTTTGGCCAAGAAGGAGGGAAGCGTGCTGATAGGACTCG
Organism: Candidatus Sulfotelmatobacter sp.; assembly: GCA_049509155.1. GTDB lineage: Bacteria > Acidobacteriota > Terriglobia > Terriglobales > Acidobacteriaceae > Sulfotelmatobacter. The sequence continues at coordinate 8,794 of JBELAE010000183.1, forward strand.
TAGTCGGCATTGATGGGGTGCCTCACGACGTTAAGGTCGTGTCTTCTCTGGACAAAGATCTCGATGCAAAGGCAATAGAAGCGGTTCAGCGTTGGCGATTCAAACCAGCGCTGAAGAATGGCGAGCCGGTTGAGGTGCCAATTAAGGTTAACGTCGACTTCCACCTATACCATTAGTTCAAGGGCTACGAAGATTCGGAGTGGAAAAGTGTAGTTGGCGCTGTCAGATGGAAAGCCGCTACACTCACAGACCCGATTGTGGCTGAGGCAGGTCTCCCACGGCGTGGGTGAGGCCGCGACCTTCCCGAGGCGAATTCCGAGATAGCCATTATTTTCCCAGCGCAAATGCCACGTACACGCCGCCCGAGTTCGACTTCAGATCTTTCCCCCCGCCCGCCGCGATAACCACAAACTGGCGTCCATCCACTTCGTAGGTTGCCGGAGTCGCATTGCCTGCAAAGGGCAGCGTGGTTTCCCAGAGCAGGGCCCCGGTGGCCTTGTCGAAGGCGCGAAACTTCTTGTCGAAGTTGGTTGCGCCGATGAATAGCAGCCCACCTGCGGTCACCACCGGACCACCGTAGTTTTCGGTGCCTGTGTTTTTCAGTCCCTGCGCCGCGAGGTCAGGATATTCTCCCAGCGGAATCTTCCAGACGTATTCGCCGGTGTTGAGGTTGATGGC
>JBELAE010000184.1:0-9459 GCA_049509155.1 Candidatus Sulfotelmatobacter sp.
CAAGCCCGACCTCAAGTACATGCAAGTCCCCGACGAGCAGGCTCGGCCTGTGTTCGTTCAAATGGGAATGTCCGAGCCATTCGCCCATCTGCTGCTGGAGATGATCGGCTCCCTCAACTCCGGATACATGCGCGCCCTTGAACCTCGCGCATCCCAAAACACCACCCCAACCAGTTACGAAACTTTCGTAGCCGAGTCCTTCGTCCCAGCCTACAAACAGCAACCCGCCGCGTAACGGTGGGACTTCAACCAGAGTGGGTGCCCCACCCTGATCGCGCTCTTCGCGACAGGGTGGGGATTTCGATTTCCCTTCAGCGGGACATGAGCTCGAGAGGGGTATCCCCCCTCCCCCCCTCAATCTTTGGAATCATCACGCTAGCGGGAAATTCCCGGTAAAATCCGCATGTCAAAGAACTTAGATACTAAAATCCGTGAAACAGAGGACTTAGGGGCGCAACGAATTGACTTCTGCCAAGCGTCACGACCTCGGCGATGATTGCTGATTTGGAATTCTCAGTCAAGGTTGGATGAACATTGGCGGGTTGTGGAAAAAAGCGGTGGCGAATAAAGAGCTCAAGCTCATGAGGTTGAGAGCTGTGGAATCCCACGCTTTGCAGAGGACGCAAAGGATGGGCACGCGGCATCCCAAGACACTACGCTAACCAGCTGCGAAACTTTCGTGGCCGAGTCCTTCGTCCCAGCCTATAAGTAGCCATCCACAGCCTGACCACATGGAAGGTCACCCGAATCGGGTGCCCCATTTCTCTTCAGAGGCATCAGCTCGAACCGAAGGTGCCTCTCTTTATTGGCAGTTTCTCGCCAGGGTCATGCGGTCGTCTTGAGAGACGGCGTGCTTCGTCTGTTGAACGAGATACTCGAGCATTGCCGGCGGAACACATTTCGCGCGCCACCAGTTGGTATCTTCCCAGCGGCTTCCCGTCACCTCGCTGACACCACTGAAATCAGCCCCCTCCAAATTCACGTGGCGCACAAAAAGGTCTTTCAAGGTTGCATCTTTGAAATGAACGTTTCGAAAAGTCGCGTTGTAAAGAATTCCGAAATCGAGATGGCTGCCGGAAAAATCAAGGTTGTCGAAGTCCCCGTTCTCCAGCACGGTCCCGGTCAAGACATAGTGCTGAGGGGAAAGTCCCTTGTTTGGGTCACGCCACAGTTGCCGCAGGAATTGGCTGACGCTGTCGATCTCCCAGGCAGCGACTTTGAGCTGTTGGTCGGCATTGTGCTCGAAATCTTTGGGGTTGGGATCAATTTCATCGACATCTTTAGTGAGAAAGGGCGCAGTTGTAACTGACGCCGCGCCCTTCATCCGATGCTTCGCTCTCTGCGCAAATCCGAGCATTTGGGCGAGCGAAGTCATATGGGCGAGGTTAGACCCATCGGTTTTGTCGCGCATGTTCGTGAGGATCTCATCGAAGCTGCTCACATTGATGGTATTGGCTAGCAGTCCCGATGCGATTTCCCGTGCTTGGTCTCTGTAGCGAGGATTGTTGAAAAAACCCTGCATAGCAAAAGCACCGACTAACGAAGATCGTGGGTCTTTGAAGGACACGTCCTTCAGGGCCTCCCGCCATTCGGTGTCTTCGTGAGCCTCTGCCTGCTGCCTTTCGGTTCTGCCGAATTGCTCCACTTGTTGCGTCAGGGTTTGACGAAATTGCCGCGTTTGAAGAATCACCGTAAGTGCCGTCACCACCAAAGCAAGAATCGGAACAGCGGACGACGAGATATCCCGCCAGCGCTGCAATCTCGTGCTGATCGCAGAATTCCGCGCTTCCGCCAGGTTCTTCAAGGTCTCAGCGCTTTTGCTGCGCTCATCAAACGTAGTAGCTTTTTCCGCCTCTAACAACGCCTTTGTCTCGAGCGAAACATACTTGTCGTGACTGCCACGGCTGATAGACATTGACGGCCTCCATAAAAAACTGAGGTGAGCAGTTTGCGATGGGGGGATTGTACGGCGGCAGAGTCTGGCCTCCTCAGAATTCGAAGGTTCGTTCCAGAAAACGGAATCTATAACTGCGGTAGTCCCACTTTGCGCGCCAGGTCGGCAAAACGCGGGTCGGAGTGCAGAGGATCGAACGCGGAGTCGGTGTTCAAGATTATGAGTTCCCAATCGTGTTCCTGATAAGCGATATCGAGCCAATGAAAGGCCTGCTCTTTGTCTCCCAAGCCGGCGTACAAGTTGGCGATGTCGAACGCTGAGTAATAGCCGGTTTTTCGCTGTGCCAGACGGAATTCAATGGCTTTGGTGAGAGCGCCTTTCCATCCTGACGAACGGAAGCCTTGCTCGGCGGCGGCGGCGAAGTCGGCATTGATCTGGTAGCCGGACAACCGGCCAAAGGTTTTCCATTCTTCGATGACCTGCGGGTACATATGTTTTCCCCGATAGCCGCGCGCCAGACAATCGTGGGCGATGGCGAATGTGGGATTGTCGGTTGCCAGCTTTCCGCAAATCGCAATCTCTTCGTCGAACTTCCGCGCCGATCCGCGAACGCCACCGACTACTCTGGTGATGGTGGGAGACAGCGGGTCCAGTTCGTGGGCGAGATCGATTTCCGCGAAGGCTTCCTGTTCGCGGCCGCCGATCTGGCCAATTTCATCGCCATACCACTGGTGCGCGGTGGCATCGTTGGGGTCGAGTTCGAACGACTTCTTGAACTCAGCTTCTCCTCCCGCAAAATCCCATTCGTACTGGATCTCATTGCTGCCCAGAACAGCATGCGGATGAGCCAGCGTGGGGTCCAACTCCAGCGCCTTGCGGGCTTCGGCGTTTGCCTTTGGGAAATCTTCGTTTTGATTGCCGCCAAAATTCGGCAGCACCGCATAGGCATCGGCCAGACCCGAATAGGCCAGGGCGTAGCCCGGATCTTTCGCGATGGCTTGATTGAAATAGGAGATGGCCTTCTGCAACTCGCCATACGTCCGGTTGTTCCAGGCGTAACGGCCCTTCAAATACAACGAGTACGCCTCCGCATCCTCGGTGCCCTGGTTGGTGACCTGCTGCCTATCCGCGGTGCTGATGCTGGAACGCAACCTTTCTGCGATGTCGCCCGCCATTTGCCGCTGCAATGAAATGAGGTCGGCTCGTTTACCCTGGTAGCGGCGTCCCCAGATTTCAGTATTGTCCCGAACGTCTGTAAGCTCGGCGCTGATTTCGATGGCATCGCGCTGCACCATGACACGCCCGCTCACCAGCACCGAGACGCGAAGATTGCTGCCGGCCGTCTGAACGTCGACATCCTTTCCTTTGTAGCGAAAAACCGAGTCACGCGACCTCACTTTAAGCTGGGGTACATGGGCTAGGTTGCCGATCAAGGACTCGGTGATGCCGTCGCTGAGATATTCGAGGTTGGCATTTCCGCCTACATTGGTGAAGGGGAGCACGGCAACCGAATCGGTGCCGAAGTTGGAATCCTGGGCGAGCGCTCCGGTCGGGCGAAGATTCTTAGCGCTGCCGCGGGACACACTCGGAGTCGACGCGTATGCGGCGAAGCGATGGCTCTTACGATAGACCCAGATTCCAGCCACGAGTGCGGCGCAAACCGCCAGGGTTCCCAGCCATATCGCGGGCGCGCCGAAGTGCCAACGCTTGTCCGCGTGCTGGACTTCTTGCGGGACTTCTTCCGGTTGCGGGGCTTCTTCCTGGGCTTCCAGCTGGACTTCTAGTTGGGCTGGGCTGGCTGGCGATTCCGAGGCTTGTGGTTCCAAGACTGGCGGTTCCAAGGCTAAGGTCGTAGTGCGCAATGCCTGGGGAGTGCTGAGCCATTGGTCGAGCTCACGCTCATAAGCGAACACCCGGCCCTTGGCACCGCCGGGAACGCGATGCACCGGCAGGGCGCTATCTTTCTCCCACCGCCGGACAGTCCTCTCGTCCCGTCCGAAGAAGGCAGCGATCTCCTTCCACGAATCCAGGCGACGGTCTGGGTCATTGGTCGCGCCTTGTGCCACTGATCCCCCTGTCAAACGATGGCTAAACGAACAAAAGCCCGATTATGCCCGCTTGTGTCCGGTCCTGTCCCTTGCCCTGGGAACGAAAGCCGGGCAAGTATAACCACTGTTCGATAGCGAACGAAACCACCAATTCGTGCCATCGCATGGCACGGCAGCGCGGGTTGCGTGGGGAGCACTCCATTGGCCAGGGATAGATATGGTTCGATTTCGGAGAGTCCGGCGATACGGATGTTAATCGTGCTGGGCTTAACGCTTCTCGTGATCGTGCTCAGTGCGATTTTATTGCCACCGAAAGGCAGCAAGGTTAGGCCGGGCGAGGGCGGAGAGGCGCCAGTAACGGCTCCCCGCTGAATGTGAATCCAGGTGGAATCTTACCGTCAGGGCAGCAAAGCGAAAGTGGAATTCCTGGAGGTTGAATCGGCGTTGTTCGTACGGCGCCGACGTGCGGAATGTGTTCGGGGGTCACTAGCCACAAAAAACCAACTCTTTGAAGGAGCGAAATCCATGAGGTGTTGTCGATCGAAGCAAACGATACGGTTAATCGCCGGGGTACTGATCGCCCCGTTTCTTGCGATTTTGGCTGTTCCACTCGTCGCCCAAGCTGCCAACGAAGCGCCTGCCCAGCATCCCTGGAATCAGGTCTATGACAAGGATCGCGAAATCAGCGTCGACGCCACCATCCAGGAAGTGGTCTCGCATCGCGTGGCCAAGAGTCCGGTCGGCCTGCATCTGGTCGTGACCTCTTCGCAGGGCGTGTTCGACGCTCACCTCGGTCCTTACATGAGCAAAGCCAACATCGAAGCTCTGCACGCCGGGGCGCAGTTGCAGATCATTGGGGCCGTGCAGCAGATCAACGGCAGGCCGTACTTGCTGGCGCGGCAAGTTGTGCTCGATGGCCGCACCGTGACGGTGCGCACCGAACGCGGGATTTTCGTGCGCGAGATGGCCATGAGCCACGCCGTTCCCGAGAAGAGAGCGGAAGTGGAATCGACCGGAGGTGCGCGATGAACTTCCTCACAATGACTCTCGGCACAATGACTCTGCGCAGAATGACTCTCCGCCAATCGAAATGGGCTCAGGCAATTCTGCTCTCCATTAACCTTGGCATGATCGCCGCGCTGGTAGCCTGCAGCAGTTCGGGCAAGAGCACTACCACCCCACCCCCGCCGACCATCGCGATCTCAGCGACCAGCGGAGGCGGCCAATCGGCAGCGGTTGGCACTGCATTTACGAATGCGCTGGTGGCGACGGTCACGTCTAATGGAACGCCCTCCAGCGGGGTTTCGGTCACCTTTACGGCTCCTTCCACGGGAGCGAGCGGCCTATTTGCGACCGCAACCCCGGCGGTTACAGATACCGAAACCACCAACTCAAGCGGCGTGGCCACCTCGCAGGCGTTCACCGCGAATGCGACGACCGGCTCCTATACGGTGACAGCCACGACGACAAGTGCGACGACTCCCGCCAGCTACAGCCTGTCCAACGCAAGCGGACCGGCGGCGGCGATCACCGCGACCAGCGGCGGCGGGCAGAGCGCGAATGTGAGTACTGCGTTTACCAACCCGCTGGTAGCCACCGTCACAGACAGCCACAGCAACCCCGTCAACGGCGTGATGGTGACCTTCACAGCTCCGTCGTCAGGGGCAAGCGGTCTGTTTGCCGATGGCGGAACGCCCGCGGCCACTGATACCGAGACCACCGGCGCGAACGGCCAGGCGACCTCGACCGTATTCACCGCGAACGCGACCCACGGCGTCTATAGCGTCACCGCCAACTTCACAGGCAATACGGGAGCGGCCGCCAGCTACAGCCTCACGAATAATGCGGTTGTCGTTTCGGGGGTACTGATCCAGGCAACCGCCGGTAATCCACAATCGCAATTCCCGAACTACCCCTTTGGTGGTCCGCTGGTGGCAACGGTGACGAACGGGGGCACTCCTGTGCCCGGCGCTTCGGTCACCTTCACCGCTCCGGCAACGGGCACCGGTGGCACGTTCCAGAGCACCAGCACGAACACGGAAACCGATACCACGGATGCGGCCGGCATCGCCGTGAGCTCGACCTTCTACGCGAGTGCAACCATCGGAACCTACTCGGTAACAGCTGCCACCTCAGGGGCGACTGCAGCGGCGAGTTTCACTCTGACGAATTTGAACAGCAGTTCATCCTGCTACTTTCCGTTGCCCGGCGCCACTAGCGCGCTCCAGAACGCTAGTTTCCTTTCACCCACTTCGACCTACCCGGCAATCTCAGTCCTAGTGACGGACTGTAACGGCAATCCCGAGCCCGGTGAGTCGGTATCGTTTCTAACTGAGGCCGGAACCTCAGGCGCGCTAGGCGTCTTCTGGCAATGCGCCTGTAACCAGGAAACGAACATCACCGATTCCAACGGTATCGCCAGCACCACGGACCTGGAACCGAATAACGTCAGCGGAACCTTCCCCTTGACTATCGGTCCAGCAAGTGGCGGGGCCATCGTCACCCTTACGGTTGGCGCAGCCGCAGAGGCCGCGGCATCCCTCGCACCAGGCAATTATGTGTTCTCACTGCAAGGAGAAGACATAACCAACACCGGCGGTGGCAATGGCACTCCTTATTGGTATGCCGGCGCGTTCACGGTTGCCAGCGGCGGAACCACCATCAGCGGCGGAGAGCAAGACTTCGTCGACATCTCCAACCCCTACCAAGTGTCGGATGAACCCATCACCGGTGGCAGCATTGGCTCAGACGCCGCCGGCAACGTGACCATCACACTCAACTTCACTGACGGCTATATCAACGGCGGCGCGGGTACCGTCACATTCGCCGCGTCTCCGGTGAGCGCTTCCAGAGCCCTGCTCATCGAGAACGACGGCTGGGCGACGGCGAGTGGAGAACTCGCTTTGCAGTCCGCCAGCCTTTCGGCGCCATCGGGCGGTTACGCGTTCGTCGATAGCGGCTGGACTCCGGTGATCGGGGTTGCCGATACCGTGGCTCCCATCGCCATCGGAGGCGTGATCAACGTCGACGGCGCCGGCACTATTTCCGGTACCGGCAGCGTCTTCGATCTCAACAATACCGGAGGCGCAGCGGCCGGCAATAACCTGCTGCTATTCGCTCAGACCCTGGGCGCCAGCACAGTCACTGGCCCGGACAGTTTCGGACTCGTGACCTTCACCTTGAACCCGACCAACTCCAGCGTGCCCCAGATTGTTCTCGATGGCTACATGATCGACAACAGTCACATCCAGCTGATCGAGACCGCCGATGGCTACTCCTTCACCGCCGGGCGTGCTCTCGGTCAGGGATCAAACACTGGAGCCTTCAACGATAATTACATTTATGAATACGCCTTCGTCTTCGGCCTTCAGGGCTATGACTCGAACGGCGTGAACCAGGCGGCTGGCATCCTCGCCTTCAACCCCGACGAGAGCGTCAGCGGTGACATGACCTCCAACGACCTCGTCAATGCAACCCTGCAAACGGGCGGCAAGCTGGTGGCCGAATCCACGCCGGTATGCGCCGGCGGGCTGGCTACCACACCGTGCTATTCCATGGATTTGCCGGGCGTCGGCATCGATGGTGGCTCGGGCCGCATCACTGTAAGCAACGTGGGTGACAACGCTACCTTCACTTACAACCTCCAGGTCTATCTCGATGGCAACGGCAGCGCCTTGGCTATCTCGATGGACGAAAACGATGTTCTTGCCGGCAGGGGCGTGGCCCAGGCTTATCCGTATGGCTTCTTCGGCAACAGCGGATACTGGACCATCAACAGCATCCTGGGAACCTACGCGATGGATCTCTCCCAGATATCAGCCAACTCAAGTTGCTCCATCAGCGAATGTGAGGAGGATGCGCTGGGGCCGGTCTCCGCGAACCCGGGAGGCAATAACCAGACCATCGCGGCGGTCAATGCCGGCGGCCTCGACCAGAACCCAGTCCTGGCGGGCGGACCAGCATTGGCGCCAATCTCGGCAACCTATACCGCGCAGGGAAGCATAATCTCGCCACCCGGCATCCTATGGATCACCGGCAACGGCGGGACCCTGTTCACCGATTACCTGATCGACAACACTCTGAGCATCGTCATCGAAAACGATACTTCCCAGTTGACCCTCGGGCTGTTGGACATACAACACTAGCCGAAGCTGGTCTCAACAACTTGACGCATCTCTCGTGGCGCACTCCGGTGCGCCACTTTTTTCTGGGGCGCGCCGGCCGGCAAAGTGGCAAAAGTCGGCCCTTCCCGGCCCTAGAACGGGACCACCAATTTGTCCGGGCCCTCGATTTCGGCTTTGGCCTCCAGAAACTCTTCACTCCATGGTTTGCCTGCGCACTCGGGGCACTCGTCGATCGTGCTGCCAATCGCGGAGCAGTGATAACAGGTCCCACCCGAGCTGTTGCCTGGAAATTTCTTGCACTTTTTGCAGGCTTTGAAAAACATGCGATCGAGCGCTCGATGCTCTTCCCAGAGTTCGTGTTCACAAGTGATGCACATGGTCTCCTCCTGACTCACGGGGACAACTCTTCCTGGGCTAATGTAACTCCATCGCCTTGTTCTACGTGCTGCAAATCAGGGTCAGTACCGCCTGGGTTGCGAACATCCTCCCAAAAACGGAAAAGACCGGCCTCAGCCCACACGCTTTCGCCACCAACATTTCTAAATGCGGCCTTTATTAATGCCGGCAACGACCTTTTCTCCCACACACTTTCGGGTGCAGTACAATCGGCTTTTGAAATGCAAATCGTTACGAAGAGCGCGGAGAGATCGCGATGCGGTGGATATCTATACCATTCCTGCTTTTGCTAAGTGTTAGCTTGTTCGCGGCCGGGCCGGAGCCGTATCTCAAATCCGCTCAGATGCCTTTTTACCCCCGCCTAGCGCGCCTAGCCCGAATTTCGGGCACGATTCATCTGGATTTCACAGTGGATGGACAGGGCAATACCTCCGGCGTAGAAGCCAGCGCTGCCAATGAAGTGCTGCGCCGCAGTGCGATCGAAAATGTGCAGAACTGGAAATTCGCCTGGTCGCAGCCCTGTGACTGTCGCTCCCAGGGAGAGGCGATTTTTGTTTATAAGCTTTCCGGAAAGGGCGAATCGCCGGAGCGGCCGAACGTTACTGTGCGATGGTTCGGGAAGACGAAAGTGATCCACGTAGAAATAGAGGGCGACGTCATCGAACATTCGGATTAGTTTACGGCCTTGCTGAATGAAGAACGACCACGGGGGCTGAAGCCCGCATTAATGCTGTTTGCTCTACGCGGCGCTGAAGCGCCGCTCTTCCACGGCTGTTTCGGAGCTGGGCAGTGAAACCGGAGTTTGGGTAGCGAAAAAGGAAAAGGCCAATCTGATTTCTCAGACTGGCCTTTATTTATGCCGGCAACGACCTACTCTCCCACACACTTTCGCGTGCAGTACAATCGGCCCAGCGGGGCTTAACCTCCGTGTTCGGGATAGGAATGTACCTTCGGCGTTACGTAAGAAACCTACCGCGGGAACGGCCCTACGCCTACC
>JBELAE010000185.1:0-9920 GCA_049509155.1 Candidatus Sulfotelmatobacter sp.
ATTACGATCCGGTTGGGGTCGACAGCGTGCGACTTCCGCCAGGGGCCTTGGCAGTTCCCGAGCTGATCATGACGGGCGGCGCCGACAAGGTGTGCGGCACGCAGAGGCCGTACGACTACTTTCGTCGGTATCGGGACCGTGGGGCTCCGTGGGCGTTCCTGGTCCAGAACAAGACGCCTCACTGCTGCATCATCAACGCGAAATCACTTCTGCTCGAATGGCTTGACCAGATCATCCAGTTGCGTCACCCGTCACCGACGAAACCGCTTCGGAAGATCGAGGAAACTCGCGGCTGGGTGGGGTACATTCGCACTTGTTTGTCGAACGTGCATGACGACTGGGGGCAGCCGACGTGGGATGTGTGCGACGCGAGTATTCAGCGGATCGGGAGCGCCGCTCCGGCGGATAAGATTCCCGCCGGCTGGTTCCCGTCTCGTCGCGTCGCAGCCGAGTGGCTGGTCCTTATCAAGCAACCGACGCACCCAATAACTTCGCTACCCTGAGGCAATCTTCTTCGCGGACGGGCGGCTGGGGAACCCTCGTGATATAATTCTTTATTCTCAGTCGCTTAGAGCACGGAGGACTGTATCGATAAACGTTTTATCCGCACCAACGATCGTATCCGGGCGCGCGAAATTCGCGTGATTGACGACGAAGGGCGTTGAGATTTCGCCCACCGCGCAGCCTCCCGTGTGCCGCATTATGGACTACGGGAAGTATCTCTACCAACAGGAAAAGAAAGAGCGCGAAGCGAAGAAGCACCAGAAGACGATTACCGTAAAAGAGGTCAAGTTCCGCATTAATGTGGATGACCACGATTACGAGACCAAGAAGAATCATGTACTGCGGTTTCTGGACGAGGGCGACAAGGTCAAGGCGACCATCTTTTTCCGCGGACGCGAGATGACGCGCACCGGACTGGGCCGCCAGATTCTGGAGCGGCTGATTAAAGACGTAGAGCCGCACAGCATTGTGGAGTTTCGTCCCCGGCAAGAGGGCAACACGCTGCACGCGATTCTGGCGCCGAAGAAAACGGAAAAAGAACGGGAGAAAGACAAGCAGAGGGAAGAAAAGCACAAGGCAGCGGCGCAGAGTGCGCCCGGTCCGAGCGCTCTGCCGGCGCAAGTAGCCAAGCCCGCGTCGTAGCCGTGTGGCTTTCGCGGTCGATTCACAAATCAATCGCAATTGGTACTTAGCACTTGGCATTTGGCCCGTCAAGGGAATGCCTAAGCAAGCTTTTGCTTTAGCTAAGTGCCAAATGCTAATAGCTGAGGGTTTATGCCGAAATTGAAAACGCACAAGGGCGCTGCCAAGCGCTTTAAGTTAACCGGGACGGGGAAAGTGAAGCGGGGGCGGTCGCACTTGCGGCACATTCTGACGTCGAAGAGCAAGAAACGCAAACGGAATCTGGGATCGCCGGCGCTGGTTAGCGACGGGGACAAGCGCAAAGTTAAGCGCATGATTCCGTACCAGTAGAGGCGATTGTTGATTTTTGATTGCTGATTGTTGATTGTAAAACCAGGGTCCGGCGTTTTTTAATCAACAATCAGCAATCAATAAATCAGCAATTGCTTCGGGCGCGTGAAGAGGTCAGAGATCGCCGGCCTTCCTTAGGTAATCCGGCGAATCGTCCTTACCTCCAGCCGCCAGCAGGTTGAAACTAAAAAAGGAGAACGACAATGCCACGTGTAAAACGCGGAACCAAACGCCGCGCCAAGCGCAAGAAAATATTAGAGCGCGCCAGCGGGTATTTCCTCACTAAATCGAAGCTGTACCGCTCCGCGAAAGAGTCGGTCGAGCGCGCGCTGAAGTTTGCCTACTCCGGACGCAAGCAGCGCAAGCGGCAGTATCGCTCGCTGTGGATCGTGCGCATCGGCGCGGCCGCCAAGCTGAACGGGATGAGCTACAACCAGTTCATTCACGGGCTGAAGCTGGCGGGCGTGGAGCTGGACCGCAAAATTCTGGCGGACCTGGCGGTGAAAGATCCGGCAGGATTTACCAGCCTGGCGACGCAGGCCAAGGGCGCGATCGGCGGGGCAGCGTAGAGGCGCTTCCGGCTTTCCGTTTTCAGCCGTCGAGTATCAGCTATCACCTAAAGTGGTTGTCATTCCGAGCCGCTCGTAGCCGCGCAGGGCGCGGCGAGAGCGCGCGAGGAATCTGCTTTTCTGCTGGTGGCGAGAGAACAGCAGGTTCCTCACCGCTACGCGGCTCGGAATGACAAATGTTTTTACGAGTGCCCGCCAGAAATGACATACACCGTTCCTAAACTCTCCGACTATTCGGCGGCGGCGCTGGAGAAGGCTGCGGGCGAGTGCGTTGCCGCGTGCGCGAGCGAAGCTGGTGCGGTTCGCGATGAGGCTGAACTGAAAGCGTTTCGCGACCGGTGGATGGCGCGGAAAAACGGGATATTGACGCAGATCAATGACCTGTGGCTGAAGGGCGCGCCGAAAGAGGCGAAGCGCGAGGCCGGAATTCGCGTCAATGAATTGAAGGCGCGGATTACGGAGCTAGTGGAGGGCGCGCAGGTTGCGGGCGGCGCGGGCGCGTCGTTAGCGGCGGAGCGAGTCGACATCTCCCTTCCGGGCGTGCGGCGTGCGATTGGGGCGGAGCATCCCATCATCAAGACTTCGCATGAGATTGTTTCTGTTTTCCAGAAACTCGGTTACTCCGTGGCCGAAGGGCCGATCGTGGAGACGGATTACTACAACTTCGAGGCGCTGAATTTTCCGCCGAACCATCCGGCACGGGATACGCAGGATACGCTGGTCATCGCGGGGCAGCGGTCGAAGCCGCAGCGCGAGCGGCTGCTGCTGCGCACGCACACTTCTCCGGTGCAGATTCGGACCATGGAGAAGATGCGGCCGCCGCTGCGTATAGTGATTCCGGGGACGGTGCATCGCAACGATCCTCCGGACGCGAGCCATTCGCCGATGTTTCATCAGATCGAAGGGCTTGCTGTTGACACCAATATCACGTTCGGAGATTTGAAGGGTACGCTCGATCACGCCATGAAGGCACTGTTCGGGTCGTCAGTGAAGACACATTTCCGGCCGTCGTTTTTTCCGTTCACTGAACCCAGCGCTGAGTTGTATGTGACTTGCTTCATTTGCGGTGGAAGCGGGAAGCGCGGGCCGGATGATGTTCCGTGCCGTCCATGCAAGCAGACGGGATGGATTGAAGTGCTGGGCTGCGGGATGGTCGATCCGAATGTGTTTGAGTTTGTGAAGGACAACGGATATGACCCGAAGAAAGTTTCGGGATTTGCGTTTGGCATGGGCGTGGACCGGCTCGCGCTGTTGAAGTACGGTGTGGATGATCTGCAGTATTTTTTTCAGGGAGATGTGAGGTTCCTGCAGCAGTTTGGGTGAAGAGAAGCTCTTAGCTATTAGCTCTTGGCTTTTAGCTAAGAGCCTAAAGCTAAGAGCCAAAAGCATTTTTCATGAAACTTTCTGCACAATGGATTCGCGACTTTGTCGATCTGGCGGTTGACGACCGGCGCCTTGCTGAAGACTTGACCAATGTTGGGATTTCGGTCGAGGGGATCAGCGGCGCGGGTGCCGACACCGTATTCGAGATGGAGATTGGGACGAACCGGCCCGACGCGATGAATCATTACGGCGTGGCGCGGGAGGCGGCGGCGATTTATGACTTGCCGCTGAAGCAGCTGTCAGCTTTCAGCTCTCAGCCGTCAGCCAAACCCTCGAACGACGAGCCCTTCCCGATTATCGTGGAGGAGCCGGAACTTTGTCCTCGATTCTCTGCGCGGGTTATTCGCGGAACTCGGATCAAACCTTCTGCTTCGAAGGTTGCACACCGGCTGGGGTTGCTTGACCAGCGGCCGATCTCGAACGCCGTCGATGCTACCAATTATGTTCTGTGGGAAATCGGCAAGCCGACACACGTTTTTGATATGGACCTGCTGGAGGGCGGAAAGATTATTGTTCGCAAGGCGCGGGACGGGGAGACGCTGAAGACTCTCGATGGCGTCGAACGCAAGCTGACTTCCGACGACCTCGTCGTGTGCGACGCGAAGAAGCCTGTCGGACTGGCTGGAGTGATGGGCGGGTACGACACCATGATTACCGAAAACACCAGGAATATTTTGATTGAATCAGCCTGGTGGGATCCGGGGATTGTTCGCAAGATGTCGCGGCGGCATGGGCTGCACACCGACGCTTCGCATCGTTTCGAGCGGGGCGCGGATTTTGAATCGACCGTAGTGTCGTGCGACCGGGTCGCCGAGATGATTCTCGAGTCGGGCGGCGGAGAACTGGTTGGTGATGTGGTCGACGTGGTGTCGAAGCGGATGGACCAGGCTCCGGTGGTGCTGCGTCTGGCCGAGGTGCGGCGGATTCTGGGCGGGAGTCTCGACTCGGGGCAAATTTTTCGTCTGCTGAAGCGGCTTGGGTTTTCGGTGGTTCCCGAGGGGCAGGACGACGAACGATTTCGCGTGCATATTCCGAGCTGGCGGATGGACGTGGAGCGCGGCATCGACGTGATTGAGGAGATCGCGCGGCTGCATGGCTACGACAAATTCGAGAACTCGCTGCCGGCCTACAGTGGGGCGGTGGTCGAGTTGCCGCATGCGGCCATGGATGCGGCTTGGCGCCGGCGGGCGCTGGCGCTGGGATATAACGAAGCGGTGTCGCTGACGTTTATTTCTCATGCCGACGCGGAGAAGTTTGAGTCGGTGACCTCAGGGGCTAAAGCCCTCGGAGAAAACACCGGCTCTTCCGCAGCGCTGGAAGCGCTGCGCCACCCAAAATCAGAATCACGGGAAGCTTTGGGCCGCGCAGAATCAGAATCAGGGGAAGCGCTGCTCAATCCTAAGTCAAAATCGGGGACGGTGCTGGAGTTGGAGAATCCGCTGAGCGAAGAGGCGTCCGTAATGCGGACTTCGCTGGCGCCGGGCATGCTCGATATGCTGGCGTGGAATTTGAATCGCGATGTGGCGGAGGCGCGGCTGTTTGAAATGGGCAGCGTGTATGAATTGTCAGGCGGGCTGGCCGAACAAATTGTCGTGGAACCGAAGCGGGCGTGCCTGGGGGCGACGGCAGCGGCGGTGCGAAGTTCTCTGCCCGTGGGTGGTGCGCTGGATGTGAGCAAGGGCGAACCTGCGGCGGCGGCGGAAACGTTTCGCGGATTCAAGGGCGATGTGGAGAATCTGCTGGCGGCGTTTGCGGGCGAAGTACATTACGACCGGGAGACGGCGGAGTATTTTCATCCGGGACGGTCGGCGCGGGCGCGGGTGAATGGCGCGGTGGTAGCGCAGTTTGGGCAGATTCATCCGGAAGTGGCGGCGGCGCGCAAGTTGCGGCAGGACGTATTTCTGGCGGAGTTCGATCTGGAGCAGTTGTACCGGCTCGGGTTGCGGCCGGTGAAATTTGTGGCGCTGGGAAAATATCCGGCGGTGGAGCGGGACTTTTCGTTTGTGTTTGACGATACGGTTTCGTTTGAGGAGATGCGGGAAGCGGTTGCCGCTCTAGAGGTTGCTGAGTTGCGGGAGTTCCGTCCGGTCGAGATTTTCCGCGGCGGGTCAATCGCCGCAGGAAAATATTCTGCCCTGGTGCGGGCTCGGTTTCGGTCGAGTGATCGCACGCTGCGCGAGGATGAAGTGGCGCAGTGGTCGGGAAGGATTGTGGCGGCGCTTGCGGGGTTGGGCGGCGTGCAGAGGGTTTAGAAAATCCCCATTTCTCGCAAAAGGACGCGAGAAATGGGGCACACTCATTCGATAAGTTTTGACATCTTCATTAGATCATTTTTCTAAGTTAGCTCTCATTTCTTCTGATTCGATCCAAACATCTCTGAATCGCTCTGTTCCATCCCTTATCAGGTTTTCAGGCGGTTTGCCGATAGACAAAGACGTGAGCAATCATTCTGCGGGACAATCTTCGGGACAAGGTGCGGCTAGAGGCCGGGTGGTGGACGCGAAGCCGATGCGGTATGTGGCGCGGCAACCCATCTTCGACCGGGACGAGAAAGTATTTGGCTACGAACTGCTGTTCCGGGACGGCCTGGAGAATGCGTTCAGTGGGGATTCGGACGAAGCGTCGCGAGCGACGCTGGACCGGTCACTTCTGATGGGGCTGGATGTATTGTGCGATGGGCGCCGGGCGTTTGTGAATTGCACGCGGGATACGCTGATCAAGGGGCTGGTCATGCTGCTGCCCGCGAAGTCGACGGTGGTGGAGGTCCTGGAAACGGTTCCAGCGGATCCGGATGTGGTGAAAGCCTGCCAGAGTTTGAAGGAAGCGGGCTACATGATCGCGCTGGACGACTACGTAACTGACGATCCGCGGGAAGCGCTGGCGGAGATGGCGGACATCATCAAGGTGGAAATGCAGCTCACCACCGAGGAGCAGCAATCGGCGCTGATCAAGCGGTTCGGGCCGTGGCGCTGCCGAATGCTGGCGGAAAAGATCGAAACCCATGCAGAGTTTATGCGGGCGCGGGATCAGGGTTTTGTGTATTTCCAGGGCTATTTTTTTCGCCGTCCGGAGATGATCAACACGCACGACATGCCGGCGAACCGGATGAATTACCTGCGCTTGCTGCAGGAGGCATCGCGTCCGGAACTGGAGTTGGGAGCACTGGAGAAGCTGATCAAGGCGGAAGCGTCGGTGTGCTACCGCCTGTTGCGGTATTTGAATTCGGCGGCCTTCGGGCTGCAGAGCGAGATCCATTCGGTGCGGCATGCGCTGTCGATGCTGGGCGAGCGGGATGTGCGGCGCTGGGTGCGGCTGGTAGCGGCGGTGGGTGCGGGGCAGGAAAAAACCAGCGACCTGGTGCTGTCGGCGATGGTGCGAGGGCGGTTCGGTGAGCTGCTGTCGCCGCTGGTGCAGCACGGGGAATCAGATTTATTCCTGCTGGGGTTGCTGTCGCTGATCGATGCCATGATGGAAATGCCGATGGCGGAAGTGCTGGAGAAAATTCCCCTGGACCAGGCGACCAAGGCGGTGCTGTTAGGTCAGGCCAGTGTGTTGCGTCCGGTATTTCAATTGATGCTGGCGCATGAGAGTGGGGAGTGGGAGGCGGCGGCGGAATTGAGCCGGAGCCTGCAGCTGGATTCAGCGGAGGTTGCGGGATTTTACTGGGTCGCGCAAAAGTGGGCGAGGGAAGTCTCGAACGGGGCGTGAACAGCGGCTTCCGGGATGCGTTTTTTGCTGGGTAAAGGATCGAGGTTCGCGCGGCATCCTGCCGTTCATGGCCTCCTGTGCAAAAGATGAATGAGTAGGCCCTTGCGCGGTTGGGCAAGGACGAGTACGATAAAGGTGTTCTCATTTAGGCCTCGTTCCCGCGCAGGCCTTCCGCGCCAGCCGATCCGAGGCGGCGCCTTACGGATCCGATAAACGGAAAATCAATACGAAGCTAAGATTGAACGGTTTCATTTGCTAATAGCAGTTCGTTTCAAGAGTTGGGGTTCGTTCCATAGTTAGTCCAGTATGTTCGTCCAGTAGGTGTGTCCAGTCAGTGTGTCCATTCGCTGCCCGCAACTGCGTCGATCCGATTTTGTGTGCCGGGCGGAGCTTTGCCCGAACGAGCGGAAACCGCGCGACTGGCAGGCCTTTTGAGATTCTGTAAAACTCTGCAATGTGGAAAAGTTTGAGAGGACTATGAACGCAGGACCAGGAAGACCCTCCGGTGGCGGAGGAGGAAGACGAAGGCGGCGCGGACGCCGCCCTAACAATCAGCGCGGACAACGGCCCGGACCGGGCTTGAGCCGGGAAAACAAAGACGGCATTTACACCGCGCCGATGGATCACAGCTACCGTGCGGCCATGGCCGGGGGCAACAACAACAACGGTCACAAGGGCGGACGCCAGAGGCCGGGATTTGCGGCGCAGTATCCGCAGCCGGAGCCGGAACCGCTGCCGGTGAGCACCGAGGATACGAACTCGCGCATCTTTGCCTTCATTGAAGACCTGTTCTTCATGGCCAAGATCCAGGAAACGGCGCGTAAGCTCAATGTGAAAGTTGAGTTCGTGAAGTCCGACAAGGATCTAATGGAGCGGATGTCGCAAAACGGAGAAGAGAAACCGTCGCTGATTATTTTCGACCTGAACCTGGCCAGCGTGAAGCCTCTGACTCTGATTCCGAAGCTGAAGAGCAAGCTGAAGAAGGGGACGTCGATCATTGGATTCCTGTCGCACGTGCAGGGAGATTTGAAGCAGAAGGCGCACGAAGTGGGTTGCGACATGGTGCTGCCGCGGTCGGCATTTTCGCAGAACCTGCCGCAGTTGTTGCGGCGGCATGGCGCGCCCGAGGATGTGGAGCCGACGGTACAGTAAGGTTCCCGGCTCTCCGGGTTCAACCGGCGATCCCGTTCCTTTCGGGTTGCACAACCCGGTAAGCCGCGTCCGGCACAGCTGTTCAGGCAAGCGCGCTCAAGATTGCTCTTCCCCTTGGAGTTTGGAACTGTATAATCGCGGCAAGAGCAAGGGGAACTCAGCCGGGGCGGACGAGCTGATTCCAGGGGTAGTGTTGAATGGGAACTGGGACTCCGAAGCCTGAAGACAAAGAACTGATACAAAAAGACCGCACCAAACAGCCCTACGTGAGACCCGCCTTCCGCTTCGAACGAGTGTTTGTAACGTCGGCGTTGAGCTGCGGAAAAGTTGACCCCACTGGCGTCCATTGCCATCTGAGCCGCAAAGCTTCCTAGACTATCCCAATCCTATCCCGGAGAAGCCAACTCCAGACCCAACTACTTCAGCTTGTGATATTGCCCGGTGCAATCGCATCAGTTCAGGCCGGACTGCGTGGCTTTGACCAGAGTTGCTCCGGTCTTGGTCGCGTAGTAGATGCTCGAAGCTTGGTCAGCAGTGCTGTCGTTATCCACAATGATGCCGCTGGTGCCTCCAGCGGCGGCGAGGGCAGTGGTGGCGGCATTCACGGTGGGAAAGCCACCGGTGATGTTCAGGCTCATGACGCAGCCGCCGGTTCCACCGCCCGTGGTGGCGACGCAGTTGTTGGTGACTCCTACGAAAAGATAATCCGTCGCGAGCGATGGGTTGTAGAACTCCGTAACCGGCGCTGAGTCCGCCATTCCCGTCGTTAACGGAGCGGTGGTCAGGTTGGCAGCGTTGTTCATTACGCCGCTGATGTTGAATCCCACACTATAGAGGGTTGGAATGTTCCCGGCTCCGGTTCCGGCAATGTACAGCAGAGGCGTTCCCGATCCGGTGTACCAGGCGTTGTTAAAGTCCGGCTCGTAGGGCCCGCTGTAGATTGTGTCAGCCGGACCCACGGGGGCAGCGACTGTGCTCGCCATACTGGTGGGGGCTTGCACGACCAGTGCGTTCGTCCCGTTGGAGTTAAAGGTTGCGTAGACCATCTGATTGGTGAAATCGAGCACGATTGGATTCTCGGCGGTGTTGCCGCTGGCGATCGCGGTGTAATTCACCGGCGAGGGTGACGTACCCAGGTCCGTTACATAATCGAGACTGCCGCTGCTATCGGTGAAGAAAATCTGATTGGTTACCGAATCGAAGACCGGAGTCGACGGAATGGCATCGATCGGGATGCTCCAGATAATTGTCGGGGCGCTGCCGTTGAATACGTTGCCGATCTTGTACAGATAACCGGAGCCGGCTCCGGCAGCGCTGTAGGTGGTGGCGAAGGCGAAATCGTTGGCATCGCCGGCGGTATAAACCACCCAGACTGTGTTAGTGGAGCTTTGATTAGTGATGCCGCCGTCGGGCGACAGCAGCACCGTTTGGTCGATGGCGTTGTTGCCACCAGGGCTGCCGGGTAGAACTGCGCCGGTCGGGCTCGATCCGTTGGTTCCTGTTGTGCCCAGAGTCAAGACGTGGAAATAAGAACTGCCGGTCGGGAGATTTTCAATGTAGGCCAGCTGGCTCCCATTCTGTGAGATCTCCACGGAAGCCGGCACCTGTCCCGTGCCCGAGGCGTAGGCGAAC
>JBELAE010000186.1:0-9423 GCA_049509155.1 Candidatus Sulfotelmatobacter sp.
GGGGTAAGGTCTGCGGTGGGGCGCTGCCCTTCAGGCGTGGGATGCTCGGGGTCTTCGAAACTAATTACAATGCCGTTGTTCGTCATTGGCAGAATCACGGCCCCGCCTGCCGACTGCACGCCTGGCAGCGCGCGAACCTTCTCGAAGTAGTCACGATAGAACTGCGGGCGGGCGTCTCCTGTGTTGTAGCGCGCGTCGGGCGTTTCAAAGCGTAGTGTGGTCACGTGATCGGGATTGAAACCTTCGCTGGTATGCAGCAAGTTTACAAAACTCGTAATAAGCAATCCGGCCGCAGCGGTGATCACGAGGCCGAGTGCTACTTGTCCCACGATGAGCGACGAACGCAACCAGTCGCGCCCCCTGATGTCGCTGCGCCCGCCCTCCTTTAGAGTGGAAACCAGATCCGTTTTCGAGGCGGTGATCGCCGGAATGATTCCGAAGATCAACCCGGCTGTGAACGAAACGAAAATTGCGAACGAGAGGACTCGCAGGTCGACTCCCGCGTCGGTGGCGCGTGGCACGCTGTCGCCGATGAGCGAAAGTATCGCGGGCGTGCCCAGGAAAGCCAGGCCGCAACCGGCGAGCCCTCCCACGGCACTCAGGGCGAGACTTTCCGCCAATAACTGGCGCACGATTCGCGTTCTTCCTGCGCCCAGGGCCGACCGCACAGCAATCTCGCGCTGCCGCTCACGCATGCGCGCCAGCAGTAGATTGGCAATGTTTCCGCACGCGATCAACAGCACCAGGGCAACCGCGCCCTGCACGACCAGAAGCGCGGTTCGGGCATCCCCGATCAAGGCCGAAATTTCGGTTCTCACTTTCGCCGAATCGTTGCGCGTATTGGTGTCCGGGTATTGCCTTGTTAGATTGCCTGCGATGCTCCGCAGCTCCAAGTCTGCTTGCGCAGCTGTCACGCCCGGTCTCAGACGTCCGAGCACGTTCAAGAAATGTGCTCCCCGGTTGGAGGTAACAGGGTGAGGATCGGTGGGATCGTTGTCCACTGCCAGCGTGGTCCAAGCACTATTCCGAGTCGCGGTCACGGGGAACCGAAAATTGGACGGCATGACCCCAACCACGGTGTAGAGACCACCGCTCAGGTGAACTCCGCGGCCGATGATCGCCGGGTCTGCACCGAATTGCGACATCCACAGGGCATGACTGATCAAAACCACGCGCGTGCCCACCTTTTCCTCGTCTGAAGTAAAACCCCGGCCCAGCTCCGCACGGACTCCAAGTGCCGGCAGCAGATCCCAGGAGACGATTTGAGCGTCCACTTGAACCGGTCGCTCCAGTCCAGTCAGAGTAAAGGTGGTGTCGTGATACGAAACCAGGTGTTCGAGCGTGTGATTCTGAGCCCGCCAGTCAAAGAAGTCCGGATAGCAAACGTTGCGGGGCTCCGGATCATGCGAATTTATCGAATTCGCCTCGATCAGCCGTTCCGGCTGGTAGTAAGGCAGCGGCCGCAGCATAACCGCGTCGACTACGCTGAACACGGCCGCGTTCGCGCCAATGCCCAGCGCCAGCGTGAGCACCGCGACCAGTGTGAAGCCGGGGCTCTTGCGGAGCTGGCGGAGCGCATAACGAATGTCTTGCAGTATTCCAGTCATTCCGGCCATCGTGATTCTCTCCTCGTCACTCGTATCTCAGCGCTACCATGGGATCGACTTTCGCTGCTCTTCGTGCGGGGATGTAGCTGGCAAGCATCGCTGACAACGCGAGCACGGCGGAAACGGCGGCCAGCGTGGCCGCATCCCACGAACGAACTCCGAACAGCAGCCCGCGAATCAAGGTTGCGGCGGCGATCGAGCATAGAAGGCCCACGCCAATTCCCACCCCCACCAGCCAGCCCGCCTCTTTCAGGATGAGCTGATATACCGAACTCCGCTGCGCGCCGAGGGCCATGCGAACGCCAATTTCGCGAGTCCGCTGGCTCACCGAGTACGCGATCACGCCATAGAGACCGACCACGCCCAGCAACAATGCCAGCGACGCAAAGCCGCCCACCAGCCAGGCTGCAGACCGATGGAGATAAGCGGATTGCGAATCGTTGATCTTGGCTGTCATGGTGGTTTCGTTGATGGCGCCAATGCCCGGATCGACTTCATGCACGGCGGCGACCAGCACGGGCAGCAGAGACGCTTCATCCTGCGAGGTGCGCGCGACCACAGAGAAATACGTGTCGGCATTTTGGCTGAACGGATAATAGACAGCCGGCCAGATGTCGGAATCGAGCGAGCCATCTTTCACATCTTCGACGACACCAACGATTTCCTTGATCGACTTCGGGGTCAGCTCGGTGTCGCCCATCCTCTTGCCGATCGGGTCTTCATCGGGGAAATATTTCCTGGCCAGAGTCTGATTGATGATCACAGTCAGAGGCTTCGACGCATCATCAGCATCGGTAAAATAGCGGCCGCGCAGCAACTTCGCATGCAGGGTCGAGAAAAACGCGGGACTGATTTCCCGTTCGTTCACTTCAATGTGTTGGCCGTCGTACGGCCGGCCTACAAAACGGATCCAGTCGGTGTTGCCATTAAAACTCACGGGCAACACGGAGGAGACTCCCGCCGATTCAACGCCCGGCAAGCTTTCGACGCGGCTCACAATCTGCCGCTCGACGGCAGCGACTTGCTCATCTTTCGGATAGCTGGCGTCAGACAACGAAATTTGCACCGTGGCCAGATGATCGGGCTGGAACCCAATCTCCACGTGGAGCAAGCGATAGAGACTCTTGCCCAGCAACCCGGCGCCAACCAGCAGAACAACTGCAATTGCGAGTTCAACCACGACTAGGTTCATGCCAAAACGGCGCCACAAAGTTCCGGCGTAACCGCGTCCGCCCTCGGTTAAACCTTCCCGCAGTTTGGTAAGAGGCAGGCGCACCATGGGCGGAAGAGATAAGAGCGCCGCTGCAAAAACAGAAATGGCGGCCGCAAAGGCCAGCACGTGCGGGTTCAGCCCGAGCCCGCTTAAATAGGGCATGCCGTCCATCATGTCTTTGGAGATGAGCCGGGTCAGGATCTGCATCGTCCCACCCGCGGCGACCAGGCCCAGTACGCTGCCCGCTGTTATCAGAACTAATCCTTCGGTGATGAATTGGCGGATGAGCCGGCCGCGCGTCGCTCCCAGAGCGCCACGCACCGCAATCTCACGCCGGCGGCTTTCGGAGCGAACTAATAACAGGCTCGATACGTTCACGCAGGCAATGACCAGCAACAGTCCCGCTCCGCCCAGCAGCGCGAGCAGGATGGGACGAATATCTTTAACGATGAATTCGGCCAGAGGCAGGACGGTTGCCCCCTGGCCACGATTGTCTTTGGGATATTGCAATTCCAATTGGGCGGCAATCGCCTTCATGTTGGCCAGAGCCATCTCGACGGAAACGCCGTCCTTGAGCCGGCCGATTCCGATGAAATTGTGGCAGCTTCGCCGCAGCGCGCAGGAATCGGAAGCGTGCAGCGTCGTCCAGAATTCCTCATTCCCGCCGCCGGGAGCGAACTGGAAGTCCTGTGGCAGGACGCCGACGATGGTGTAGGGAATGCCGCTGAGAGAAACGGTCTCTCCCACAGCATCATTCCTTCCGCCAAACCGCTTCTGCCAGGTGCTGTAGCTGAGGATCACGGTCTTGGGAGCGGAGGGCAGATCCTCGCCAGAATAAAAGTCGCGTCCCAGCACGGGGGCGACGCCCAAAGTGTGAAAGAACCCATCACTCACGCGAAGACCCGACACCGGCTCGGCGCCGGCAGGCGTGCGAAGCAGATGGCCGGTCCAGCCATAGGCCTCCATCGAACTGAAAACCTGGTTCAGTCGCTTCCAGTCAAGATAGTCAGGATAAGAAAGGTTGGCGACCGGAAGCATTGCAGCGGTTTCCGTCACTAACACCAGCCGGCTGGGATTCGGGTAAGGCAACGGCTTGATCAGCGCGGCATCCACAAAGGCAAAGATGGATACACTGGCGCAGATTCCCATGGCCAGCACGACGATTGCGGTGCCGGCGAAGCCCGGGCTCTTGCGCAGCTGGCGCAGCGCGTAGCGCAAATCCTGCAGAAAGTTGCTCATGCGTTCCTCCTATCGCCTCACTCGTAGCGCAACGCCACCATGGGATCGACCCTCGCCGCGCGCCGCGCAGGAACCCACGCCGCGAACAGCGCGATCATCACTAGCAAGATTGCAGCTTCAGCCAGCGTTACAGGGTCGTTCGCGTGCATGTCGAACAACAGTGAACCGATCCAGTGGGCGACGGCGAGCGAACCGAGAATCCCGGCGGCGGCGCCGATGCAAACTGACCTGCAGGCCTGCCATACCATCGTTCCGATGACACTTTTGGGAGTTGCTCCCAGAGCCATCCGGATGCCGATTTCCTGCGTGCGCTGATTCACCAGCAGCGCGACGACTCCATAGATGCCAATCGCCGTCAAGAGCATGCCTACCACGGCAAACAGAGAGAGCAGCGCCGCGCTGAAGCGTGGCCGTTCAGCCAGCTTGGCCACCGTCTGGCCCAGCGTACTCACATCAACCGGTAACGTGGGGTCGAGGGTCGCAACGCTGTTCCGCAATTCCTGAGCCACCGCGGCCGGCCCAACTGCGCTTCGAAGCAGAATGCTGATGTGTTGCGATTCCGGATAGCGAAAAATCGGGTCGTCCTCGCGATGGCTGCGCACCAGGTAATACTCCGGTCCGACCCGCCCCCCGAGCCCTTGATTCTGGGCGTTGCCGGCCACACCGATTACGGTAAATGCGGGCTCAGCTCTGCCGTCCCCCTGGGGAAGGCGAACCATCCGGCCCAGAGGATCTTCGGCGGGAAAAAGACGCTGGGCCAGTGCTTGATTGAGGATGACCGCACTCGCACCCGGCTTCCGGTCGGCTTCATCGAAGGCACGCCCGCGCAACAGGAGAATATTCAGAAGCGAAAAATAGGCTGGTGTGACCGACCTCCATCCCACTACTCCGCCAATGCCCTGCTCTTGGGGAAGCGGCGGGCGTCCTTCGGCCTCGACCGCCACAAATGGCACGGTGCGGGCCGTTGCAGCCGGCGGCAGCGAGTCACTGAGGGCCACGGAACCAATCCCTGGGAGTTCTTGCAGTTTCCGTTCCAGTTCTTCATAGAACGCAAGCCGCTGCGCAGCACCGGAATATTGTTTCTGCCCCAGCGTGATCTGCGCAGTCACGATGTTTTCAGTATTCATCCCCAGGGGTTCTGCTTCCAGCTTCAGCAGGCTGCGTACGAACAACAATGCGCTGGCCAGCAAAACTACGGTTGTGCAAACCTGGGCGACCAGCAGCAATTGCCGAAACCGGGCCCGCCGCATACCGGCGGAGGCCGCGACCACAAGCTGCTGAGTGGTGGGTTTTTCCAGCGCGGGCACAGTTCCGAAGATTATCCCCGAGGAAAACGACACGATGATCGCGAACAGCAATGCGCGTCCATCCACCGCCGCCTCGGGCAGGCGCGGAATTCCCGCTGGAGCGAGTGCGACAAACAAACGGACGATAAGGTATGCCAGACCGGCACCGGCAGCACCACCCACCAGGGCGAGCAACGTGCTCTCAGTGAGCCTTTGCTGAAACAGACGAGCGCGCCCCGCACCGAGCGCCGACCGAACCGCCAACTCGTGACGCCTGGCCGCGCAACGGGCCAAAACCAGATTGGCAGCATTGGCACAGGCGATCAGCAGCACAGCCAGAGCCGCTACCAGCAGCAACCAGGCTGCCCGGTGGGAATCATGGATCTGCAAGTCCCGAATGGAGCGCACCTGCAGACGCAGCACCGCGCGGAAGGGCGGCGGAGCGGATTCGACGAAGTCATGAAACAGCGGCTGCAACTCAGACTTTGCCTGTTCCATGCTGGCTCCTGGCTTCACGCGCCCGAATACGCGAACCACCGGTCCCATCAAATTACGTTGCACAAGCGATTCGTCGAGCGCCTCGGGGACCAACAGGCCAGTCGGGGCGAGAGTCGGGAATTCGAAATCACGCGGCAAGACTCCAACGATCTGTGTCGGTTGGCCGTCCACTGAAATCGTACGGCCCACTACGTCGCGCATTCCTCCGAACCGATCTTGCCAGAGCCCGTAGGCCAGCAGCGCCACCTTTGGCGTGTTTGGCCGATCTTCTTCACGAGTGAAATTTCGGCCCAACACAGGCTTGACACCAAACGTCGGCAGGAAAGTCGAGGCTGCCGCAGCGCAGGTGACGCGCACGGGATGTTCCGCGGTGAGGTCGCAATCATTGACGCCGGTCGTGGAAGTGAAACCGGCAAAAGCAGTCTGGTGCTCTCTCCACTCCAGATAATTCGCCGCGAAGAGAAACTCCCCGTCGATGATCGGCGCGATCACTCCAACGGAAACGAGCTCATCATCATGCGGGTAAGGCAGGCTGCGAAAGAGGATACGGTCCACGAGGCTGAACATTGCGGTGCTAGCCCCGATTCCCAGCGCCAGAGTCAGAACGGCCACGGCCATGAATCCCGGGCTGTTGCGCAGCTGGCGCAAAGCATAGCGCAAATCCTGCAGAAAGCCGTTCATGCGTTCCTCCTATCTCCTCACTCGTAGCGCAACGCCACCATGGGATCGACCTTGGTCGCACGGTAAGCCGGAATCACGCACGCCAGCAAAGCAACCGCCGCCAATAAGATTGCTACTGCGAGAAAAGTGATGGGGTCCGAGGGCCGCACATCATAAATCAGGCTCGACAAAAAGCGTCCCAGCGCCAGTGCTCCAGCCGCCCCAATTGCCGCGCCCAGCAAGGCCGGCTTCATGCCTTCGACCACAACCCCGCGCAGCACGTCGCCAAGCCGGGCCCCCAAAGCGAGACGTATTCCGATTTCACGCACACTCTGCTTCACGCTATACGACAGGACGCTGTAGATGCCCACCGCGGCCAGCAACAACGCGAGCGCGGCGAATCCTCCGAGCAGCATCATGTTGAACCGTTGCTGCGAGATGGAGTTCGCAACCAGGTCTTCCATCGTCAGAATGTCGCGCAATGGCATATCCGGATCAACGGCGTGCACGGCGTTCGACACGGCCGAGACTATCCCCGCCGAGCCGGAGCTTGAGCGCACGACCAGCGTCATCGGAAAGGAATTCCATCCGCCTGTCGATGGCGTGGAGACCTGGTCGAGCGGGAAATAGAGAGTTGCGTTTGGCCGGGTCTCATCCAGGCTATCGAGCTTCACGTCACCGACAACTCCAACCACTTCGCGGACCGCATCCGGGAAAAAAGTCATGGTCAGGCGCTTGCCCAGTGGGTCTTCGCCCGGCCAAAACTGCCGGGCCATGGACTCGCTGATCAGGATTGCTGCCGGCCGGCCGGCGATATCAGTGTCGTTGAAATCGCGGCCGCGCAAGATCGGAATGTGCAGCGCGCTCATGTACCCCGTGCTGATGAGGCGAACGTCGACCTCAGGTTGTTCGGACATGGGCACCACTGGACGGCCTTCGATCGCGATGGGCTGGTGCGAGCCTTCATTGTTCAGCGGGATATCGTCAATCACAGCGGCGGATTCGACCCCGGGCAATCCTCGTACGTTCTGCAGCACTCGCTCGAAAAAACTAACCTGCTGGGAAGGCTGCGGAAACTTCGCCCTGGAGACCATTGCGTTCATGGTCAGAACATTCTGAGAATCGAACCCGGGATTCACCCCCTGAAGTTTCTGAAAGCTGCGAATCATCAACCCCGCGCCCACCAAGAGAACGAGAGAGAGTGCGACCTCCGACACAACAAGAAAGCCGCGTGTGCGATGTCCGCCGGAATCCGCATCGGTTCGGCCAAGCCCCTGTTTGAGCGACTGATTTAGGTCGCCTCGCGTCAGGCGCACAGCCGGCAGCACGCCCGCAACAATGCCGCTGACCACGGAAATGACAGCCGTGAAGGTCAGTACCTGCCAGTCGAGGGCGATCTCAGTCGCGTGCGGGAGTTTGTCCCCGAGAAAGGCCACAATCAAGAGAACACCGAAATGTGCACAGGCGAGTCCGAGTGCTCCACCCGCGAGCGCGAGCAGCACCGTCTCGCTGAGGATTTGGCGAAGCACGCGCGGCCAACTCGCGCCCAGCGCCGTCCGAATCGCAATTTCTTTTTGGCGGCTGAAGGTTTTCGCCAGCACCAGGTTGGCCACGTTGGCACAGGCAATCAACAGAACGAAAGCCACCGCTCCCCACAGAACCAGCAGCGCTGGGCGAACATCGCTCACCAGATCATCATGCAAGGGCAGCACCGTCGCGCCCCAACCTTTGTCGTCCGCCGGATAGAGTTGCTGCAGCCGCTCGGAGATTGTGTTCATCTCGGCCTGCGCTTGTGTTATTTCAACTCCGGGCTTGAGGCGCGCGATGACCGCATAGTGGTGCTCTCCGCGCACTGCACGCTCTTGATCGGTCCAGGCCATCGGCGTCCACAGCTTGGCGAAGTCAGGGAAGCGGAAGCTCGCCGGCATGACTCCGGCAACCAAGTAGCCTTCGCCATCCAGAGTGATGTCATGGCCCACAATCTCAGGATTTGACCCGAAATGCTCTTGCCAGAAACGGTAACTGAGAACCACCACGTGCGAGTGGCCCACCTGATCTTCGTCGGGGGAAAGCGCGCGCCCCAGCATGGGTTGGACACCCAGAGTCGGGAAGAAACCAGCGGACACGGCGCCGGCAGCGACCTGTTCAGGCTTCGCGCCCGTGGTCGTGAACCCGTGGTAAGTGTAGATCGCCATGTCGTCGAATACATGATTTTGGTTTTCCCAGTCGGTGAAGTTCGCCGCGGACACGGCGAACATCGTCATTCCAGGAAAGCTCGCAGGTGGAGGGACATGCCAGACGCGGACCAGCCGGGCGGGATCCTTAAACGGAAGCGGCCGGAGCAAGACTCCATTCACAACGCTAAAAATGGCCGTGTTTGCGCCGATTCCCAGCGCCAAAATTGCGATCGCGACCGCCGTGAACCCGGGGCTCTTGCGAAGCTGGCGCACAGCGTAGCGAAAATCCCGCACAAACCCGTTCATGCTCTTCTCCAGTTTTCTACTCGTAGCGCAGCGCCACCATAGGATCGACGCGCATGGCCCGGCGTGCGGGGACGTAACACGCCGCCAGTGTGACCACAGCCATGACCGCGGCCACTACCACGAACGTAACCGGGTCCGCGGGGCCAACACCGTAGAGCAGGCTCGCTAACAGCCGCGTAGTCACGAAAGCGCCCGCCAGTCCCAGCGCGATGCCGGTAAAGGCGAACTTTGCTCCTTCCTTCATCACCAGCCATAGAACGTTGCGGCGCTGGGCGCCAAGCGCCATGCGAATCCCCATTTCTCGTGCGCGCTTCGATACCAGAAAGGAGAGCACTCCATAAATGCCCACCATGCCTAGCACCAGAGCCACTCCCGCAAAAGCAGCAAACAGAAAAGTTGTGGAGGCGGGAGTGGAAGCAGCTTCCGTCACCACCGCG
>JBELAE010000187.1:0-10237 GCA_049509155.1 Candidatus Sulfotelmatobacter sp.
CAGTCCTCTGGGTGATCGCCGTCCTCAGCACAATTACGGTAATCCACCGGATGCGCTACACCTGGACGAGAACCCAAGACCCACCCGTCAGCGCAACGAAAGCCGGCCAAGCCGCGTAGGGCGAGGGAAGGGCTTCCAAACCTAGAAGCTTTTGGGCCATTTACGCGCGCCATGCAGCACGGCGAGGATCTGAACGGATTCGCCTTTCAGTCGGTAAGCCACCAGGAAAGGCGTTCCAGTCACCACCAGTTCACGACTTCGGTCAACCCGTCCGGGGCGACCCATCTGAGGAAACTGCGAAAGCCTCTCCACGGCCGACATAATCCGGTTGATCGCGTCCGAGGCAGCCCTAGGGTTTTCAGCTTCCAGATAGTCCCGCGCCGCTTGCAGATCTTCCACCGCGCCGTCGGTCCAGCGCAGTTTCACCGCCGCCGCCAGCCCGCCACCATCTTCTTGACTTTGTCGTGGTCGACCAACTTACCGGCATCCGCCTGGCGAATGCCTTTCTCAATCTGTTCGATATGCCAGCGCTGCACTTCCAGATAGGCAGCTACCGCCTCATTAAGCAGATAGGTGCGGTCGCGGTCCAGTGCTTCAGAGAGCGCGTCCAGGGCCTCAACCTTGTCCTCATCCAGCCGAAAGCTGATGGTTTGCTTGTCCGCCATATTATGAAATAATACGATGTAAGATATCGCACTTCAAGACCAAAACCTGATGCTCTCAACTCGTTCCTGCTATCCTATCCGGTCGCATCACTGATCTCTGGCCGATCGCGAACACGAATGATTCCGAGGACACTGCTTGCCCACTGATCCCGTTCTGGTCGTTCACGGCGGCGCGTGGGCCATGCCTGACGACATGGTCGACGCCCACCTCAACGGCGTCTCGAACGCGCTGGCTGCGGGATGGCGCGTGCTCGAGCGCGGCCGGCCGCGGCAGCTTTTTAAATCGCGACGGCAAGGTCCAGCTCGACGCCCTCATCATGGACGGAGCCACGCTGCGCGCCGGCGGCGTCGGATGCGTCGAGCGCCTGCGTAATCCAGTGCGCGCCGCCCGCGAGATTCTCAGCGAAAGTCCGCACGTTTATTTTGTGGCCGAGGGCGCCGAGCGTTTCGCCGCCGAACACGGCATCGCACTCTGCAACAACGAAGACCTGATTATTCTGCGCGAGGTCGAGCGTTTGCGCAAGTATCAAGCAGCGCAATCCGATCCGAAGCGGGCCGCTTCGCAACCAGACGGCAACGACTTATTCGCGCCCACCGCTCATGATGCAACCATCTCTCACGACACCGTAGGCGCGGTCGCCCTCGACCGCAACGGCAACATCGCCGCCGCCACTTCCACCGGAGGCACGCTGAACAAAGCTCCCGGGCGCCTCGGCGACTCCTCGCTCATCGGCTGCGGCTGCTACGCGAACAACGAGAGCGCCGCCGTTTCCACCACCGGATGGGGCGAGCCGATCATGAAGTTAGTGCTCGCCAAGTGGACCGCCGACCGCATTCAGGCCGGCAATCTCCCCGAGTGGTCCGCGCAGGAAGCCATGAACTATCTACAGCAGCGCCTCAACGGCCACGGCGGCATCATCGTGCTCAATCCCGAAGGCCACATCGGCATCGCCCACAACACCCCGCGCATGGCCTGGGCATATAAGACGATGAAAAAGGAAGCAGCAGGAGTGGAGCGCAACCCCGATTAGGTTGAAATGAAAAACGGGCCGCTGACATCCGCGGCCAGCAGCCCGTCAACGCCCTACGGAGTCACCTCGTATACCACTCCATAGTTCGAGGACCCTCCCGTCGAAGTCGTACCGTACAAATGACCCTCTCCATCAATGGATAACGGGAAAACGTAAGGGTAGACGCCATCGCCGCCGGTCGCTGAGAAGGCGTGCAGCACCTTTTCTGTCCACGTGCCATTGGAAGCCGGCGACAACTCGAAGACCGTGCCGCGATGGGCTCCGCCAGTGTAGGTGGTTCCATAAAGGTTCCCTGCCGAATCGGAGGTCACGCCCGCCTCCGGTTCGGCTCCGTCTTTGCCGCCAGAGAAGAAATGCAGATCTTTCTCCGTATAGATCCCATTCGCATCGGGGCTCAGCTCGAAGGCATCGTACGCTGTTCCATAAATGTTGCCCTGGCTGTCGATCGTCAACTTTCCTGTGGGACTGGCGACTCCTCCCAATCCATTGAAGGAATATAGAACTTTCTCGCTCCAGGTCCCGTCAGATTGCGGCGTCAATTTAAAGACGACTCCGTAATCGTGGAGACCTCCGCCCGTAGTACTGCCGTACAAATTCCCGGCGCCGTCCAAGACCAGGGACGAGCCGAATGGTTCATAGCCATCGTTGCCGCCACTGAAGCTGTGCAGGATTTTCAAAGTCCAGGTGCTACCTGCCACCAGCTCAAATACGCAGCCAAAGCCGTACGTGCAGCCGCTGACTGAAAAACCATATAGGTTTCCCGCGCCATCGATCGCGAACGACATACCTTGAGGCGATCCGACACTCGTGCCGCCGGGGAAGTTGTAAATCACCTTTTCAGTCCAGGTGCCATCCGGTAGGGGGATGATTTCGAAGGCCGTTCCCTGCAACGAGGTCCCGCCGCCCAGTGTCGTTCCGTAAAGATTTCCCTTCTTGTCGAAAACCAGACCACCAACCGGAAAATAGCCGTCCTTTTGGTTAACGAATCCGTTGAAACTGTAGAGGACATGTTCGAGCCATCCGACGCTGGAGCTCGGAATCAGTTCAAATACGACGCCAGCGCCGTTGGCGCCTCCGCTCTCGGCCGAGCCGTAGAGGGTGCCCTTGCTATCGAGAATCACACCGCCCTGAGGATTGCCGCCGTCGGCACCCCCGGTAAAGGAATAAGCGATGCTTTCGGTCTGGGCAAGGGCTATTGAGTTCATTAGCCAGACAATCGCGGCCAGGGACAGGAAGCGAAGGTTGCATAGAAACTTCGGGTGATTCATAAGACACGCTCCTCATAAGGGTAGGGGTTGAGGACGGGGGATAAAGCGCGATCTGCCGGCCGAAATGCTAGCACGAAAAACAGCGGCTCGGCAACCCTGAAGCGGGTGGCAATAGCGATCGGGAGAGCCGCCAGAACCCGCTCCGGTCAATGGTTTCCGGCTCTACAGCCATCCCTTGGTGCGCGCGATGCGAGCCGCTTCCACGCGGTTGCTCGCCCCCAGTTTACTGATCGCTTCGGAAAGATAATTCCGCACCGTGCCGTCGGATAATCCCAACTCGCCGGCGATGTCGCCGCTGGCCATGCCTTCGCCGGCCAGACGCAGCACCTGCCGTTCGCGGTCGGTGAGTGGATCCATTTCGCCCCAGGCTTCGGTCGCCAGCTCGGGATGGATCACTCGCAGTCCCTGATGCACGCGGCGCACCGCGTCGGCGAGTTCTTCGCAGCGCATATCTTTCAGCAGATAGCCGGAGGCTCCGGCTTCGAGCGCGCGCCGCAAATATCCGGAGCGCGCGAACGTGGTGACGATGACGACGCGCGTCCCGGTGCGTCGCCGCTTCAACTCCGCAGCCACGTCGAGGCCGCTCATGTGCGGCATTTCAATGTCGGTGATGAAAACGTCGGGTTTATGCGCGAGCACGGCTTCGAGCGCCTCTTTGCCGTTGCGCGCCTGCCCCACGACAGAAATGTCGCCCTCGATTTCGAGCAGCGCGGCGAGCGCGCCCAGCACCATTCCCTGGTCTTCGGCCAGAACCACGCGGATGGTTTTGCGGCCTTCTTTTTCTTTATCCTTATCTCTGCCGCTTTCGCGGGCGCTGATGCCGTCTCTGACGCTGTCCTTGGCGCTCTCTTTGTATGCCGGGTTCAATTCCGCCTGCCTTCGTCTGCTAACGCGACGTCTTTCAGCGGCAACGTGATGGTCAGCGTGGTGCCGGCTTCGGTCGAGCGCTGCAGTGTTCCGCCCAGCATTTCGACGCGCTCACGCATGCCGCGCAATCCATTGCCTTCGCCATTGGAACCGCCGCGGCCGTCGTCGTGAATCTCCAGCCGGCAACTGCCGTTCTGTTGCTCCAGACGCATGCGGCAAGTGCGGGCGCGCGCATGCCGCACCACGTTGGTCACGGCTTCACGAACGGCGAGCGAGAGGACGCTCTCCTGCATCGCCGGCAGTTTCACTGTGGTCGCGGCGTCGCACTGCACAGTAAGGCCGGCGGTTTCGAGCGTCGACTTGGCTTGCACCAGCTCCGCCGCCAGTCCCTGGGAACGGTAGCCGCGAATCGCGTCGCGCACATCGGTCAAAGCCTGCCGCGAGATCTGTTCGACTTCGCGGATCTCTCTTCCCGCCCGCTCGGGATCGCGGTCGATCAATTTTCCCGCGAGTTCGGACTTCAGCGTAATCACCGACAACGTGTGCCCCAGAACATCATGCAGATCGCGCGCAATGCGCTCGCGCTCGGCGACCTTCGCCAGGTTTTCGACCTCTTCGTTAGCCTTGCGCAGCTTCCGGTTCATGCGGTTGCGCTCGGCGAAGAATGTATTTCCCGCGCCAATAAGAATGGGGAACAGCGTCGAAAAGAAAAAAGTCCAGCTATCGAGTCGCAGCCACAATCCTTCAATCGCCGCAACGCTTCCGATGGTGAGCAAGCCGATCACCGCGGCGGTGTTGGTGTCGACGCAAAACGGAAGCATGGAGGCAGCGAAAATGAAAAACGTGCATGCGCCGTTGTTGATGGGTTGGAAAACGAGTCCCAGTAACATCATCCCGCCGATGTGGACCAAAGGGCGCGGGTTCTCCAACACGAATAACCCAAAATAAAGAACCAGAAAAACGGCAGCACCGGCCAGATCAAGCAGCCATATCTTCAGGCCGACGTGCGCCGCCACCGGCTGAATGAAAAAGAAGCCCAGATAGACTACCCAGAGCAGAGGACTCCATCCGTGATCCTTATCCCTAAGAATCGCCCTCCAGGGCTTCAACTTCAGCGGACCGCCCGTTCGACACTCGTCATTGCTTTCAAATTGCATGGGTAAATGATGAACGACTGACTTCTTCTATCCTTCCCGATTCTATTCTCTTCCGGCCGTCAATTCCGGCCGCGACGCCAGGCCGTTCCAGTTCCATACCACACCAGCAGCGCCGCCGGAATCAAGGCTACCAGCCATTTTGCGCCGCCGAAAAAGACCGCCAGACCGAGAAGGATCAAAACCATCGTCCCGCCGATTGATTTTCCTGAGCTCATAATATTCTCCTCGAAGCTTCCAGCAGTCGTTTCGCTGCAATAACCGGGCAAGCTTAGCCGTACAGTTTCCCCTTGTCGCGCTGGAATCCGATCCGCGCCCCGCCCAGGCAGATCAAAGTGAAGGCCGCCAACACCTCCCAGTGTGCGGCGGTCGATTGGGGGCTCCCCGCTCCCACCATGCTAAGAGCCAGTTGTGCCAGGTGATACGGCGGCATGAACAGCGCGATGTGCTGCATAATCTTCGGCAGAAACATGATCGGCATCCACAATCCGCTGCAGGCCGACATGGGTAAATAAATCAGATTAATGGTCGCGGGCGCCGAGTTTGGCCCGGTGAAATATCCCAGTGCCAGTCCCATCGCCGAAAACGGCAGCGAGCCGGCGACCAGCGTTCCCAACAGCATGGCGAATTGCGCCACCGGCATGCGCACGCCGCCGAAGGCAATTCCTAATCCGAACAGCACCAGCACAATGATCGTGCTGAAAATCATGCTGGTAACGACTTTGGCGGTGAAATACGCAAACGGCGGCATGGGGCTGGCGCGTTTCACCTGCAGCCATCCGAGGCCGCGGTCCGACGCCAGTCCCGACGCCGTTCCAAACAACGACGCGCCCATCACTCCAAACGTCCCGTAGGTCGCGATCATATACACAGGCACAGGCGTGCCCGCGAGGCTCTGTTTTGAGTTCAGCACCAGTCCGAACAACACGTAAAACATGATTGGGAAGCTCAGCACAGACAAGGTGTACATGCGGAGCCGCAGGTTCTTCAGGAACTCGTACTTCGCTTCCTTCAGATAAATCGTCCCGGTGTGCCGCAGCGAACGCTGAACTTGCGGCTTGCTCAGTGCCAGTGTTGCAGTACTCATTGTGATTCCCTCCGCGCAAATGCGCCAGAACATGGTGAACCGAAATCGATCCCGTACCTATCGTTTCGAAAGTTGTTAGGCCTCATCGCGCCACGCCGCCACGTTCCAGAATGGCTGCCCGGAGAGCCGCGCCGCGCCCAGAAAAAACACAATTGCAAAGACGACCACGCCGGGAACCAGCGGCCAACGCCCTTCCACGCAATCCATCGCAGCATCCAGGAGTTGAATGAACGCAGTCAGCACCATCAGGCTGCCGAGGACTCTGCGGGACCGCATCCCGAGCGCGAAAAGAAGCATGATCGCCAGCGCGAGATTGCGAGAAACCAGATAACCGGCATAAACCCGCGCCGCGCCATTAATCTCAGCATCCGGTGAAATCAGCATCGCCGGATGGATCAGGGCGATGAGGCCCCCTGCCGCCATCAACAGCGCTCCGAGCACCACACTGCCCGACACCCACCCGGGCAGCGAACCATGCGCCTTTGATCCCACCGCCGATGCTTGAACCGATCCCATAAGAACCCTTCGTTTTCCCGCGCCGCGACTAGCTTTGATGATTTCCGGTCTGGCCGTTGTCTTGCGTCAACGCGAGGAACGCTTCTTCGAGGCCCGCGCTCGTAACTTCCAAGCCGGAGAGCTTCGTATCCCGCGTCAACAGTTCACGCAGGATCGACTCCGCCTCGATGGCGCGAATCTCGACTGCTTCTCGATCTTCTTTCACTTCCGTGACGCCCGGAATCTGGCGCAGCGTGTTCAGACTCAGGCTGGTGATGCAGCGAATCCGCTTGCCCGCGGTTTTCGCTTTGATCTCCGACGGCGTTCCTTGAGCAATAATTTCGCCCTGATTAATCACGGCGATTTGGTCGGCGAGAGCGTCAGCCTCTTGCAGATAATGTGTCGTGAGCAGGACCGTCTTGCCGCGCCCGACCATCTTGCGAATCTCGTCCCACAACATGCGCCGCGCTTCCACGTCGAGGCCTACCGTAGGTTCGTCGAGAAAAATCAGGTCCGGATCGCCGCAGATGGCCAGCGCAAACAGCACGCGCTGTCGTTGACCTCCAGAGAGATCGCCGAACTTGCGGTCGCTCAGTTTCTCGAGCCCCGCCGCGGCCAGCACTTCCGCGAGCGCCATGGGCTTCTCGTAATAGCTGGAAAAAAGGTCGATGTGCTCGCGCACTCGAAGCGTTTCCGGAACTCGTCCCACTTGCAACATGGCGCCCGTTCTCATCCGGTTTTCAGGATTCGTGGGGTCACCGCCGAAAACTCGCGCTCTTCCCGAATTGGGCTGCAGCAATCCCAGCAGCAATTTCACGGCTGTGGTCTTGCCCGCACCGTTCGGACCGAGCAACGCTACGACCTCTCCTGCGCGCACGCGGAAATCGACGCCGCGCAGCGCCCGCACGCTGCCGTAATTCATGTTCACGCCTTCCAGACTGGCGACGATCAGGTCTGACTTCGCCATCTCTGTGTACTGAGGCTGCTCCAGGGTTGCGATCATCTTCACTCCTTGCGGCGGCTTGCGCGCCGTCTGGCGGGATCGAGTTCATTGTTCCCACCACCCGATTAACCATCGACGATTGCATCATCGCGGACTCGGAAACAATGCGCCAGTGCCATCCATCACGCGCCGGGCGTGACAAATGTCATCCTGCATTTATCGGTGCCCCTCGGATTTTTCGAAATAACAGCGCAGCGGTTTTGCGGGAGAAGAGCGGGGAGACCTAACTTTAGATTCGAGGCGTGTTACGAATTCCGAACAAACACAGGAAACTCACAAGGAGGGAATCGGTGCTCAGTCTGGGTCACTGGAAGAAGCAGACCCTCGACTTTCCACGTCTGACAAGGAATGGCGCGTGTTCGGATTTCGTAACAAAATCCCGGAGCTCAAATTTTCACACAGCCGCCAACAAATTAAGCCTCCCCTTTGATATGATCTCTCCCCGGGGAGGCGTGCATGTTACCGGCGGGAAAAAGCCTTCGAACGCTGCGCGAGAAACTTGGCCTCACCATGCGTGACGTCGAGAACTCCAGTGCGCGCGTCGCCGACAAATATCGCAACGACGAATTTTCGATTCCTCCCAGCCGCTTGTCCGACATCGAAACCAAAGGCATTCTGCCCAGCATTTTCCGGCTCTACACCCTATCGGTAATCTACCGCCGCGACATTCGCGAACTGATGTCGTGGTATGGCGTCGACTTGGGCAATCTGGCCGCCGACCTCGGATTGGTTTCTCCGCCGAAATCACATGTGTCCGACGCGCTGGCCGGTTTGGCGTCGATGCAGGTTCCGGTGCGCCTCGATCCCGCCTTTGACGAACGCCGCACCACCAATCTGGGCCGCATGGTCGAGCAGTGGGGTCTGGTTCCCGTCGCTTATCTGGCGCAATTTGCCACCAGCGCCTTCACTTATGGGTACGTCGGCACGCAGGATTTCACCATGTATCCCATTCTGCCCCCCGGCAGTTTCATCCAGGTCGATGAATCGAAGAATAAAGTTGTCGAAGGCTCCTGGCGCTCGGAATACGAGCGTCCCATTTATTTTGTGGAAACTCGCGATGGTCATACCTGCTGCTGGTGCAGCATGCGTCGCGAGGAAGTCATTCTGCAACCTCATCCTTTATCTCCGGTTCCGGTTCGCATCCTGCGGCACCCGCAGGAAGCCGAAGTGCTCGGCCAGGTCGTGGGAGTCGCTATGAAATTGACCGAGTGGCACGCCCTCGATTCTTCTCCAAACGCGAAAGCGCCAGCAACACTGAATTAAGGTGACTGGCGGCGGGCGTGTCCTGGCGCTCGTCAGGCAGTAAGTCGTCGAGGCGGTCGCGCATCCCCTCGACATAAGCCTGCGCCGCAACTCCAGTGGCGCGGCTCGATTCCTCCAGGTCCTCGACCAGCGACGACAGTGGTGTGCGCAAGACCCGTGCCACAATCTCGGCATGGGCCGTCTTCAAAGCGCGTTCCGAGGACTCCGGCCCGTGCACCAGCTCCATCCCCCAGTGTTCGTATCGCCCCTGAGCGCGCCGCAGGGATGCCAGATACACCAACTTCCCCAGCAGCCCCGAGACGGCCGCCAGGGTAGTTTCCTTCACGTCCTGTAGGGCGGATTTCAGCGTCATCTGGTTATCAATTCTGTTACGAATTCCGAACGTTCGAAGGTTTGCAAACCGTTTGCGCCCGCCCCTGCGCCCATGAAAGTATCACCGTCCAATTCGCAGTCACAAGGAGAAAACAACCATGAAACGTGCCCTACTCATCCTCGCCGCCGCTGTCCTGTTGGTAAACACGCTGGTAATCCCAACCGTTGTCCGGGCTGACGGAGCGCCCACGCAGACCAATTGTGGCAATACTATCTGTAAACCGTAACGGAAACTTTCTGTTCTTACGAAAACAGAACAAGAATCGGTGTGACGTTGCCGCCTGCAGCGGGCCGCTGTATAGTGCGTTCCTACGGTCATGCTGCAGGCGCATTCATTGCTCTGGCACTATCTCTGGGTCGCGCCCAACGTCCTGCTCTTTGTCCTTGCCTTCCTGATCTGGAGGAACGGGCTCCGCAAGGCCTTCCCGGCGTTTTTTGCCTTCGCATTATTCAGTTCCCTCGGCCAATTCGCGCTCTACACCGCTGACGTGGCGCCAACCGTCTCGGCGGAGAATTTCTGGCGCGTCGACTGGGGCACTTTGCTGATCGAAGGACTTCTGAAATTCGTCCTCATCGGCGAGGTCTTTGCGCAAATTTTTGGCTCATACCCGTCTCTCGCCCGACTGGGCACACTCCTGATCCGCGCCGTCGGCATCATCTTGGTTCTGACCTCCGCGTTGGCCGCCGCTTATGCCCCACAGGATAGTCATTTTGGAATCATCTCCGGCGCGCATCTGCTGGATCAAACGATCTACCTAATCGAATCCGGACTTCTCGTCTTCATCTTTTTGTTCGCCGCGTACTTCCGGCTCAAGCCGACACATTTGGTTTTCGGAATCGCCCTCGGCCTGGCAATTTCCGCCTGTGTCCACCTCGCAACCTGGGGAATCGCAGCCAACGGTGGACTCCCCGCCTCCAGACGGGTCGTCCTCGCCTTCCTCAATATGGCCACCTACCACGTCTGCGTCCTCATCTGGTTCTACTACCTGCTCGTGCCTGCGAGAGTTTCGCAAAAACCTGCGGTTCCGCTGC
>JBELAE010000188.1:0-9378 GCA_049509155.1 Candidatus Sulfotelmatobacter sp.
GCCTCGAACCTCATCATCAACCAGGCGATCAACTCAACCGTCAGCAGCCGCATGCAAAAGCTTTTCGGAGTCAGCCGGATCAAGATCGATCCTCAGGGCCTGACCACTGAGACCAATCCCACCGCGCGCGGCCCTCAGGTCACCATCGAGCAGCAGTTCGCCAATAATATTTCGCTGACCTACAGCACCAACGTGTCGCAAAGTTCGCAACAGATTATTCAGGGCGAATACTATATCAACCGTAACGTATCGATCGTCGGCTCGCGCGATCAGAACGGCGTGATCAGCTTCGATGTCCGCGTGCGGCATCGCGTGAAATAGAGTTGTTGGCGCGGGACGAAAGTTTTCGGGCAGTGACCTTACCTTTCGGAGGTGTCATCCCGAAACCCGGCGCACTTCAGGCCGGGTGAGGGATCTCGCGTGGGCAGTCAGTCTACCCGCGAGATCCTTCCCTCCGCCTGAAAAACGGCTACGGTCAGGATGACTCCGGCAGGGGCAGATATTGTTGACTTCAATCTCAACCCTTCGCCAGCGCATGGTCGCGTCTCAACTGCGCGACCGCGGCATTGCCGACGAGCGCGTGCTCGCCGCCATGTCGCGCGTGCCTCGCCACGAGTTCGCGCCGGCAAACTATCGCGACCAGGCGTATGACGATCATCCTCTGCCCATCGGCGCAGGCCAGACCATCTCTCAGCCTTATATCGTTGCACTCATGCTCGAAGCGCTGGCCCTTTTGCCCGCCGACCGCGTACTTGAGGTCGGCACCGGCTCGGGCTACGTGACGGCGTTACTCGCTGAACTGGTAGTGCAGGTTTTTTCCGTGGAGCGCCACGCCGTACTCGCCGATCCGGCCCGCGTGCTGCTCGCTCAAAAGGGCTATGCCAACGTGCAAGTCTTCGTGGGCGACGGAAGTCAGGGGCTTGCGGAATACGCGCCCTACGACGCCATCATCGTTTCTGCCGGGGCTCTCGAGTTGCCCCTCGCGCT
This sequence comes from Candidatus Sulfotelmatobacter sp., assembly GCA_049509155.1. Lineage (GTDB taxonomy): Bacteria > Acidobacteriota > Terriglobia > Terriglobales > Acidobacteriaceae > Sulfotelmatobacter. Next base: position 988 of record JBELAE010000188.1, read on the forward strand.
GGTCGCGCAACTGGCCGAAGCCGGCCGCATGATCATTCCCGTGGGTTCGCCTGATTCGCAGCAGTTGCAGTTGATCCGCATGGAAAACGGCCAGCCACGGATCACGCTGCGCGAACTCTGCAGATTTGTTCCGCTCATTTCTGAAAATGGATTGTCATCCTGAGCGGAGCGAAAGTCTGCGTTGAGCCTGTCGAAGGGGCCATGCAACTGCCGTGTTCGCTCCCGTAGGTCTTCGCTCGGAACGTCGGTGACTGCATTACAATCAGCTCGTGCCCGTCCTGCAAAACCTGCGCGTGACCCTGGAGATGATCAAGTGGGAGCACTCCGTTTTCGCGCTCCCATTCGCGCTGTGCGGAGCGATGCTCGCGGCCGGAGGACTACCTTCGCTGCATCAACTGCTGTGGATCGTCGTGGCCATGGTCGCCGCTCGTTCCGCAGCCATGGCTTTCAATCGCTGGGCCGACGCCTCCATCGACGCCGCCAACCCGCGCACCAGCACCCGCGCTTTGCCCGCTGGACATCTTTCGCCAGCGTTTGTGGCTTCGTTCGTTGTGATATCCAGCGCCGTCTTCATCTTCTCCGCGGCCCAGCTCAACCGACTCGCGCTTTTGCTCTCGCCGCTGGCCTTGGCCGTGCTGCTGCTCTACTCCTACACCAAACGCGTTACGCGCTGGTCGCATCTTGTGCTCGGGTTCGCGCTGGGCATTGCCCCTTCGGCCGCCTGGATTGCTGTTCGAGGCTCGCTCGATCCCCGCATCCTTCTACTCACCGCCGCCGTCACTTTCTGGGTCGCAGGTTTCGACGTTCTCTACGCCTGCCAGGATTTCGATTTCGACCGCCAAGCCGGCCTGCACTCCATTCCGCGCTACGTGGGCATTCCCACCGCACTTTGGATCGCGCGCGCTTTTCACCTGATCATGGTGGGCCTGTTGGTCGCCCTGCTGATCGCATTCGGCATGGGCAAGTTAGCGGCGTGTGGAGTTCTGGCCGTGATCGCGCTTCTGCTCTATGAACATTCCCTGGTCCGGGCCAACGATCTCTCGAAGCTCAACTCCGCGTTCTTCACCATGAATGGCGTTATCTCCGTCCTGTTCTTCATTTTCGTCGCAGGCGATCTGCTGCTGCGGAAATGAGACGCTCGCGGGTGGTGCATGTTGGAACGGCCGCCCCCGGCTGTCCGTCGAGCGCGGCTCGACGGGCTCTGCCGTCAGCACCGGTAAGCTGGGTATTGCCTCGCCCCGACCTGGCGAAGGATTACTCTTGTAACTCCTGCTTCGGCAAACCCGGTTGTCATGGCGGCCCCGGCCTCCTTAGACTCATGACTGCGAGCCGTTCGTGCGCAATCACTTGAACTCATCCCAGGCCAACTCGGTCAGCCGCCACCTCGCTCTCAAGCTCGGCCTGACGGCACTGCTCTTTGCCGTAATCCTCGCGCTTTCTCTCAATCGCGAGTTCTACCTCGACGCGATGACCTCGGCGTTTCTGTCGCTCGCCCTGGCCAGCGCCCTGATTATTTTGGCAATGCTGCGCCGGTCCTGGTTCGATTTGCTGTTAGTTGTCACCGGCGCGCTCGTTCTCGCGGTGCTCGACTACCGGGTGATGAATTTTAAGCCCATCTTCATGGCCGGTTTTTCATTCGTCGGCCTGGCCGCTCTCGGGGTGCTGGGCGCGCATACCATCTGGGCGGAAGGCGATGAGCGCAAGCTCCTGCTCTATGGATTTCTGCCCGCGGTTCTTTTCGTTGGTTCGGAATACATGGCGAGCACGCTGCTCGACATCACAGAGAAGCTTCATCCGAAAACGTTCGACCTCTTCCTGTACTCCTTCGATAGCAGTCTGCGGGTGCAGTTCAGTTTCCTGATGGGGCAGTTTTTCTGGACGCACCTTTGGGTACGGTTCGTCTGTCTCGTCATCTATATCGCGCTACCTCTGCCGCTAGCCCTGGTCTACGCGGCGCAACTGCGCCAAAGAAGGGAAGCGGCCTTTGCGGTCATGCTGGCGTTTCTGGTCACTGGGCCGGTGGGAGTGCTGTTCTACAACATGCTGCCGGCAATCGGACCAAGAGCTCTCTTTGGAGCGTCGTATCCCTTTCATCCGCCGGCCATTGCCGACGTCATGCGCATGAACGTAGTGCCCATCCTGCGCAGCGGGGTGCGCAACGCCATGCCGTCGTTGCATACCGCCTGGGTATTGCTCGTGTGGTGGAACTCGAAGGGCCTGGCGCGCGGGATACGCGCGATTGCTATGCTGTTCCTGATTCTTACCGTAATGGCCACACTGGGCACGGGCGAGCACTATTTCGTCGATCTGGTCGTCGCCTTCCCCTTTGCGCTCATGGTGCAGTCAATGTGCACTTATTCGCTGCCGTTCGGCAGCAGCGTGCGCCGCACGGCTTTCCTGTTCGGTACGTTCGTGACTTTGCTCTGGATGGCTCTTCTAAGCTTCGCGACCAGCGTCTTCTGGGTTTCGCCGCTCGTTCCCTGGGCAACGACCATCGCGACCGTCGCGCCATCCATCCTGTTCTGGAATCGCCTCATGTCCGCCGAGACGCAGGAAGAACCTGTGAAGTCCCGGGCTGCCGCCGCATCGGCTTAGCAAGTTACGCGCGCTCACTCGTTGACCCGCAAAAGCATTACGGTGCCGCTCTCCAGCTTCACATTACTTTTTTCTGAAGTTACGACCGATCCCCGAGTTGCGTTCGGAGTCGTCTCCTCGAGTTTCACGTCGGGCATTCCAATCACACCGTGGGTGCTGCTGGTAATCGGCGGGAGCGGGTTGTTCTCGCCGGTCGGAACCGCACTCGGCGACGGCGGACGGGGCAGCCCTTCCATGGGGGCGTTGCGGTTGCTCATCGGCGATGTCGCTGTAGCGGGTCCGGTCTGGCCATATCCGCCACCCCCGTTGTCGGAAGGATTGCTTGAAGCGACGATGATCGCCTGAATCGACATCGGCAACTGCACGTTGCCGCTCTTGGTCACAGCGTGGTCGAACGCAATGCCAACCTCGGATTCTTTTTGGTCCTTGTTCCGCGCCTGCGCTTCGGTTACGTGTCCTACCACCTTCGTATCCTTGGGAACGATTATCTCGCCGCTGGCGGTCTTCAAGTCCTTGGAGACTTTGGCCAACACCTCGTCGCCGGCCTTGGCCTTCTTCGCGTCGATGGTTTTGGTCAACTCGACAGGAATCACGGTGCCGGGTGCGATTCTGAGCGGCTGGCCTGTCTGATTCGCAACCGCTCCCGTCGGAGAGGGCGCCTGCGACCGGGCTGGATCCGTCGATGACGGGGGCGCGCTTTGCGCCAGCGCGGTTCCGCTCATCAGCGTCGCGAACAGTGTTGTGCACGTCGTTGCCCACATAAGTCTTGCCATGAATGCTGGAGCCGTAAGAATGCTCTTCATAGACTCTCTCTTTCAGCTTGTCCTGAAGTCGAAGTCGCGCAGATATTAGCCATCGCTTATTAGGATGCAGGTCCAAGCCCGGAAGTGGCCGTCGAGAACTAAAATCTACGCTCCGCGCCAACCGCAAATACCTCGACGGCATCCGAGAGACATGTCCGACCGACTCGTCCATCTCGTTCTGCTCGGCTCAATGCTTGCCGCCTGCGCCGCCTGCGCCCCGAATCAATCTCCCGACCAGCTCCGCGAGAAGACCGCCGAAGCTACGTCCGAACTAAAACGCGACACCAAGGCGATGGCCGAAGGCGTCAGAGAAGGACTGAGCAGCAAGGGATCGGTAGACCTGAACAAAGCATCGAAGGATGACCTGACCGCCCTGCCGGGCATCAGTGCACAACGGGCAGCCCGGATTATCGCGCAGCGACCCTATGCGAACACGCATCAACTGGTGACGCGGCGTGTATTGTCTGAAGATGAATACTCGCAGATTCAGGATCGGGTGGTGGTTACGCATTAGATCCTAACCTCCAGGCCGTATCGCCTTCCCGATGGCAGACAGCGTCGCCGTGCGATATCATCAAAAGGATGTCTGCCACACGCTCATCGGACGCCGTTCACACGCACGCTTTCCCGCCCCACACCGGTCAGACCCATGTTTTTCAAACGGACGACCCGCGCCTCACTCCGATCCATGCCAAGGTGATGGCCGGCGAGCGCCTGACTGCCGACGATGCCCTCGCCCTCTACCGCGCCGGTGACATTCTCGCCGTGGGTTGGATGGCCAATTTCGTGCGCGAGCGCATGCACGGCGACAAAACCTACTTCAACGTCAATCGCCACATCAATCCCACGAACGTATGCGTGGCCGCGTGCCGCCTGTGCGCCTTCGGCCGCAAGAAAGATACGCCCGGCGCCTACACCATGGCGCTCGAAGAGGCTTTCGAAACCGCAGCTTCCGGATACACCGAAGCCGTCACCGAATTCCACATCGTCGGCGGACTGCATCCCGACCTGCCGTTTCAATACTTCCTCGATCTCTGCTCGGGACTGAAGCAGCGCTTTCCGCAAGTGCATCTCAAGGCCTTCACCATGGTCGAGGTAGCGTATCTCTCGAAGCGGGCCAAGCTTTCGATCCGCGAGACACTGGTGCAACTGAAAGCCTCGGGCGTTGACTCACTGCCTGGCGGCGGCGCCGAAATTTTTGCCGACCGCGTGCGCCACATCATCTGCGACCACAAGATTGACGGCGGCGAGTGGCTCGAAACCGCTAAACTGGCTCACCAGATCGGACTAAAGTCGAACGCAACCATGCTCTACGGCCACGTCGAAAATGACGAAGACCGCGTCGACCACTTGCTCAAGCTCCGCACCTTACAAGATGAAACCGGCGGATTCCAGACGTTCATCCCGCTGGCCTTCCATCCTGAAAACACCGCGCTGCAGCACCTGCCGAAAACCACCGGCATGCTCGACATGAGGCAGATCGCCATCAGCCGCCTGGTGCTCGACAATTTCCCGCACATCAAATCCTACTGGCAGATGGTCACATCGAAGATGGCGCAAATCTCGCTGCGTTTCGGCGCAGACGACATGGACGGCACCGTCATCGAAGAAAAAATTTACCACGATGCCGGAGCGACCACCCCGCAAGGCATGCGCCGCGAAGAGCTGGAACGCCTGATCCGAGCCGCTGGCCGCGAACCCATCGAGCGCGACACCCTCTACCGTCCCGTCACGCGAACTGAGACCTCGGTCACAGTCGCGGTGTAGCTGCGCCCCCGCCATCACATCGAAGGTCTGCTTGTCATCCTGAGCGCAGCAAGGCGGAAGCGAAGCGAACGCCGGCAAGCGAAGGACCTCTGCAACTTGCAGGCAAACCGCATAGGTCCTCCGCTTTCCTCAGGATGACAAGGCTTGAAAGAGGGGTTTAGTGAGAAGAACCCGCCGTTAACTTCCGCAGTTCCTCTGGCGCCGTGTTCAGCAAGTTCCGCAGCACCGCAACTTCCGCGACAATCCCAGCATGCAGCGCGGGATCCAGATCCGGAGCGAAAAACGGCGAATGATTTGACGGAAGCTCAGTCCCATTCGCCTTGGCCTGCGCAAACTTCTCCGGATCAGCTCCGCCCAAACTGAAATAAAAACCGGGAACCCCCTGCTCGACGAAATAAGAAAAGTCTTCCGACGGCGTGATCGGCTCGGCAGTCACAACTTTATCTTTTCCCAACGCAGTCTCCAGCGGCGCTCTGAGCCGCTCCGACAGTGCTGGATTGTTGTAGACCAGGTCCGTGCCTTCGTAGCGTTCGACCAACGGTTCGCGCGGCGCGCCGGCCGCCGCGGCTTCTGCCTTGGCGATGCGCGTGATAGCGGCAAGAATCTGCTTCCGCACATCATCCTTGCGGGTTCGAATCGTCAGCCCCATTTCGGCATGGTCGGGGATAATGTTGTTCTTGGTCCCCGCCTGAATGTAGCCGACCGTCACCACCGCCATTTCTCCTGGTTTGACTTCGCGGGAAACAATCGTCTGCAACGCCAGAATGGTCCGCGCCTCGATCACGATCGGATCAATCGCGGTCTGCGGCATGGCCCCATGCCCACCCTTGCCGTAAATCGTGATGCGCACGGAATCTGAATTCGTGTTGTAAACCCCGGGAGTAATCGCGGCCGCCCCCGCGGACAGCGCGTTGCCGACGTGCAATGCCACTGCGACGTCGGGCTTGGGAAACCGCGTGAACAAGCCGTCCTGGATCATCGCGCTGGCGCCCGCAATCGTTTCCTCCGCCGGTTGGCCAACCAGTATGAGCGTTCCATGCCAGGTATCTTTGCTGCGCGCCATCATCTCGGCCGTGCCCAGAATCGCCGCCATGTGCAGATCATGCCCGCACGCGTGCATCACGGGAACGTCGTGCCCGGCATCATCTTTCGTGCGTACCTGGCTCGCGTAAGCCAGCCCGGTTTGTTCTTCCACCGGCAGCGCATCGAGTTCCGTGCGCAGCATGATGATTGGGCCAGGCCCATTCTTCAGGATGGCAACCACCCCGGTCCCCCCCACGTGTTCGGTCACGTCATATCCGGAACTGCGCCAGCGCGCCGCCAGTTTTGCCGCGGTTTGCGTTTCATGCGACGAAAGTTCAGGGTTCTGGTGCAAATCAAGATAGAACGCGTGCGCGTCCGAATAAGCGCTTTCCAATTCAATCGAAGACACAGTTTGTGCACTGGCCACGGCGGAGAGTACTGCCAACAGCAGAAATTTGGCCCAGGTCATAGGACCCGGATCATATCGTGCCGGCTCTGGCGCCTGCAAACCGCCCCGCAGACTGTTTTTTATGCAACGGATTCCCAAAGGCGATCACCTTAATTGCTAGCCATTCAATTCTCCGATTGCCACCTTTCCGCCGGGTGTACAATCAGCTTAGAAAGCAACTTGGTTGAGCACTTCGTTAGCAAGGCCGAGGCGCTAATGAACGTTCACTTCAGTTATCGTCTTCATAGAATTCCCGCCCTCGAAAAAGACATCCAACACCAGATCGAAAAACTGCAAAGACGTCTGCATGTGTTTCGTCCCGAACTCATTCACCTGAAGGGCACCGTCGAGGAAATCTCTGCCCGCGAGGGTACCAGCGTTTCGCTGAACCTGCGTTTGCCGTCGGGCCAAATGGCGGTGCAGGCTTCGGCCCCAACCGCTGCCGCCGCGGTGAAGATCGCCTTTGAAGATCTTCTCCAGCAGCTCAACAAGCACAAGGAAATCCTGCGCTCATCGCACAAGTGGCAACGCGGCAAGCGTGGTGACAGTGCCCGGCCCGCTGCCCCGGTGCGCCAGGTCCCGTTCGAACAAACCCTGGCCGCCGTCTTCCCGCCCATCATTTCCGCGGACGATGTACGCTCCTATGTGAACGTGAACCTGGCCCGCCTCGAGCGCTTCGTCGAACGCGAAATCTATTTTCGCGAAGCCCAGGATTTAATCGCAGCCGATAGCATCACGAAAGAAGAAGTGATTGACGAAACCATTGCTGCTGCCCTCGGCGACAGTCAGGAAAAACCCGAACGCCTGGCGCTTGAGCCCTGGCTCTACCGGCTGGCGCTGCGAGCTCTGGACGAACTCTCGCGCACTGACGAGAGCAACGGCAACGCTATGCCTTTGGAAGACTCGGCCCGCCCGCGCAACGTGAAAGCCAGCGACGAGTCTGAACTGCAATTTCACCAGCCCGACGAATCCATCACCGGCGCCACCGTGATCGCCGACGCCCGCGTGGCTACACCGGAGCAAATCATGGCCTCCGATGAACTCTTGCGCCTGATTGCCTCCGCCCTCCGCGATCTGGGCTCCGGCCCGCGCGAGTGCTTCATCCTGCACGCCCTCGAGGGTTTCAGCGTCGATGAAATTGCCGCCATTACCATCCTGCCTTCCGAACGGGTACTGGCTTTCGTTTCTGCTGCACGCGACCACCTGCGTAAAGCGCCTGGGTTGGCCAGGCAGTTTCAAGGCCGCTTGGCTTCGACCGGCGCTGCTTAGATCCAATCTCAATTCTTTGGGGAGATCCATGACCATTACTCGCGAACAATTCCGGGAGCTAGCTCAATTTCAGGATGAGAACTCCTCCGCCCTCAGTTTTTATTTCCAGCCCTCTACCCCCCGCAACAAGGCGCACAAGGAAGACACGATTCTCATTAAGGACCTCGTCCGCGAAGCCGCCCGAAGTCTGGAAACTAAAAGCCCCGAACTCCGAGCAGAAAAAATCCGAGCCAAAGAAGTCCGATCCAAAGAAGGCAAGGAAAAGAAAGACAGCGCCCGCGCCGACCTGGACCGCATTCTGCGCCTGGCGGGCGAATTGCGCAGCAACGGAACCCACGGCAAAACTGTGTTCGCCTGCGCCGCTCAAAACTTCTGGCGCGAATACGAAGTGCCCGCTAGGTTACCCGGCACGCAGCTTATCGTCGACCGCCATTTCCATCTCAAGCCGCTGGCTCACCTGCTGGGCGCGTCCCCGCTGCTGGGCGT
>JBELAE010000189.1:0-16362 GCA_049509155.1 Candidatus Sulfotelmatobacter sp.
GAGAGCTTCGTAATCCCCGCTGCGATCGTGGCCGGAGCGCCGACTTACTACTCGTTTCCGGCGCTGCTGGCTTCGCGCTATCCCCTGGCGCTGGGGCGCGACGTGCTCGGACTTGGCCCGGACGAGCCGACGCTCGCGTCTGTTTTGAAAACGGCTGGGTATGCCACAGCTTCGTTCGGCGCTGCCAATCCATACATCTCATCGCGCTTCGGCTATGAACACGGATTCGATACGTTCCGTGATTTTCTGGAAGACGAGGCCGCGCCGCTCACGGATGAAAAAGCGAACGCCGCTAATAACATGGGCTGGGCGAGCCGCCTGAACCGAAAACTGCAGAAGATTCGCCCCGCTTTGGGGCCTCTGGGAATGGCTTACGACGAACTTTATTTTGAGTATTGCCAGCGAGTGACGCCGGTCGCGGACTCGCTTGATGCGCTGCGCCGATTTCCCGCAGCCGACGTGATTGTGGACCATGCTCGCGCCTGGCTCGCGTCCATCGGGGACGCGCCGTTTTTTCTTTGGCTGCATCTGATGGATCCGCACTCGCCGTACTATCCGAAAGAAGCTGCGCTAGCACTCATGGGACAGAGCCCGGTTACGCCGTATCGAGCGCGCTACTTGAATTCGTGGTGGAACCGATCCGACCTCGGACCGCGACGCTTTGCGCGTCATCGCGACGAAGTCGTAGCGCTGTACGATGCTGGCATTCGCTGGGTCGATGCGCAAATGGCGCGCCTGACGGAGACGCTGCGTGTGTCGCAGCGCTGGGAGGACTGTATCTTCGCTTTCACGGCCGATCATGGAGAGGAGTTTCTGGATCACGGGGGACGCTATCATCCGCCCTCGCGACTGATGGAAGAGTTGATTCACGTGCCTCTGCTGTTGCGTGTGCCGGGGAGTGAGAAAAGAGGCGTGGCAAACTCTCCATTCAGCATGCTGCATCTGGCGCCCACGCTCTTGGATGCGGCGCAGGTGCCAGTGCCAGCGGACTTCCAGGGCCGCAGTTATTGGGAGCAGTTGCAACAGGGCGAGAGTTTCGACGGCGTTGCGATCTCGGAGTGCGTGGCGGGCTGTACGAATCCGTTTCGTCGGGAGAATCGCATCGGGCCGCGCGTGTTGTCGGTCAGAGAATCACACTACAAACTTGTGCTGCACTTTGACCCTTCGGCGGAGAATCTTTATGACCTTGAGGCCGATCCGCGTGAGCTGGAGCCGCTGGCGCCTGCCGCTCAGAAGCCAGTGCGGCGGCGGTTGCTCGAAATCGCGCTGGAGCATTTGCGTCGATCGAGCGAGCAGCGTGATTCACGGACACGCCTGCAGGTGCGCCTGCGCGAACTTCGGCTAGAATGGAAAAAACCAGCAGTCAAGGCTTCGCCAGTGGCTTCCTAACCCGCGACTGGGCATTTTGACCTGCACCCGGAATGATTACGATTTTTACGCCGTCGTTCGCCGACGAAGCTGACACCAACGCGCAAAACCTTTCCGCGAAAGAGATCGTTGCCCGTCTTGACCCGGAACGAGCTGCGGTGACGATGCTGCACGAGGGAACGGTTGATCCGCGCATTGCATCGCGGCCGAACACTACGCTCTTGCGCTGGAATAAGCGTGGAAACACGTTGCGTACGCTCTGGCAGATCTTGAGAAGCGTGCCTGACGTTTATTTCTTTCCGCGCGAAGGCCCGCTCGACGCGGCATTTCTCGGCATGCGCCGCCATCTGGGATTGAAGACCGCGGTGGTAACTGCGGTAGTTTCCGGCGGATTGTATTCCCAGGGATACGAGCGGGCGCGCCTCAGAAACATTCGTGAGGCGGATGCGGTCTTTGCCAATAACGACTACCTGGCACAACTGGTAAAAGAAAAACTGGGGGTCGATGCAGGGACGATTCACAACGGGATCGACCGCCGTCATTTTTTTCCTCCTGCGTCTGGGCGCGCGCCGCTCGAGACTGTCACCGTGTTGTATGCCGGATCGATGCGCCCTTACAAGCGCGTGCCTCTGGTCGTCCAGCAAGCCGCACGCTGCCCTGAGGTGCGGTTTCGCATTGCCGGAAGCGGAGAGGAAGAACACATCTGCAAAAGTCTTGCAGTCGAACTCAAATGCACGAACGTGGAGTTTTTGGGGCATCTGTCGCTGCCGCAACTCGGCGACGAAATGCGGCGCGCTGACATCTTTCTTTTTCCTAGCATCATTGAAGGGCACCCCCAGGTTCTGGGGCAGGCGGCTGCCAGCGGACTTCCTGCCGTGGCGATGGAGGTTTATCGTCCCGACTACGTGGTCAACGGCACAACGGGCTTTCTCTTGCACCACGACGACGAGCTTGCAGAGAAGTTAGACTTGTTGATTCGAGAGCCGCAATTGAGGCGCTCCATGGGAGAGGCCGCGGTGGCCCACGCGCAGAAGTTCGACTGGGATGTCATCGCAAGAAAGTGGCAGGAAGCCTTTGAAGAGGCCGCAGCCAAGCGGCATGGGCATTTGAGGCGCAGGCACTGAGATGTGCGGAATCTACGGAGTCTTCGATCCTTCGTCGCGTCTCGATGACAGCATGCGGGCATGGTCCCAACGTGCCCAGGATTTGTTGCGGCATCGTGGACCGGACGATCAGGGATGCGAAGAGCGATTGCAAGGGCATTGCCTGCTGGGCCACACACGCCTGTCGATTATTGACATTGAAGGCGGAAAGCAGCCGTTGCGTAATGAAGACGAAACGGTCTGGGTGATTTGTAACGGAGAGATCTATAACTACGTTGAGTTGCGCGCGCAGCTCATCGAAAAGGGACACCGCTTTCGCACTCACAGCGATTGCGAAGTTCTGGTTCATCTCTACGAAGAGAAGGGGCCGGCCATGCTCGACGAGCTCGTCGGGATGTTCGCTTTCGTTTTGCTGGACGAAAAGAACAGGAGGCTGCTGGCTGCTCGCGACCGCTTTGGCGAGAAGCCGCTTTACTGGTCGGAGTTTGGAAAGCGCGGCATTGCCTTTGCGTCCGAGATGAAGGCTTTGATGCCGTTGCCGCAGTTGGACTGCCGCCTTGATATCGCTGCGGTGGCGCAGTTTCTGGCGCTAAGGTATATCCCAGCTCCGCGCACTCACCTGCAAGGCGTCCATAAGCTGATGGCTGGAGAAGCGCTGATGGTGGAGGGCGAGTCGGGCATCCGGCGCTGGCGCTACTGGGAGCCGGAGTTGCCGCTAACTGTAACGGGCAAGCCTCCGAGTAGAGGCGTGGCGGTGGAAGAGATTCGTCACCGGGTTCGAGAGTCCGTGCGGCTGCGGCTGCGCAGTGATGTGCCACTGGCGGCGTTTCTTTCGGGTGGCATCGATTCAACTTTCGTGGTGGCGTCCATGCGGGAATTGATGCCCGGCACAAAGTTCAGCACATTCTGCGCGTCGTTCGATGATGAGGAACTCGATGAAGCGCCCTATGCCCGCATAGTTGCTGAGCGCATCGGTTCGGATCATCACGAAGTTCATTTCACTTCACAGCAAGTGTTGAGTTCGTTCGATGCGTTGATTGATCATTACGACGAGCCGTTTGCCGATGCTTCCATGTTTCCGACGTTCGCGGTCTGCCGCGAGGCACGCGAGCACTGCAAGGTTATGCTGTCGGGCGATGGCGGAGATGAGTGCTTTGCCGGCTATCGTGAATTCTTTCGTTATTATTCACTGCACTGGCTTAGACGATTTCCGGGCGTGAACGCCGTGGCCGGGGCTGTGTTGCAGCACTGGAGTGATTCGTGGCGCGGAATCGGTTTGTTGTCGTTCTTGGCGCGATCAGATTGGGGGCTGCTCTATCCGGAAGCTCAGAGAAATGATCTTCTCAAAGTTTTTTGCGCCCCGGCTTCATCCGCAGCCGCGCAAGGGCTCGAAGAATTGCGAACTCGCGCCCTGCATCACGCTCGGCTCCACTACCCGAAGTCGGCGATTGAAGCCATGACTGCCGGGTACCTGCCCGAGCAGATCATGGTGAAGGTGGATCGTGCCAGCATGAGATCCGCGCTCGAATGCCGCACTCCGTTTCTGGATCGCGGTCTCATGGATTTTGTTCGCAATCTGCCGGAGCAGTACCACTTCGAACGTGGGCTGGGAAAGGCCCTACTGCGCCGGGCCCTGCCCGAGTGGGTGCCGGACCAGATCCGCTGGCGCGAAAAAAGGGGATTTACGCCGCCGCTGGCCACCTGGTTGAGGACAAGCCTCCGACCGCAGATGGAGCAAGCCCTGCGTGATTTTCCGGAGGTGTTACGGAATGTCGTCGATATCGCGCCAGCCTGGCAGTTGTTTCACGAGCATCAGGCGGGCGCAGATCGCAGCGACCTTCTTTTCCGCTGGTTGGTGTTGAGCCGCCGCTGCCGGGAGGCTCAGCCAGCGTGAGCCAAAATCCGCAACTGCCGCCCGTCCTCGGCCGGGTACAGAGACGACTAAGCCCGGAAAACGGAAAGCCTCTTCAAGTTCTCACGCTTACACCTTTCTATCCGAGCGATCGAGACGATGCTTTCGGTTGTTTTGTCGCCGAGCCCTTGTACACGCTCGCCAAGATTGGAGTGCTGAACACGGTCTTCGCGGTGCGGCCTCTGTATCGAGGAAAGCTGCGCGCGCGGGAATCCGGTGTGCCTGCGGAATGGTTGCGGTATTTTTCTTTGCCCGGAGGCATTGGGCTGCCAACCGCCGGAGCTTTCGTCTTCGCCAGAATTGTGGGACGGGTGCGCGAGTTGCAACGTTTGGGCGAGATCGACGTTATCCACGCCCACGGGCCTCTGCCCTGCGGGCATGCGGCTATGCTGTTGGCCAGGGAACTCGGAGTGCCGTACGTGATCTCGGTGCACGGTCTCGATGCTTTCTCGACGGAGCAGGTCAGCGGACGGGCCGGCGAATGGTGCCGGCGCATTTCCGAGCGCGTCTATCGATCGTCGCGGCGCGTGATCTGCATCAGCGAGCGTGTGCGCGAGCAGGTTTTGGAGGGCACAGGCGCCGGCAGCCGGACGTCTGTCGGCACATCTGTCCGCACGTCTGTCCGCACATCCGTCGTGTACAACGGTGTGGATCCCGATTTATTCTCGCCCGGCAGCGAGCCCGCTACCGGCGAGCCGGTGGTACTGTGTGTGGGCAACCTGCTTCCGATCAAGGGACATGAAGTGCTGGTGCGCGCGGTCGCGGCGCTCGCTCCTGATTTTCCTACGCTAACGCTGGAAATCATCGGCCACGGTCCGGAACTTCCGCGGATACAAGCGCTGAGCCGGCAGCTTCAGATTAGTGGCCGCGTGCGCTTTCTAGGTCGGCAATCGCGGCAGCAAGTGGCTGCGGCCATGCGCCGCTGCACGCTGTTTGCGCTCCCCAGCCGTTACGAAGGCCTGGGGTGCGTTTACCTGGAAGCCATGTCGGTGGGCAAGCCGGTGATTGGCTGCCGAGGGCAGGGAATTGCAGAGATCATCCGGCACGGTTCCAACGGCTTTCTGGTGGGACCCGACAATGAGAGGGAATTGACGCTGGCGATGGCAATGCTCCTGCGCGACGGAGCGCTCCGCCGCAATCTCGGCTCTGCCGCGCGCGACACAATTCTAGAGAGACTTACACTGACACAACAAGCGGAAAGCCTGGCGCGAATCTACGGGGAGTCCTCGGCATGAAGCGCCGTCTGGTCATTCTCACGGAAATCATCTCGCCATATCGCATCCCGCTGTTCAATACGCTGGCGCAGAATGCGGAAGTGGATCTGCATGTGATCTTCCTGGCCGAGACCGACCCGGATCTCCGCCAATGGCAGATCCCCAAGGAAGGGATCGAGTTCTCGTATCAGATCCTACGCTCCTGGCGGAGGCGGTTTGGCCGGTACAACGCGTTGCTGAATCGGGGCGTGGGCCGTACATTGGCCGAGGCGGCTCCTGATGTGATTCTCTGTGGAGGCTACAACTATGTTGCATCCTGGCAAGCCCTGTTCTGGGCGCGGGCTTACAATGTCCCTTTTTTTCTCTGGTCGGAAAGCAACGTGCAAGATCTGCGTCGCGGCCACGTGGTGGTGGAACTGCTCAAAACCAAGTTTCTAAGGCGGTGCAGTGGATTCGTCGTACCTGGGCAGTCAGCGCTCGAATACCTTCGCATCCAAAAAGTCGAGGAAAGAACGGTTTTTGTCGCGCCGAATGCCGTCGATAATGACTTTTTTGCCGCGGCGGCCGCAGCCGCGAAACGGGACGCGGCCAGATGGCGCCGAGAACTGGATTTGCCTGAGCGCTACTTTCTGTTTGTGGGGCGCGTGGTGCGAGAAAAAGGTGTGTTTGAATTGTTGTCGGCTTATGCCAAGCTGGAAGAATCGATGCGCCAGCAGGTCGGTCTGGTGTTGGTAGGGGACGGAGCGTGCCGACCCCAACTCGAACTGCAGGCGGCCTCCATCTCGCCCGGAGTGGTAAGATTCGCTGGCTTCGCCCAGCAGGGGCAGCTGGCAACCCACTACGCGCTGGCCGAAATGCTGATCCTGCCTACGTATACTGATACTTGGGGATTGGTTGTGAATGAAGCCATGGCATGCGGCTTACCGGTGATTGTTAGCAAGGTAGCCGGCTGCGCCGCAGATTTGGTGAAGGAGAACTGGAACGGATTGTTGGTCGAGCCGAGGGATGTGTCGTCTTTGACATCCGCCATGCGAAGTCTAGCCGATCGACCCGACCTGCGCGCTACGATGGGCGCAAACAGTATGCAACATATTTCTCGATACTCGCCGACGGAATGGTCTGCGGGCGTTGCCCGAATGGTGCAAGCCGCCGGGGGCACGTGTGTCTAAGCCACTTCCCAACAGCATCCTGGTAGCTGCGGTGGTGCTAGGCCCGCTGGTATTGGCGCTTTTCGCCTATTCACGGCCCGGATATTTCAACCAGACTTACCTGGGAGGGCTTCTCCTTTTCGAGTGTTTGGCGGCCTCCGTGTGGCTGTACCGGCGGATTTTCTTCGCTCTGGTGATCGTGGCTTTTCTTTTTGCGGGCGTGGAATTGCCGGTTGGCTCGCTCTGGACGGCGGCGCGCTGGGCGATCCTTGGCGTCGGCGCGTTGGTTGGCTCGGCCATCATGCTGAGGGATCGCAAGTATCGCATCGGCTGGTTTCATGTGCTGGCAATGTTTACCGTCCTGGCAGCTCTGGTCTCGGCGGCCGTTTCCCGGTATTCGAGCCTGTCTTTCCTGAAAGTCCTCAGCCTGTTGACTTTGTTCATTTATGCCGGCACAGGAGCGAGAGTCGCGGTGACGGGCCGTGAGAACCGATTTTGGGGGCGCCGATCCTGCTGTGGGGGATATTCGTGAGCGAGGAGACCTTCCCTCGCCGCCGGCGGATCGCGCTGTTTGCCGTTGCTCTATACCTGACTTTCGTGAGTCACGCGCGGGCAAGCATGGCCGCGGCTTTCATCTGTTGTGTATTGCTCTGCGTAGCTTTACGCAAGTACAGGATGCTCATGAACGGCGTTATCGTCATCGCTATCATCGTCGCCGGAGCCGCCATTTTCCAGCCCGAGGAGTTTTCGAATACGGTAACCGCGTTGACGGACACGGTTATATTTAAGGGCAAGGACCCCAGTGAAGGCCTGCTCGGGTCACGCCTTTCTCCCTGGCAGGCAGCGGTTGACTCGATCCACAATCACTTTTGGTTCGGCACCGGCTTCGGAACGTCTGACAACGGGCAGGACGCAACCGAAGATGTGGGGAAATTTTCTACCCTGGTCGCGGCATCGTCGGAACATGGCAGCAGCTACTTGGCGATCATTACCTGGGTCGGGATGGTCGGGGTGTTGCCGTTCGTGCTATTGATGGTGACTCTGTCGCGAAAGGTTGTTGAAACCGTGGTGTGGATGCGCCGGACCGGGAATGCGTATCATCCTGCCGTTCCCTTGGCCATGGTGGTGTTTGCCGGAATGTTGCACGCCGCGCTCGAGGACTGGTTGTTTGCCCCCGGCTATTACCTCTGCGTGTTTTATTGGAGTGTCGCCTTTATCTTCGTGGACTACGTGCCAGCGCTTGCGACGTCTGATTCGCGCAGCGTTCTTTTTTCGCGCGCCAGAGCGATCCAGCCAGCTCTGGGTGACGTCGCCCCGAGCCGATGATGCATTTGTTTATCAACTCCCTCGCCGCCAGCGCGGGGGGAGGACTTACCTATATCCGCAACGTGCTTCCGCATCTGGCGGCCAGACCAGACTTGCGAGTCACTGTGGCCTTGAGCCCCGGCCTCAAGGAGGAGTTTGCCGGCCTCGCCCATATTGAACTCCTGGAGTTGGAATGTTCTCCCGCTCGCCGCTTCTGGTATGAGCAGTCGGCCCTCTCTGGCCTGATTCGGCGCTGTGAGGCTGATGTTCTGCTTTCCACCGGAAACTTTGCTCTGAGGAAATCGCCGGTACCGCAAGTCCTGCTTTCGCGCAATTCGATTTATACTTCCGCCGACTATTATCGCGACCTGCGCGCTCGCCACGAGTACCGCGCGTGGCTGGATACGTGCCTTCGCGCCGCGCTGGCCAAGCGATCGATCCGCTGGGCCACTGTCACAGTTGCGCCCAGCGAGGCGTTTGCCGCCGAACTGCGCCGCTGGACGGGTGGCGCGCGGGTCCTGGCCATTCACCATGGATTCGACCCGGAAGGTTTTACTCGCGACTCTAGCCCACTTTCTTCAGAGGCCGAGGAAAAGCTGCGCTCCGCTGAAGGGTCTCTTAAGCTGCTCTTTGTCAGTCACTACAATTATTACCGGAACTTCGAGACGCTAATTCGGGCGCTCCCACTGCTTCGTGACCGCATGACGGGCCGTCCGATCAAACTGTTGTTGACCTGCAGTCTGGTTGCAGGAAAGAATCCCGGCGCGTATCGCCCGGAGATGGCCGCTGAACTTGTGAAGAAACTCGGCGTCTCCGACACCGTTCTCGAACTGGGAGAGATCCCTTACCAGCAGCTTCATCGGCTGTATGCCCGCGCCGATGTCTACGTAACGCCGGCTTATACGGAAACGTTCGCGCACCCGCTGGTGGAAGCGATGGCCAGCGGGCTGCCCGTGGTCGCCTCCGACCTTCCCGTGCATCGAGAAATCGCTGGCGATGCAGCCCTCTATTTCCAAAGGTTCTCGGCAGCTGAATTGGCGGAAACTGTAGCGTACGTTGCGCAGTCACCGGAGATATCGAAGCGAATGGCAGCGGCTGGCAGGGCACGGTCGCGGGAGTTTTCCTGGAAAACGCATGTCGAAAAGATTCTTGAATTGTCCCGCACAGTGCTGGATTCCAGTCAGCCTCAGGCCATACCGACGCTTGCACGCTGAGTGGCAAAAACGCTAACTCTGATGTGCTAAGATGCTCGGATTATTGGAAATGCTTGTGGAATCGCGGGCTGCTAATGCTCCAATCCATCCTTGATGCCCATGAGGATTATTGTCAACGCCGATGACCTCGGGATCAGTGAACCGGTAAACGAGGCGATATTCCGGGGGATGCAACGTGGGACGATTACATCGGCGACCGTGCTCGCGAACGGTCCGGCGGTGCGAGCCGCGACACAAAAATTGCGCTTGTTTCCCAACTGCTCCTTTGGTGTGCACCTCAACCTGACCGAGTTCGAACCGCTCTACCCGGGCAGCGTCACCTCACTGGCAAGCATCCTCGACCAAAACAAGTGCTTCAACGGTAACTCGATTCGAGAAGTCAGGATTAGTCTGCCAATGCTGAGAGCGATTTTTCGGGAGTGGTGCTTTCAGATCGAGGGTTTGATGCGGCTGGGGGTCGAACCATCGCATCTGGACGCGCACCATCATGTGCACACCATCCCGCAGATGATCCCGGTGCTAGCTGCGCTTCGTCGCCGCTACAAGATCAATAAGGTGAGAATCAGCAGAAATATGTACGATGATTCTGAACGTCCGGGCCAGCTGCTGCTGACGAAGAAGTGGTTTTTCAATTCGGCCTTGAGAACGATTGGATTTCGAACCACTCGCATCTTTACGGACCTGGGGACTTTCATCAAGCTATGTACCTCGCGTCCGCCGCGACCGGCGAGCGTGGAACTCATGACTCATCCCGGAGCAGTGCCCCGCGACGAAGAGGCAAATCTGCTGGAGAGCGATTGGCCGGGCACGCTCGCGTACAAGGCGACTCTGGTCAGCTACAACAACTTGTAAGCGGACAGACAGAATGTGGCAGACCGATTGGGCTGAAGCCCGACAAACCGCCAGTATCGAAGAGCCGCTGGTTTCCACCCTGCAGCCGGCGGCTGTTCGCTCAACCTATCTTCTTTCCTGGAGCGAGCATTGCGTCGAGTGTGCCGTGCCCGATTGCTATGCGCTCTGCCCGCTATATGTGAGCAGGCGGGATCGCAAATGCGCACGATTTAAGTATGGGATTTTCCCGAATCCTCAATACTCGGGATTGTTTCCGTTCGGTGCCGAAATCGAATTCCGCCGGTGGGGCAAACTCGAGTCTAACTTTGGATTTGGGTCGGTGGAGACGCGGCAAGCCCGTTGGCTCGACCGAATTGACCGCGGGTTCCTACGATGCATCCGGCCGGTTTCTTCTTTGTTTCGCCGAGTGAGCCCATATCTTCGACTGAGCGGGGCCTACGCCGTTTTGCGCGAGCGCTCGCTGCAAGTAATTGCGCATGGCCGAAAAGAGGAATGGGATGAGTTCGTGATTGAAGTCTGGAATCTTCAGTCTCAGCCGGTCCGACTCATTGTAGAGTGCTGGCAGCAGGGACCAAAGTTCCGCACTTCCATCCTGCTGAACCCCGGCCGAACGATCGAACGCATTCCAGCTGCATCGATGAATGTCGATCTTTACGGGGCGTCTGGAATGGTGCGAGTGTATCCAGATAACGACGCTGAAGCACATCTGGTTTTCTCCTGGCTCGATTTTGTGCGATACCGCCAACCCGCGGAACGTAGCGCGGTGTCAGGAATATCTGGCGCCTCGGCCTCGGCTGCTGGCAAGGTCAAATGCGTAATATGGGATTTGGATCAGACGGCGTGGGACGGAATCTTAGGCGAGCAAGATGCGGACACGATTGCGCTTCGGCCGGAAGTGCGGCGAACCATGACTGCCTTGGACGAACGCGGCATTCTTCAGAGCATTGCCAGCAAGAATGATCATGACAATGCCTGGCGCGTGCTGCAGCGCCTGGGCGTGGAGCATTTGTTTCTATTCCCACAAATTAACTGGGAGCCCAAAAGCGCCAATATTCAGCGAATTGTGACGTCGCTAAATATTGGAGTGGATAGTTGCGCATTCATCGACGATTCTCCATTTGAACGAGCAGAGGTAGCACACGAGTTGCCGGAGATGCGAATGTTTGCCGACTCGGACGTGCCCACTCTGCTCGCACGACCCGAATTCGACGTTCCGGTCACGGAGGAGAGCAGACAGCGGCGCGCATTTTACCGCGCGGAGTCAGAGCGCAGCCAGCAGGCCGAACAGTACGGAGACCGCTATGAAGCGTTTCTGAAAACTTGCGGGATGGAAGCGACACTTTTCAGGCCGACCGAGCGCGAGCACGTCGAGCGCTGTCTGGAATTGTTGCATCGCTCGAATCAGCTGAATCTCTCAACTCATCGCTATACGCGCGAGGAACTTGCACAGCTTCTCGAACGGCGGGATGTATTGTGCATCTGCACTTCGTGTCGCGACCGTTTCGGCGAGTATGGGATAGTGGGGTTCGCTTCACTCGTAATGTCGAAAGACAATCCTGTTCTGAAAGACTTCGTTTTGTCCTGCCGGGTGGCCCAGAAGAAACTGGAGAATGCGTGGTTTCATTGGCTGGCCGGCCTTGCCGGAGCTGCCGGCTACAGCAAGATTCTTGCTTCTTACGGGAGGACTTCGCGCAATAGCGTGCTGCTAAATGCCATGCTGGAAGCCGGGTTCGTTGAAACCATGAAAGGCGACGCGGGCTCGCTGCTGGAATTGGATTGTGACGCAACCCCTCCTGCAACGGACGTCGTCTCGATCGAGGCTCACGGTCTCGAACTGACACCTGCGGATGGGTTTTCAGCCCAGTCCCACGTGCCCGCATGCGGCGCGCCTCGCCACGCGGCGTCTTAGGGCAATCGTCTCAGGGGGGCGTCTTGGGAATCAAGGAATGCAATGATGCGAGAGGCCATACGTTTCTTAGGACCTTTGCGGCCGCTGGCCAAGCGGTCGGCGCGGCTTCTCTTTCCACGCTACTCCTGGTTCCTGGACCGCCTCAATTGGGAGGCGCGCCTGAATGCAACCGTGAACGAGTTCCCGTCGGCTGTCGAACTGGGATCCCGAGATGATCTATATCGTCACGTTAGCGATACGGTGGTGGGCAGAAGCGACGGGGCAGACAAGGCAATCGACTATCTCGAATTCGGCGTCTTTGAAGGCGCCAGCATTGGGCAATGGTGCACGCTGAATCACAATCCGGGAAGCCGGTTCTTCGGGTTTGATTCGTTCGAAGGATTGCCCGAAGACTGGCATTCAGGTAAGCGCCGGGGAGCATTCAGCACGGGTGGAAAGCTTCCGAAAATTGCGGATTCTCGCGTGAGCTTTGTCGCGGGGTGGTTTCAACACTCGATGCGGGGCTTCATGGCGTCATACCGTCCGCAAAGCCAGCTCGTGATCCACGTCGATTGTGATCTGTATTCGTCCACGCTGTATTGCTTGACAACTCTAGACCCGGTGATTTCCTCGGGCACGCTGATAGTGCTCGACGATTTCTTCGACGCGCTGCACGTGTATCGGGCGTTGACGGACTACTGCTCGGCCTATGTGCGGCAATACAAAATACTGGCGCGAACCAATGAACTGGGGCAAGCTGCGATTGTGATGCTATAGAGTTGCGCCGCGCGACTCGGTTCAGTTCGGCGAGCTGTCGCGTTCCCAAAGTCGGCGCTGATTCTTTTAACGCTTGGGGCCTTGCATCTCTTCTGACTGATCAAGTCCGCCCAGCTTAATTCCGTAAAGCAAGACCAGCGCCAGCAGTAGCAAGGCCCATGTTTCGTGCGGCATCACCACGGAATTCCAGTACCAGGAATGCGTGATCGCGTCGGGAATTCGACCGTGCAAAGCGAGTTGCTGCAGAAATGCCGCTCCGGGCGCAAGAAAAGGAACCATCAGGACCATTGCGACCGTCGCTACCGGCTTTGTCTGTCCTGCAAGGTGGGTTATGCACCAGCACAGCGGCAAGACCAGGAGCCCAGCGTCATAGAATCGATGATAGACAGGCAGAAGGCTGATGATCGCGACGGCCCCGAGAGCCAGCAACTCCGGTCCGCGGTCTTGGCCGCTAGCGCGCGCAGTGGAAGCCCAATACAAGCAGGCGCAGAGCAGAAGACCTCCGACCGCGAATGCGAGTAGATTTGCGGACGAGGCGTGCCCCGTGATCGAAAAAAAAGGGACTTGCAGGTTGATCAGGGTGAAGCGAATAGGATTGGCCGCCGAGAAATCGTCAATGTTGTTCGCCGCAACGAATCCCTTGGCATTGTGCAGATAGTCCTGTATCCATGAAGCGCCGCGCAACCACAGGTACAGCACCGCCACCAGCACCAGCCCGGCCGCGGTGGCGACTGCCGTCACGAACAGTTTCCAGCGGCGCTGTATCAGATAGTAGAGAACCAGAAAGGCCCCGATTTGCGGCTTTAGGCTGCACGCCACTCCGAACAGGAGCCCGGCTGCTACATCGCGGCGACCGACCGCAGCCCAGATCGCCACGGCGCAGAGCCCGATTACGAGAATGCTGGCGTTTCCACTGGCGATTCCAGTTTGGAAAGGCGCCAGCGCGAGACAGGCAGTGCTGAAGGCTAAAACACGAAGATTATCCTCACGAAAACCGCCTGCCAGAATCAAAGCCCACACCGTGACCGCAAACGCGCTCAACAAGACGATGAGCCAAATCATCTTCGCAACCTTCCAGGGAAAGGCCGCAATCGGCGCCATTACCACCAGGCCGCCAAGCGGAGGAGAGAGATGTGTACGAATGTCAGTCAGGTCCAGGTGGCTGCCGCCTTCCCGTTTCCAGAGAACAGAAAAATTTCTCGGATCAGACGGACTCTTCCCCGTCAGCCAAAGCTTCGAAGCGGTGTAGTTTTGCGACAGGTCATTCCAGTTCGTGGGCTCGCGCAGGAACCGTCCCGGCCCCCGCATAACAAACTCGGCAGCGGCTAAAAGAAGTAAGATCCACAGGATGACTTTCAGATTTCGCGTGGTCGCAGATTGGCCATCCCGGCGTTGCGTTGTGATTTCCATTCAATCCAGGTTCCTGACGGCGCAGGTTTGGTGAAGGGCAAATGAAACCTGGCTGAGCTGCTCGTCAGTCATCTGTGAAAATAATGGCAGGATCACGCCCTCTCTCTGCGCTCGCTCACTCTCGGCCAGGTTAGGGCAACTGCTGCCGGGTTTGCATCCTGCCTGCGCGCAGCGCCACGTCGAGGGGTCGTGGTAAGCAGGCTCCAGGTGCGCGCACATGATTCCTCTGCGGGTTGCGATACCCGCATCAAGCATCTTCTGCATCACTTCGCGCTGGCCTGTGTTTGCCGGCAGACGCACACAATAGCTTTGCCAGTTCGATCGCGCCCAGTCGGGCTCAGTGGGCAGAATAAGTCCTGGAATGTCGGCCAGCAATCGGCGGTAACCTGCAGCCAGTTGCCGCCGACGAGAGATAGCGTCGGGTAGGCGCTTTAGCTGTTCGCGTCCGATTGCCGCCTGAATATCGGTCAAGCGATAGTTGAAGCCCAGTTCCGGATACGACTCAAACACTACTTCCTGTGATGCATGTCTAACCGTATCCGGCAGGCTCATGCCGTGCTGCCGCCAGAGGCGAAACTTGCAATCGATTTCAGCATTGGAGGTTGTCAGCATGCCGCCATCGCCGGTGGTGAGCAGTTTGCGCGGGTGAAATGAAAAGCAAGCCACGTCAGCATGGGGCTTGCCGATGTTTTCCCATTGGCCCTGCCAGCGAATCTCGCTTCCCACGGCGCAGGCGGCGTCTTCCACCACGGGTATTTTGTGCTTGCTCGCAATCTCGAGAATCGCCTTCAGGTCACACGGCATTCCCATCTGGTGAACGCAAAGAATCGCGCGCGTTCGCTCGCTGATCGCGGCCTCGATTTTTTCAGGATCCAAATTGAAAGTTGCCGGATCAATATCCACGAAGACCGGCCGGGCCCCGCAATAGCGAATGCTGTTGGCTGTGGCAATATACGAATGACTGACGGTGATGACTTCATCGCCGGGGCGCACGCCTACCGCGAGGAGCGCCAGATGAAGGGCGGTCGTGCCGCTGGACACCGCACAGGCATGCGGCGCACCCACGAAGTCGGCGAACTCCCGCTCAAACGCTGCAACCTCCGGACCCTGCGTGACCCAGCCCGACAGAATTGCCCGTCCCGCGGCAGAAACTTCTTCCTGCCCGAGATGCGGTCGTGCCACGGGAACAAATTCTTTAGGCATGTGTGAAAACGCCGCAAGAACTGGGTAATCGGGAAGCAGCGAAGGTAAGCCGCGGATCAGAAATGGGATCAGACATGGGCCGCCTCGTTGGCGAGGCGTTCCGCCTGCCACCAAGCCACCAGGCGACGCATCCCCTCTTCGATCGAAACAGTGGTTTGAAAGCCCAGCAACTGCCGGGCTTTGGACACGTCCGCGAGACGGCGCGGAACGGCGTTCACTTTTCGCTCCGGCCCATACTCCAGCGGCGCATCCGACCCCATCACGCGCAGCAGAATGTGCGCGAGATCGTTGAGGCTGGTCTCCGTCCCGCTGGCGACGTTGAAGACCTCGTCGTCCACGTCGGCATCTGCCGCCGCCAGGTTGGCGCGCGCAATGTCTTCAGCAAAAACAAAATCCATGGTCTGTCGGCCATCGCCGAAGATGAGCGGACCTTTGCCGGCGGCAATGCGCTCCATCCAGCGGATGAGCACCTCGGTGTACACGCCGAAGATATCCATGCGCGGCCCGTAGACATTGAAGTAGCGCAGCATCACGTAACGCAGGCCATACATTTCATGGAAGCTGCGAAAAATGCCCTCGTTGAAGGTCTTGGCCGCTCCGTAGAACGTTCGGTTGTGGTAGGGATGATGGCGTTCGGTAGTGGGAAACTCTTCCGCCATTCCATAGACCGAAGCCGACGAGGCCGACACAACTTTTGAGACCTTCGACTTCACCGCCTGCTCGGCCACATTGAACGTGCCGTCCACCAGGACTTCGAGCGCCAGCCGCGGATCTTCGGCGCATTGCGTGATGCGGATCGCGGCCTGATGGAACACCAGATCGATGTCCTGCATCACCTCGGCGAGCAGCTTACGATCGCGGATGTCGCCTTCGACGATGGTGACGTTCCCGTTGGCTAGAGCGTGTGCGAGATTCTCCCGGCGTCCGCGGACGAAGTTGTCGAGCACCACGATTTCACGGACGTTGCG
>JBELAE010000019.1:0-25302 GCA_049509155.1 Candidatus Sulfotelmatobacter sp.
CACGGAAGGGTCGCAGTCCCGATGAAAGCCTGGAAGACCTCGTTGGAAAGCAACCGCCCGCGTGGCGTAAGGCGAATGCGGTCGCCGTCTTGCTGCAACAGTCCGTCACCGACTAGCTCTGCAATCGTGGGTGACAAATTCTCGAGAGCGTGCTGACCGAAGCGCGCGGCCACTTCACACAGGTCGACGCCCCGGTTCAAGCGCAATCCAAGAAAGAGGCTTTCTTCCAATGCGTTCGTGCGCGAGACCGCGGTCCTATGCAAGGGCGATCCCGCAACGTACTTTTCCAGGACATCTTCGGCAGAGAAACGGATCGCGTCGACATCCAGCGTCGCAGACCCTAACATGGAATGAGCGTCCACGCCGAAGCCGAGATAGGCCTGCCGCGTCCAGTATTTAAGATTGTGCTGCGATTCAAATCCCGGCCGCGCAAAATTGGAAATTTCATATTGCGAGATACCGCCGGCTTCGAGATGTTCGCATGCCGCGAGATAGAAATCGGCTGTAATTTCTTCGTCGGGCACGAAATGCGCGTGGTAGCGCGTTCCGTCCGCCATTACTTCACGGCCCAGCCGCGAGTCTTCATCCACTTCGAGCATGTAGACGCTGACGTGAGCGGCCCCGGTCGCGAGCGTTTCGTCGAGCGACTGCTGCCAGGTTTCCGCGGTCTGGTGCGGAAGGCCCGCGATCAGGTCGATATTGATATTCGTGATTCCGGCCGCTCGCAGGCGGGCGATGTCCTCCAGCACGATCGACCGCTTGTGCAATCTCCCGACCGCGGCCGCTTCGATGTCAACGAACGACTGCACGCCCAGGCTGACGCGATTCACGCCGCAGAGCAACAGGCCTTCGAGCACCTCCGGCGCGAGCGTCCCCGGCGCACATTCGACGGTCACCTCGGCACCGGGCCGCAGCTGAAACTGCGATCGAACCGCGGCAAAGATGCGCTGCAATTGCCCGGCATCGAGTACGGTCGGCGTGCCCCCGCCGAGATAGATCGAGTCGACCTCATAGTCGATTTGGCCACGGTCGATTTGGCCACGGTCGATTTGGCCGCCCATCTCCTGGGCGATCCGCGGCGCGACGGCAATGTCGGCGCACACACGATCGACGTAGCGCTCGAAAACGGCCCGCGAAAATACGTCGGACGCGAAGTTGCAGTAGCTGCACTTGGTGCGGCAGAACGGAACCGAAATGTAGATTCCCAGGGCCACTATGTAGATTATCCCACCTCAAACCTTTTCCATCCTGCTTGCTGCCCACGCCATCTACTAAAATACGTTGTTAGAGGCGAGGCCCCCTTAGCTCGCGGTTGCTTCGCTCACGTGATTTCGTCCGGGAAACAATGGCCCAGGAAGAAGAAGTATTAGGGAAAGCCTATGACAGCCGCCTGATGCGGCGGCTGCTAACCTACCTACGTCCCTACCGTTGGCAGGTCACGATTGCCATTGCCTCGATCATTCTCAAGTCATTCTGCGACGTGCTGGGACCTTATCTGGTGAAAGTCGCTGTGGACCGCTATCTAGCGCCCGTCAAGGGTTCGACCTCTGGCCTGTGGAGTTGGCTCAGCCCACGGCCCCTGCACGGGATCGCACAGATTTCCATCATTTACTTTGGCCTGCTGGGTTTTACCTTCGTGTTCGAATTCCTGCAGACCTACTTCATGCAGTGGACCGGGCAGAAAGTGATGTTCGACCTGCGCAGCCAGATCTTCCGCCATTTGCAGCGCATGCACGTAGCTTTTTACGACCGGAATCCGGTCGGCCGGCTGGTTACGCGCGTCACGACCGATGTCGACGCCTTGAACGAAATGTTTACCTCTGGCGTGGTCTCCATCTTCGAAGATCTCTTCGTGCTGATGGGAATTCTGGGCATCATGCTGTGCATGAACTGGAAGCTGGCGCTAATCACGTTCGCGGTGCTGCCGTTGATTGTGGTGGCGACGAAGGTTTTCCGCGACAAGGTGCGCGACTCTTATCGCCGCATTCGCACCGCTATCGCCCGCATCAACTCTTATCTGCAGGAACACGTCAGCGGCATGGTTGTGCTGCAGCTTTTCAACCGCGAACGCAAGGCATATACCCGCTTCGAGGAAATCAATCGCAGCCACATGGACGCGTATAAAGACGCGATCATGGCCTACGCCGTCTACTACCCGGTGGTCGATTTTTTCTCCGCCATCGCAGTTGCGTGCGTCATCTGGTTTGGCGGCCAGGATGTGATGCGGGGCATAGTCGCCAGCAGTGTTTCGGTCGATTTCAGCCGTCAAACGCTGGTCTCGTTCCATCTGGTTGCAACCGCAGCCTCGCTCGGAGTGGTGATCGCCTTCACTCAGTACGCGCAGCGTTTCTTCCGCCCCATCATGGACTTCAGCGAGAAGTACAACATTCTGCAGTCGGCGATGGCCGCCAGCGAACGCATCTTCAAACTGCTGGATACTCGCGTTGACATCGTGTCGCCCGCTGTGACAAAAAAACCGGAAGGCCTCGGCCGCATCGAGTTCGACCACGTCTGGTTCGCGTACCGGGACATTCCGGGTGAGGGCCAATTGTCGGGCGCCAGCGAGAATCGTGTGGGGACGGCCGCCCCCGGCCGCCCGGCCGAGAAAGGCTCGGCGGCGGTTTCGCCTGGAAGCATCAACGACACGGCCCCCGACTGGGTTCTCCGCGATGTCACGTTTGCCATCGAACCCGGAGAAACCGTCGCCGTCGTCGGCCACACCGGCGCGGGCAAAACAACTCTGATCTCCCTGCTGCTGCGCTTCTATGATGTGCAGAAAGGTGCGGTCCGTATCGACGGCGTGGACGTGAAAGAAATGGATCTCGCCGACCTGCGCAGCCGCTTCGGAGTTGTACTGCAAGATCCGTTCCTGTTCACCGGAACCATCGGCGGCAACATCCGACTGGGCACCGATCGCATTCAGGACGCGCACGTCGCCAAGGCCGCCGAGGACGTGAACCTCGGCGACTTCGTCCGTGCCCTGCCCAACGGCTTCAACGAGGCAGTCCGCGAGCGCGGATCAACGCTATCGACCGGGCAAAAGCAACTTATTTCTTTCGCGCGCGCCCTGGCGCATGAGCCCAAGATTCTGATTCTCGACGAAGCTACCTCGAGCGTCGACACCGACACAGAATTCAAAGTGCGCGACGCGCTCAGCCGCATGGTCGAAGGCCGCACCTCGCTCATCATCGCCCATCGGCTCTCGACCGTGCAGCGCGCCGACAAGATCATCGTTATGCACAAAGGCCAGGTCCGCGAAATGGGCACGCACCAGGAACTGCTGGCCAACCGCGGGATTTACTTCAAGCTGTATCAGCTGCAGTACAAAGATCAGGAGATCGCCGTGGGGAGCTCGCCGGAGCCGCAATCCACGGTGAGCGCCGACGATTAGATGTCCCGGATGCTTCCGATCACCTCGTCCCAGGGAGCGTGCGGACAATTGCGCTCGAGGGCGGCCAAGAATTTTCTAATGACAACTGGAACTTGAACTGCAAGGTTCTCCCTGGGACCAACCTTGTCAGACGACCCGTTTCAGCCTCGCTACGCCAAAGATTTTCACTGCATTGGTCCCGACTGCGAAGACAGCTGCTGTGTGGGCTGGACGGTTTATATCGACAAAGCCAGCTACAAGAAATACCGAGCCACTCCCAAGCTGCGTCCGGCCGCGCTGGTGCATATTGAGGTGAACGCTGGGGCGCGTAACAATTTCGAGTATGCCCGCGTCAAACTGCAGCCGGACGGCCGCTGCCCGTTCCTGAGCGCAGGGGATCTCTGCAACATTCAACTGCAGCATGGGGCTGAGTATCTCTCCCAGACGTGCGCGCGCTATCCACGAACCTTGGTGCGCCTTGATGGCCGGATTGAGAACGGACTTTACCTATCGTGTCCCGAAGCAGCTCGCCTGGTGCTGCTGAACCCGAATTTGCTGGCGGCGCGAGACGAAGATAAGAATCAAGAAACAGATACAGATCACGACACCGACACTGATCACGACAATAACGGGCTCCGTTACCGTAAATTCCGGCTGGAAGACGGCCACCATGGCGTTTGTCTGGACTCCGCGGAACTGGCTCGACACTTGCGTGCCTTTACCCTGGATTTACTGCAGGATCGCAGTTACCCGCTATGGCAACGGCTGTTCCTATTGGGGACGGTGTGCCGGCGCAGCCATGAACTCATCGCCAAGCGGTCGCTGGCTAAAATTCCGCAACTGCTGGCGCAGTATGCCACGATCATTACGGACGGCGGGTTGCGCGCGAGTCTGGATGGCATACCGGCGCGGCCTGACCTTCAGCTCGGACTGGTCTTGAACTTGATCGAGCGGCGCTTTCACCTGCAGCAGCCATTGCCGCGCTTTGCCGAGGTGGCCGCTCATTTCCTGGTGACGATCGGGCGTACGCCGGATGCGACGCTGCCCGAAATGGCCAAGCGATTTCAGCAGTCCTATCTGCATCACTACCTGCCGTTCGAGCAAGCTTGCCCTGGCTTCCTGGAAAACTATCTTCTCAACTACGTCTTCGCCACCGGCTTTCCGCATGCCGCAAACCTTGACCAGGAGCGGCGTTCCACCGATCCGCTGGTGAACTACACTCTGCTGATCATGCATTATCGCCTGCTGCACAGCCTATTGGTGGGTGCCGCCGGACACGCTGGCGCGGATTTCTCGACGGCTCATGCGATCCGCGTAGTCGGGGCTTTTGCGCGGGCAGTGGAACACAACGCCAAGTTCCTGGACACGTTGATCGCGGTGGGGCGCGCTCCGGAGTTGGAACAGAGTGATGGTCTGGCGGTCGTGTTGCGAAATTAGCAGCCCACGGCGTGCCGCGCGGTGTGAGTCTCCGAGCCTGCGCTACCTTACAATGCTTTCTTGCGGATCCTGATCTCAGCTGGCGAAGCTTCGGGGGAAATGTATGGGGCGCAGCTCATCGAGGCGCTCCGGCGCGCTGCCGGACGAAACCCGGCGGAGCTTCGCTCCGCCGGACAGCCGGGGGCGGCTGTCCCCACACAAACCTCTGGTTCTGCGCCGCCGTCAGATGCACTTGAATTCTTTGGCGTGGGCGGAGAGCGCATGCGCGCCGCCGGGTGCGACACTGTCGTCGACTCGAAGGACCTTGCCGTGGTGGGTATCACGGAGATTCTCAGCCATCTGCCCAAGATTCTTGGGCTCTACCGGCGCTTGATCGCGGAAGCCGACCGGCGCAAGCCCGACCTCGCTATCGTCATCGATTCTCCGGCGTTCAACTGGCGAGTTGCGCGGCAGATGAAGAAGCGCGGCATCCCAACCGTTTATTACGTCGCGCCGCAGTTCTGGGCGTGGCGGCAGGGCCGCGTGCGGCTGCTCCGGGATTACATAGACAAGGCTCTGGTGATCTTCCCTTTCGAAGAGCAGTTCTACCGCGAGCGCGGCGTGGACGCGACCTTCGTCGGCCATCCTCTAGCGGAGTTGCCTCACCCTGCGATCGAGCTTAGCGACTACGCGGCGCAATTTCATCTCGACCCGACAAAGCCCTGGATTACCCTGATGCCCGGCAGCCGGGTCAAGGAAGTCCGCATGAACCTGCCGACGATTCTGGAGTCGGCGTCTCTGCTGGGCTCGGCCTACGAGTTTCTGCTGCCGGTCGCGCCCACACTAGAAGGCGGATTCTTGCTAAATCTTATAGCCCAGCAGATAGGCACGCACGAAATCAAGCTTGTCCCCGATGCCCTGCCCGCGCTCTGGCACTCGCGCGCCGGCATCGTGGCCAGCGGCACGGCCACCGTCGAGGCCGCTATGATGAACACTCCGTTCGTGATGGTCTACCGAGTTTCGCCGCTCACCTACGCGCTCGGCAAGCCTCGCGTGAAGGTGCCAAGATTTGCCATGGTCAACCTCATTGCCGAGCAGGAAATCGTGCCCGAACTCGTGCAGCACGATTTCACTGCTGAAAAGGTGGTCGCCCGGCTGAAGGAAATCCTTCCTGACGGCCTTGCTCGCGACCGTATGCTGGAAGGCCTGGCGGGAGTAAAAGCCCGTCTGCGCGTCCCACAGGCTGGTTCGGGGGAAATCCAGCATCCTGCCGACCGCGCGGCCGGGAATATTCTTGCTTTGATCGCAAAACGCACCGCGTGAGGGCTCTTTCAGCGTTGTCATTCCGACGAGCGCATGCGAGGAGGAACCTGCTGTGTGCTTGAGGCGGCGGGAAGCAGGTTCCTCGTCGCTGTCGCTCGTCGCTACTCGGAATGACAAATCCTGGGAAGAACGGACATTCCTGGCTTACGCGCAGAATGACGAGAAATCTCGCAGCTGACAAAATCGTGACATCTGGCGTCTAAGCCTTGTGCTCCCAGCATCTTTTGCGTGAGAATCCTCATCATAGGAAATGGGTTATCATTTCCTGGAGACTCTCCTGAATGTGGATTCACCCACGGCGCGCTCTGAGCGTCCTTACGAGTTCCCTGACTCTTACGCTGGTGGTCGCGCTCGCGATCCCGTCTTTGTCGTGGGCCGCGGAAAAAGCGCGCCTGCGCGTCGACGACTATCAGATCGAGGCTGAACTCGCCCCCCATCTCCACCAGATCACGGCTCGCGCCAAGGTCAGATTCACGGCCACGCAGGATCTGGCCGTCGCCGTCTTTGAACTGCATAATGATCTGCGCGTCACCCGGGTTCTCGACGAAAAGGGCCAGCCGCTATCGGCCGAGCGCGTCACCCAGGATTCCACTGTGCGCGTGCCCCTGCCGGCAGGCTTGTCCAAGGACGCCTCCACTACTCTGACTTTCGAGTATGAGGGACAGCTGGAAAGCGCCGATAACAGCCCCGTGCCTGGTCTCAAGCTGGCCTACATCGGCGACGACACCAGCTACCTGTTTTATTCCGGACGCTGGTTCCCGGTTAGCGGCTTCGGGCTGAACCGCTTCACCTCCACCATCAGCGTAACCGTGCCGGCGCACATACTCGTCGTCGGCAGCGGGCGGTCTACGGTCGCGGACACTCCGGCTTCGAATAAGCCTAACGCCAGCGTCCTGCCCACCAAGACTTTTACTTTTGTCTCCAGCAAGCCGAGTTTCCCCGGCACCATCGTGGCCGGAGTTTTTCAGGAGTATAAAAGCGACGAAGCCGGCTTGGATCTGCACGTTTTCTTCAAGCCCACGCACCAGAGCCTGGCTCCTACCTACACTACGACCGCCGTTCAAGAGTTCACCTACTTCATCACGCTCTACGGCCTGCCGCCTTCGCAGAAGCTCAATATCGTGGAGTTGCCCGGTGATACTCTCCCCTACGCCTGGGCGCCGGAAATCGCCGGACTGGCCGGACCTTCGATTACCGAGAAAACCAACTACCGGCTGCTGGCCGATGCGATTGCGCATCAGTGGTGGGGAGTGTCAGTAAGTCCGGCGAGCAAGGACGACTGGTGGTTGAGCGATGGCTTCTCGCGCTATTCGGAAGCGATGTACGTGGAGAGCGCCGCCGGAGCCGCAGGTCTGGAAGAAGCGGTGAAAGATATGTCAGTCGGGGCACTGGCCTACGACACCGTGCCGCTCTCCAGCGCCAGCAAACTCGATATTTTCTCTACTGAATTCCAGTCGCTGGCCACCGACAAGGGCGCAATGATCCTGCACATGTTGCGCTGGGTGCTGGGCGAGGACAAATACAACAAGACCATGCGGGAATTTGCCACGGAGTTCGCCGGCAAAGGGGCGAGCATGGACGACTTCAAAACCATCGCGGAGAAGAATTACGGCGAGCAACTCACCTGGTTCTTCTCGCAATGGCTCGATTCGACGGGCGCACCCGAGTTCAAGATAAAGTACACGACCTACC
The DNA here is from genome assembly GCA_049509155.1 of Candidatus Sulfotelmatobacter sp. Taxonomy (GTDB): domain Bacteria; phylum Acidobacteriota; class Terriglobia; order Terriglobales; family Acidobacteriaceae; genus Sulfotelmatobacter. Next base: position 7,802 of record JBELAE010000019.1, read on the forward strand.
GCCTCGGCGGCGCGGCGACCCAACTGCCCAAAGAAGAGAAAACTCCCGGGTTCCGCGTTACCGGTGAAATCTCGCAGGATCTCGACCTGTTCCGCATGCCCGTGGACCTGCGTATTGATACCGACGGAAAAACCGAAAACCAGCGAATCGAAGTGGAGGGCACGACTTCGCCGTTTTCGATCGAGACTTTCGGCCGGCCGCGCCGCATCTCGATCGATCCTGACCACCATGTGCTGACCAATTCGACCGATGTGAAGCTGCGCTCTTCCATCCTGCGTGGGCAGGCCCTGCAGCAGCAAGGAGATCTCTCCGCAGCGCTGGTGGAGTTCAACAAAGCTCTCGACCTCAACAAGAATAGTTCGCTCGCGCACTACCGTATCGCCGAAGTCTTCTTTTATCAGCGCAACTACCAATCCTCGGCCAATGCCTACCGCGCGTCGATTGATGGCGACGGCGAACCCCGCTGGACCGAAGTCTGGAGCCGCATCCAGCTGGGCAAGATTTTCGATATCACCGGGCAACGCGAACGCGCCATCAACGAATACCGGCAGGCTACCCAAACCAACGACAATACCTTCGGAGCCCTCGAAGAAGCCCGCAAATATCTGCAAAAAGCGTACGAGCGGCCCAAGGAAAAGAGCGCGCAGTAAGACTTGGCGGCAGGCAGAGTCGTTCCGGCTCCAATTAAGTTTGTTACCCGACTCTACCATTTGTCATTCCGACCCTTTAGATTGTCGTTCCGAACTTTAGTTTGTCATTCCGACCCTCTTTGTTTGTCATTCCAACCGAAGGGAGGAATCTGCTGTTTTTTCTATCGGCAAACTCCCGCCAACTCAGCTGTCCTCAGCTAACCTTTTTCCCTCTCCCGGGGTCTAAGTCAGTACATGCCAGCAGGGAACTTTACCGGACCCGGCTGCGTATTTCTGATCAGATGTTGGGCGGGATTTGAGACCCCTCGCCTGAACGTTACCCGGGTGCCCCCACGCTCCTCCCCGGAGGCGTGGGGGCATTATTCAACTCCGCTATGCGAATGCTTCTCGACATTGGTCGGCAGTCGCTGTCGGCCCTATGGGCGCACAAGCTGCGCTCATTCCTCACCATGTTCGGAATCGCCTCGGACTACAACCAGATTCGGAATGTTCCGGTGGAACTGGGGCTGGTTCAACGTCAGGACATCTCGGAGCGGAGTGGGGCCCGCAGCGGCCGGTTGTTGCAGCCGCGAACGCAACTTGCGTTATCTGCCCAGTTAGCATAGGTTTTCTTCGGACAAAAGCATGAGAAAAAAGATCTCGCTTTCACCTGCCGCCCTCCTCACCGTGGCCGTCACACTTTTCTGTGCTGTCGTGTCGGCCCAGTCTACGAAACCCGACCCGTCGCAGCCGACGCCGCAGAATCTGCCGCCCGGTCTCGACCAGCGCTTCCTCGACACCTCCGCGGATCCCTGCGTGAACTTCTTCCAGTACGCCTGCGGAAACTTTTCCAAGTACTACCCCATCCCGAACGACCGCGCCGGATACAGCCCCGGCATGATCCTCCGTGACCACAATGAGTTCATCCTGCATACCATGCTCGAGAAGGCGGCCACCGGGGGCGCCGACCGCACGCCCAACCAGCAGAAGATTGGCGACTATTACGCCGCTTGCATGGACACCAGTGCCATCGACCAGAAGGGTCTCAAGCCCTTCCAGGCAGAACTCGATCGCATCGCCGCGCTCAAGGATAAGAGCGAGTTGACTCCTCTGCTGGCTCACCACCAACTGATGAACATCAACACATTCCTCGGTTTGGGAGAGCAGCAGGACTTCAAGGATGCGAGCAAACAGATTGCTGCCGTCGACCAGGGCGGTCTGGGACTTCCCGAGCGCGACTATTACCTCCGCACCGGCGATGCCGCCGAAAAAACGCGTACCCAGTACGTGCAGCACATTACGAACACTCTGAAGTTACTGGGAGAATCCGACCACGATGCCGGAGAAGACGCCAAGCGCATCTTCCAGTTGGAGACAGCCCTCGCCAAGATCTCCATGGACATCACATCGCGCCGTGACCCCAAGAACGTCTATCACATGATGCCGGTGGCGGATTTGCAAAAACTGACGCCCACGCTCGACTGGACACGGCTCCTCGCAGAAGCCACAGTTCCGACCGTCGCCGAACTCAACGTCGTCAATCCTGACTTCTTCAAAGGGCTCGACCCCCTGCTCCAGGCCACAGACCTGAGCACCATAAAAGCCTACCTGCGCTGGCAGGTGATCGCCTCCGCCGACGCAATCACGCTGCCCAAAGCCCTGGACGAAGAGACCTTCGATTTCAATGGACGCAAACTTAGCGGACAACCCGAGCAACGCGCGCGCTGGAAGCGCTGCGTGCAAGCCACCGATGGCGCTTTAGGAGAGGCTCTGGGCCAGGTCTACGTCGCCCAGGAATTTCCCGCTTCCAGCAAAGCGGCCACGGTTCAGATGGTGCACGACATCGAAAGCGCCATGGATCAGGATCTCGACACGCTTGATTGGATGAGCCAGGAAACCAAAACTCGCGCCAAGGCCAAGCTCCACGCCGTCGCCGATAAGATCGGCTATCCCGATCGCTGGCGCGACTATGCCAAGTTGAGCGTGGTGCGCGATGACGCCTACGGGAACGCACGGCGCGCCGCCACTTTCGAAAACCTCCGGCAGATCGCCAAGATCGGCAAGCCTGTGGATCGCGACGAGTGGGGCATGACTCCACCTACCGTAAATGCTTACTACAGCGCCAGCATGAACGACATCAATTTTCCTGCCGGCATTCTGCAGCCGCCTTTCTACGATCCCAAGGCGAGCGATGCCTCGAACTACGGCGATATCGGAGGCATCGTCGGCCACGAACTGACTCACGGCTTCGACGATCAGGGCCGGCAGTTTGACGGAAATGGCAATCTCTCTGACTGGTGGACTGCGGAAGACGCCAAGAAGTTTGAGGCGAAAGCTGACTGCACCGTGAAGGAATACGATAGTTTCGTTGCAGTCGATGACGTCCACGTGAACGGCCGCCTCACCCTTGGAGAAAATACTGCCGACAACGGCGGCTTGGTCCTCGCCTACATCGCCTTCCTGGAAGACGCCAAGCGAAAGAACATCGATCTCCATCAGAAGCAGGATGGTTACACCCCGCTGCAGCAGTTCTTCTTGGGGCACGGCCAGGGCTGGTGTGGTAGCACGCGGCCCGAGCAACTCAGGCTGCAGGTGCAGACCGACCCGCATTCCCCGCGCGAATTCCGCGTTAACGGCGTCGTGCGGAACATGCCTGAGTTCGGCGAAGCATTCGGCTGCAAAACGGGCCAGCCCATGATGCCGCAGAACGCTTGCCGCGTCTGGTGATTCCCGCCGGGCACAGGGGCGTCGTCTGTTTGTACAATGCCTCTGTGTCCGCAACCCATCCACGCCTCGACCGAGTTCTGACTCAGCTTCGTCTCTACGAACACCCGTTGCTGGATTTCTCCGCGCGGGCCAAGGGAGAGGGCGTTGAAGTCATCATCGAGTTCAAAGATAAAACCATCCCTGTGCACACTTACTATTTCGATCTGCACCCGCGCGATCTCGACCACCCGCAATTTGAATGGGGCTTCCAGCGCCAGCTGTTCGACGCCCTGCACGACTACTTTATGGAAATGTTCATCCGCACACCTCAAGACCGCGCTGACCGCCAACGGAACGGACTGTGAGCGCGCTCCGCCAAAAGATTGAGCAGGAAATCCACACGCACGGCCCGATTCCCTTCTCGCGCTACATGGAGCTGTGCCTGTACGATCCCGAGCTTGGCTACTACTCGCGCCACGCCGAACAGTTCGGCAAAGCCGGCGATTTCTACACATCGAGCGACGTGCACGCAGTGTTCGGGCGGCTGTTGGCGCGCCAGTTCGACGAAATGTGGCGCGCTCTCGGCACTCCTCAAAACATCGTGGTGAAGGAGCTTGGCCCTGGCCGCGGCCTGTTCGCGCAAGATGTCCTGGACTGGTCGGAAAAGAAGTTCCCGGACTTCTTTGCCGCTCTGCGCTATGTCTTGGACGAACGCTCGCCAGCGCTGCGGCAAAGAATCGGAGTCACTCTGAGCCGGCATCTAGAATCGGGCAAAGCGCTGTTGTCGAGTGCGGATGTCAGCGCACCAACCATCGTCTTTGCCAACGAATTCTTCGACGCTCTCCCAGTCGAGATTCTCAGTTCGGAAGGATCGCTTCGAATTGCTGCGCGCGACGGCCGCTTGGTCGAGGCCTGGGCGCCGCCTTCGCCCGAAGAACTGGAATTTCTCGACCGTTATTCGATTCATCCGGAGCCGGGAGAACGGGTTGAGGTCGCGCTGCAGTCCCAGACCCACATGCGCGCCGCGGCCAGCCTCGAACGCGGATTCGCGGTGATTATCGACTACGGCTACACTCGCGACGAGCAACTCGCCGGACGTCATCGCGGAACGCTGAAGGCCATCCGACAACATTCAGTCAGCGACAACCCGTACGAAGCTCCCGGCGAGCAAGACATCACCGCTGACGTGAACTTCACTGCGCTAGGCGCAGCTGCAGAAAAACAAGGCATGCAAACGCACAAGCTGATCACGCAATCGCAGTTTCTGCTGGGCATTGGCGAGGCGAATGAATTTTCCGACGCCTTCGAAGATTGCTGCCTGCCGCAGGAGCACGCGAAAGTCGCCCTGCAACTCAAGCATCTCGTCACACCCGCGGGCATGGGCGAGAGTTTCCAGGTCTTTATAGCAAGCAAGCGAATTGAAGAAGAAAAGGTCGCGAGCTTAGCGGGTCTGAACTTCGCCCGCGGAATCGCGCCTCGAGTCTTGTCATCCCGAGCGGCGGCGAAGCCGGCGCGAGGGACCGTACGACGACCGCAGCACCGATGCGGCGGATGGAACGAACACGCAGCAGGCTGCGGGGAGGGTGATCATGACCGTGTTGGGTTAAACGCTTCGTGAGGTCCCTCCGCGGGCCTCGCCCGCCTCAGGATGACACTCCTCCAGGTTTGTACGGCCGGAAGAATCCTCAATTCGTCTTGGCCGTCGCTACCGGCACTTCCCGATACTCGTACACTCCGCGGCCCGACTTCCGCCCCAGGCGTCCAGCTTTCACGTACTGCACCAGCAGCGGAGCCGGACGATATTTCTCGCCCAGCGATTTGTGCAGATATTCGAGAATGCTCAGCCGCGTATCGAGTCCCACCAGATCGACCAACTCAAACGGGCCCATGGGATGGTTCAGCCCCAGCTTCAGCGCCTTATCGATGTCCACCGCCGAGGCTACGCCCTCCTGCAACATATAGAACGCTTCGTTGCCGATCATAGCGTTGATGCGGCTGGTGATGAAGCCGGGCGATTCCTTGATGACCACGACTTCCTTGCCCATGCGCTTACCGACCTCGACTGCCGTGGCCAGCGTGTCGTCGTCGGTCTCCAAAGCCCGCACCACTTCGAGCAGCTTCATTTTGTGAACCGGATTGAAGAAGTGCATCCCCACGCACTTTTTCGCGCGGTAGGTGACGCTGGCAATCTCAGTCAGACTAAGTGACGACGTATTCGAAGCCAGCATGGTCGTAGGCCGGCAGATCTTGTCGAGCAGAGTGAAGATTTCAATTTTCGACTCCATCTCCTCCGGGACCGCTTCAATTACAAGATCAGCCTCGCGTGCGGCTTCGTCGACGGAGCCGGCATACTCCAGCCGCCGGAACGCGGAATCCGCGTCCGGCGCGGTAACCTTGCCCAGTTCCACCGCTTTGTCGAGATTGGTTCGAATTTCGGTCTCCGCCTTGCGCAGAGCCCCGGGCAGCAGGTCCTCGAGGATGGTGCGATACCCGCCCAGCGCCGCCGCGTGAGCAATGCCTCGCCCCATAATGCCGGCGCCGATCACCGCAATCGTCTGGACCTTGCTCATCTTGCTTCTCTCAGCTGGATGTTTCTCTTCTCGCTCAGCGCCACTTACTTGTCCACCTTTTCGAGGTCCGCAATCGCGGCATCGACGGCGCCGCCCGCCGCACGCAAATATTCCGCCAAGCGCTTCCGTTCCTCTGCGTTCATGCTGGGAATATAAAGACACATCCGACGCAGAGTCGTCGTGATGTCATCCACATAGTTCATCGCTCGGATCAACTCGCCAGTTGCTACTACCATGAGGCTCCTCTTTCTCGTTTAAAACCCGCTCGTTCAAAACCTGCTCGTTCCAACCTGCTCGGCCCGTCTTCTCGTTCCGGCCTGCCGGACCTTCTATTCTCGACGCGCCAGCGAATTTAGTAAAGGCGGCCCCTCTACCGCCGTTTACCGATCCGGCCGGCCGCTGCGCCTCGAAACCTCAAGTGCGTCATGTTCCCCGTCTTTATTCGCAACGGTTTAACGACTCGGGCATATAATCGCAATCGATTCTTTTTATGGCGCATCGGGCTCGGACACGAATCGAATAGCTATATGGCAGACAAGTTCCTGAAACGCTACATTTTCGCCAGCGACTTCGACCAAACGCTCACCTTCAACGATTCCGGCTATGTGCTCGCCGAACTGGTCGGCATTTCCACCGAGGAATTCGAGCGTAAAGCCAAGGGCATGGCCAAGATCAACCTGGTGCAGCAAGGCGCGGAACTGGCGTATTTACTGCTGCATGATCCGGAATTCAAAGCGAAAGTGCGGAAGGAACATCTGCGGGAGGTAGGCAAGCGCATTCGTCTCAAGGGCGACATCAAACTGCTCTACCAGCTTCTCGATGCCGGCATCGACGGCCATCAATTCGATTTCTATGTACTGTCGGCCGCGCCGGTTGAGGTAATTCTCTCGGCGCTCGAAGACATTGTCCCTCCCGATCATATTTTCGGCACAGAGTTTCGGTACAAACCTTCGGGCGAAATCGATACCATCGTCCGCGCGACCGCGGGCTACGGCAAAGTCGCGGTTCTGAATCACCTGCTTCTGCAGCAGGTCGCCGGCCCTGACCACGTTATCTATACAGGCGATGGCAGTTCCGACATCCATGTCATGCTGCATATCAACTCGCGCGACGGCCTGACCATCGCGGTCTCGGAATCGCCAGATGTTTCGCAAATCGCAAAACGCACCGTGCTCAGCTCCAGCGCATTAGCTGTACTGGCGCCGATTCTCGAGGAAATTGCGGGGTGGGAACGGTTCCGCATTCGCAGCTTCTTCGAGGCCAACGGGATGCTGATCCAGGAATGGCAGCGCGTTCGCACCGACTGGCTGACCGTGCGCCCCGCTCCCGAAACTCCGGATGCGCTGGCCGAGCCCGCCGCGCCCGGAGTGGCGCGCGAGAGTTCCTGAGATAATTACTGAGAAAGTTCTTGAGGCGAGGAACCCATCATGCTGCGCGACAGAAATCTAGTGCCGCTCTCTCGCCAACACCAGCAGGCGCTGGCTCTGTGCGTTCGGATCGATCGCGCGTCGCCCATCGGCGAGGCTGATCTGGCCGCATGGCAAGCCGAGATTGCCCAGCTCTTTCAAGCCGAAATCAAAGTTCACTTCGCGGCGGAGGAACAAGACCTGTTCCCGGCGGCGCAAAAGTTCCTGGAATTGATTCCTCTGGTGGACGAACTGTTGGCCGATCACGTCGCACTACGGGGATTCTTCGTGAACGCGGAGTCGCGCCAAATGTCTGCGTCGGATCTGTCTGCCTTCGGTCAGCGCCTGTCCACCCACATCCGCAAGGAAGAACGCCATCTGTTTGAGCGCATGCAGGAATTGATGAATCAGGAGGAACTCGCGCTGCTGGGCGCGAATCTGGAAGAAACGCTCAAAGACGCTGCACAGGTCTGTCTGCTGCCCGCGGATGCAACCCGGCTGCAGTCAGCGAAATGACTACAATGCGGCTCAGCGAACCTCAGCGCTAGCGAACCGCCGCTGCCGCGTGAACCTGCTGGAACCGAGATGCGCCTTCCTTCCCCATATAGCGTTCCAGCACCGCCGGCTCGGTCTGGCGCAAATCCACCACTACCAGCCCGTCCAGAACGTTAGAAAACTTGCGGTCGACGTTAAAGCCCAGCAGCTTGCCGCCAATCTTGGCATATTGCCGCAACAAAATCGGCAGACCCTTGCCATCGGCCTCAACATCAGTGATGGGCTGGGAAAGTTCGTCCAGGTCGCGCAGGGCATGGAGCATCCCGTGGCAATCCCACTTGCGCAAAAGTCCCGTGCGAAACGGCCGTCGCGGTTCGATCAGCCCCGCCAGCTCATCCTCTCGCATGTGCGCTTCGAAAAAGCGGTAAATCATTTCGCGCGACGCTTCGTTGTAGTCGTTGCTGATGCTGACCGCGCCGAAGAGCACGGGAATCTCTGGCTGCCGTACCACCATCCGCGCAATTCCCTTCCACAGCAGCAGCAGCGGCGCATATTGACGCTGGTATTCCGGCCGCACAAATGAGCGCCCCAGTTCCAGCGCCGGACCCAGCTTCTGAAAGATTCTTTCGTCATAGCGAAACAGGGTGCTGGTGTAAAGCCCGCTGACTCCGCGCTCCGACAGAATCTCCGCTGTCTTGCCCGCGCGATAAGCCCCCACGAGCTCTCGCTTCGCTTTGTGCCATAACAAAATGTGCGAGTAATAATCGTCGAACGGGTCAAGATCCCGGCTCTTGCCGGTCCCTTCGCCCGCACCGCGGAACGTGATTTCGCGCAACCGTCCCACTTCCCGCAGCAGTTGCGGAATTTCGCTCGCTGTTCCGAGGTAGACGGCGAATTCACTGTTTTCCGCCAGACAACGATCTGACGGCAGCTTCTGCAACTCCTCTGCCAGCACGTCAGCAGAAGTTGGCGCTGCGACTGGTTCCTGAATCTTGAACGGAAAACGCGCTCGCCATGCCGCCCGCCACAAGACTTCTGGTTTGCTCCGCCGCCTCAGCAGGTATGTCCGCCAGCGTAAGTACTCCGTCGCTTCGCGGTCGTCGGGGATCGGCTGCATTGCATCGGCCGGAATCGCGCTACCCACCCGCACTTCCACCGTCTTGCCTTTCTGTTGAAGGAACTCCTGCAACAGAAATGCCGACCGAATCTTAGGATGAAGCATGCCCATCAGCTGGAACCCCACGCCATTGCGCCCGCAGAAGTACACAGGCAGAGCCGTCGCTCCGGTCCGGCGAATCAGGCGTACCGCCGTATCGTTCCACACCGGGTCGACAATTTGCGCCGCCGGCATTTGCCAGTGCGACACCTCGCCTGCGGGAAATATGGCCAGCATCCCGCCTCGCCGCAACCACGCCAAAGCCTCTCGCACAGATTTCCGGTTCGAGTCCACGGAACGATCGCTCTGAAACGGATCCACAAAAATGCAGTGCTTCCGCAACTCGGGCACATCCGCCAGCAGAGAATTGGTCAATACCTTCACGTCGGGACGCACGCGCGTCAGCAACACTGTAAGAATCGCGCCATCCAAAACGCCGTAAGGATGATTCGCCACCACCACGACGGGGCCGGTCGCGGGGATCCGCGCCTGATCGGCAGCGCCGACACTCAGCCCGACTCGCATCTCGGCCAACAAGTTCTCGAGAAGAAATCCTTCCGGCGACCGTTGCACTCGCCGGTACAGGTCCCTCACCTTGCCTACGGGAGCAAGCTTTCCAGCCAGCCCAGGAACCTCCGCCACAAGCGACAACACTTCGGGCTGCGTCTGATCCGCGTGCAAATGGTCTGATGGCATTCAATACGAATAGCGCACTGCCATTGCGGCAGGATGAAGCACAAGTTAATAGTTGATGAAATGACAGGTTGAGGAAATGCGAAAGTAACCAGCAGTAACCATTCAAAACCGCGCAGTCCGCGGACCGATCAGGTCTCCAACCGGTATCGCGTCTCGGCGAGTGCATATAGCTTGCGCCACACCAGGCGATTGATGGTGACCACAGTTGCAGCCATCATCATGGTTGCGGCCAGCAGCAGGTCGAAGTTTCCGGCGTCGGTGGCCTGAGAGATGGTCGCTCCCAGACCGACCGTCGTGTAGATGTGCCCCTTGAAGTGGAAATATTCCGCGATGATGCTCGCATTCCAGGCCCCGCCCGACGCCGTGACCATGCCGGTAACAAGATACGGAAAAATCCCCGGGAGGATCAGCTTCTTCCAGCGCTCGATGCCCTTCATCTGAAACACGGAGCAGCATTCCTTCAAGTCCGTCGGAATGGCAATCGCGCCCGCAATCACGTTGAACAGGATGTACCACTGCGTTCCCAGCAAGAGAAGCACGATCGAACCAATCCCCAGCCCGCCGCCAACGCGGATCAGCAACAGTAGGACTACGGGGAACAGAGCGGTCGCGGGAACCGAGGCGGCAATCTGCGCCAGCGGCTGCGCAATCCGAGCCAGCCGCGGATTGAAGCCGATGGCCACGCCCGCGGGAATCGTCCACAGTGCGCCCAGCAGCAGGGTGAGATTCACGCGCAGGAACGTCGCCCCCAGGCCCAGGGCGGCTTCCTGCAACTCCGCTTTCTGCAGGCCCGTCAAAATCATGACTACGCGAACGACGCCATAACTCATCCCCGCCAGCAACACGATGCCCAAAAAACGCGCGATCCAGATCTTCCACACGCTACGCTGCTCGCTTTCCTCGCTGGGGCGCACTCGGGAAAAGTAGAGCATCACACGCTCGCTGAGCGGTTGCACTGTCTTCTGGCGAATCTGAGCCAGGCTGCGCGAATGATGGATCATTTCGAGCACCCACGAGCGCGGAGCGTCGCTGCTCTCAACCTGCTCCACCTTAAACTTTTCCGCCCAGGCAATCACCGGACGCCAAATAAACTGGTCGAGCAGCACGATCACCGCGATCATGGTGCCGACGCCCCAGAGAATCGACCGCGTGTCGCCCGCGCTCGCCGCAGTCTGCAGATACGAACCCAGCCCCGGTAGCCGGAAGTCGCGTGACCCAAGCACGAACATCTCGCAGGCCATCAGGAAAAACCAGCCACCGGCGACCGACATCATCGAGTTCCATACCAGCCCGATCGCCGCGAACGGCAATTCCATCTCAATGAAGCGCTGCCACCAGCTGAAGCGATAAATCTTCGCCGCCTCACGCATCTCCTTCGGAATGCCCTTCAGTGAAGCGTAAAAACTGAAGGCCATGTTCCACACCTGGCCCGTGAAGATGAGCAAAATCGCGCCCGCTTCCACTCCCAGCTGCCTGCCGGGAAACAGCGCCACCATCGCCAGCATTACTCCCGGAAGAAAACTCAGCACAGGGATCGACTGCAACACGTCGAGCAGCGGAATCATGAACCGCTCCGCCCGCGAGTTATACGCCGCCACGTACCCATACACCAGCGTGAAGCCGAGACTCAGCACATACGCGATCGTAATGCGCAACAGCGAATATCCCGCGTAGACTCCCAGAGCCCACGGACTACGCGAGATCTCCACCTGCGGAGTGAAGGGGCCAAGCCAGTGCCGTCCGACGACCAGCACGCCATAGAACAAGGCGATGCCCGTCCCGAACATCACCAGGTCCGGAAGGAACGAGATCTCGAGGCTGGGCAGTTGCGTCCAGATTCGATACGCCGAAAATCCTCGCAGGCTGGCTGATTTTTTCATGCGATTCGGGATTAAACTCGACAAGCTCGACTCGATAAGCCGATTCAAAAACTCTTCAGGACTTTGGTGCGGGCGTCTCGACCGACGGTGCTGTCGCAGGCTCCGCCGGCGGTTCGGTCTGTACCAACCGGCCCTTCTCGCGATCGTAGTCGAATATTTCGGCGTAGCGGCCCCAGTTCATTGCGGTCTCGAACTGGCGCTGCACTTCGTCATCGGCAAAATGTTCGTCGAGGATGTCGTGAAAGAACTCGTCCGCGATCGAGTGGTCTGACTTTCGCTTGAGCACTTTGTCAATTTGTTTGAGGATGGTGACGTGCTCCAGCGCGGCTTGCCGGAACAAAACCTTGCGCTGCTGAATGTCAGCGTCGGCAAAAATGACCCCTTGCGGTGTAATCTGCACGTCGCCCTCTGACAATCTGGCAAAACCCAGCAGCACGCAAGCCTCAAGAATCGGAAGCAGATCCTCGACGTCCATCACCAGTTCCTCGGCCAAGCGGAACAAATCTTCGCGCCCGCCCCGGTCGTGCAGCAATTCCGTCAAACCGGCAATTCCACCTACGCGCGCGTGGGGCAGCATCTGGTACTTCGTCGTGCGCATGGGAGCCTCCTGCTTCTTCAGCGCATCTTTCCTTAGCGCATCCTTGGTCAGCCCACCGGTGGGCAGAATGATTTCCGCCGTCGTCTCGGCGTCTGGCAGATCGTGCTCGACCTCCGGCTCCGTCATGACTTTGTAGATGTAATCCACCAACTCCACAAAGCGCGCCGACTTGCGGTCGCGCGGATGTTTCAGCCGAATATTGAAATCGGATCGGATGCGTGCCGGATTTCTTCCCAGCACCATCACCCGGTCCGACAGCATCACCGCCTCTTCAATGTTGTGGGTCACGATGAAAATTGCGCTGGCCGGCATTTTCTTGTTCAGCCAGAGCTCCAGCAGTTCGCCCCGCAGGTTTTCCGCGGTAAGAACGTCCAGCGCCGAGAACGGCTCGTCCATGAACAGTACTTCGGGCTCGACCACAAGCGCGCGCGCGAAGCCCACCCGCTGCTTCATGCCGCCGGACAATTCCTTCGGATACGCCGTCTCAAAGCCATCCAGACCCACCGTGTCGAGAGTGCGCAGAGCGCGCTTGTGGCGCTCGACGTCAGGCACTCCCTTGGCTTCCAGCGGAGCTTCCACGTTCTCAAGCACTGTCAGCCAGGGAAACAGAGCGAAGCTCTGAAACACGATGGCCACGTTCGGCATCTGACCGTCCAGTGGCTTTCCATGCCACAGCAGCGTCCCCGACGACGGCTGCGAAAGCCCGGTCAACATACGCAGCAGAGTCGACTTGCCGCAGCCCGACGGCCCCAGCAAGGCAACGATCTTCCCCGGTTCGATGGCGAGATTGGTGAGGCCAACAACCTGAATCCGCGTTCCATCCGCCTGCGGATACGACTTCTCGACCCCGACAGCTTCGATGATCGCGTCGTTCTTCGGTCCGAGGTCCGCCTTGACGTTCGGATTCATGTTCGCTTCGCTCACGCAAATACTCCCCTACCCTCTATACACGAAATCCGATCCGGGTGCCCCATGTCTCGCGTCTCTTGCGAGACGTGGGGATTTTGACTGTAACGACAATGGAAAAGGCCACTCGGAAACAACACCTGTAATCCGTGTCAGGAACGTCTTTCAGTACTTCACGCCCTAAAGCTCTCATTCGCCGGCGTGGCAAACGGCTTGGGCAGACGATCGGTCACCTCAGCGAGAAGAGCCAGCTTCGCGGCCAACTCGCTAGTAAGCCAGCCCTGGTCGAAACGCCACCGCCAGTTGCCGCCATGCAGGCTGGGAGTATTCATGCGGGCCTCGCTGCCCAACCCCAGCACATCTTGCAGCGGAATGATGCTCAAGCTCGCCGGAGAGCACTGCGCGGCGCGGATGAAGGCCCAATGAATCCCATCTTCGCAATCTCCGACATAAGCCTCAGCGTTGCGACGTTCGTGCTCCCCCGCGCCCGAACGCCACCAACCTGCCACCGTGTCGTTGTCGTGTGTGCCGGTATAAATAACCTTGCCCGCGGCGCGATGCGGCAGGTACATGTGCGCGCCTTCGTCGCCAAACCCGAACTGCAAAACCGAAATCCCAGGAATCTGCAGCCGCTCCCGCAGCGCGTGTACTTCCGGAGTGATGTATCCGAGGTCCTCGGCAAAAAAAGGCATTCCGCCTAGCGCCTCGCGGACCTTCAAGAACAAGTCGTCGCGCGGCCCGTCTACCCAGCGGCCATTCACCGCCGTCGCTTCGCTCGCGGGAATCTCCCAGAACTGGTCGAATCCCCGGAAGTGATCCAGCCGGATGTAGTCGCAGTTTTGCGTCGCCCAGCGCAGCCGCTGAATCCACCAATCATAGCCGCGCTCCTTCATCACATCCCAGCGGTAGAGCGGATTCCCCCAGCGCTGTCCGGTCTTGCTGAAAAAATCCGGGGGCACGCCAGCCACGACCTCCGGCTCGAGGTCTTCGTTCAGCCGGAACTGTTCGCGGTGCGTCCACACGTCGGCGCTGTCGTAATTCATGAAGATCGCGACATCGCCCACAATGCGGATCGCCCGCTCCGAGCAGTACCGCCGCAACGCCTGCCATTGCTCGTAGAAAGCGAACTGCAGCGCGCTCCGAATCTGGATATCCGCCGCCAGTTCCTGCCGTGCCTTCTCCAATGCAGCAGGCTCTCGACGACCTAAATCGCGCGGCCAATTGTTCCAGCTTTCCAGTTTATGGCGGGCACGGAGAGCGTCGAACAGGACAAAATCATCCAGCCACCAGGCATTCTCCACGCGAAAACTTTCAAACCGCCGCCATCCCTCACCCGAAGCCGTGCGCAGAAAATTTCGGGCGGCTGCAAACAATAACGGCATTTTCTGCGCGAAAACCTGATCGTACTCGACGTTACCGGAAGCAGACGCGGGATCAGATTTCCCGGCTTCAAGCTGCCCAAGCTCAACCCAGCCACTCTCGCCGAGGCCTTCCAGACTGATCAGCAGCGGATTTCCAGCAAAGGCGGAGGTTGAGGAATAAGGCGAGTTCCCGTAGCCGAGCGGACCCAGCGGCAGAACCTGCCAGAGCCCTTGGCGGGCGGAAGCGAGAAAATCTACAAACTGATAAGCGGCCGGCCCAAAATCACCGATGCCGCCGCGCGAAGGCAACGACGTGGGATGTAACAGGATGCCTGCGGCGCGCGGAAAGGACATGTCACCGCCGCTACATTCCCTGCTCGCTGCCGTTCTTGGTGAGTTCCTTGATTTCTTCCGCGTTTTTCTTGATCTTGCCCGATTTCGTCATCTCGTCGACCAGACCGGCGACAAAAATGACGAAGCGCTCCTGCTGCTTCTGCAGCAGCAACTGATCGCGAATCTGATCGCGCTTCGCGGCATAATCCGCATCCGTAGGCGTCTGGTCTTCGAGCACCGCAAGAACTACGGCGCTCCCACCACCGCCGTTGATCGGACCGCTGATCTCGCCCGGCTTCAAAGTAAACGCTACCGAGGCCTGCCCCGACATCGAACCCACGTCGGGAACCTGTCCGTCGGGCAGAACGAAGTCGCTGGTCTTCACGGTCGCTCCCAGCTCTTTCGCGGCGCGCTTCAAATCATGCTCCGCCTTGGCGCGGTCCGACAATTCCTGAATCTTCTGCGACAGTAACGTCGAGGAACGTTCGTTCTTGAATTCCTCTTCAACTTTGCTGCGGATCTCCTCGAACGTCGGCGTCGCGGCTGGCTTTATCGCCAGCAACTGGAACACGACCGTACCCTGCGATGCCGGAGCCACATCCGGCGGAGACTTTTCAGCTTCGCTGAACACCGCATCCATGAACTGCGTCGCCGGCCCCAGGCCCGGCAGCATGTCCTTGCGGCCGAAAAAGTCCGAGTTGATCACAGAAACGCCTTGCGCGGCCGCGGCTGCGTCCAGACCTTCCGCGCGGGCATCCTTGAGCAGCGCTTCCGCTTTCTTCTGCGCGGCCTGCTGTCCCTTCTGGTGCTTCAGGATCGGTTCGATCTGGCTCTTGACCTCATCGATGGATTTCACATGCGCTTCCTGCTTGTCATCCACCCGAACAATGTGGAAGCCGTCCAGACTTTTCACGACGTCGCTGATCTGCCCTTTGGGCAACGAAAACGCAGCCTTTTCAAAATCAGCCGCCATCTGGCCTTTTCCGATCCATCCCAGCGAACCACCAACATTCGCGCTTCCCGGATCTTCTGAATACTTCTTCGCCACGTCCTCGAACTTGGCTCCGTTCTTCAGTTGCTTCAACAGATCATCCGCGCGGTGTTGGGCCTCAGCCACAGCCTTGTCGTCGACCTTGCCATCGGCTCCGGGCAGCGGCATCTTGATCCAGATGTGGCTGACCTTCACCTGTTCGGGCACGCGATACTGGTCGCGGTGCTGATCGTAGTAAGTCCGCAGGTCGTCCGGCGTGACCTGAACGCCGGCTTCCGCCTTGCCCGTTTCTACAATCGCATATTTCACTTTGCGTTTTTCCGGAACCGAGTTCGCGTAGCTCGCCTTGTGGCTCTCGTAAAACGCTTTCAGTTCTTCGTCGGTAGGGTGCAGGCCCTTACGCAAATCATCCGTCTTCAAGACTGCGTAATCGAATTTGACTTTAGAATTCTGCTTGATGAACTCCGCGTGAATTTCCGCATCGCTCACGCTGGCGCTGCCGGAAATAAAAGCCTGCAGCTTGGTAATCAAAATGTCGTTACCCACGGCTTCTTCAAACTTGGTGGGAGTCAGATTCGCCCGCTGCAGCATGTCCTCATACTCGGTCTCGCCGATGAAGTTGCCGCCGGGAAAGAAAGTAGCCGAATAGCGGCCGTGCTGCAGTTCGTCCTTCACTTCTTCCGGCGTAACCCGCAGCCCCATGCGCTTGGCTTCGCTCAGCAGAGCCTGGCGGTTGATCAACTGGTCAACGGCGCGCGTGGTCTCCTGCTGGATGAGAAATGGCATGATCTTCGCGGCCATCTCGCCATAGCGCTGCGCTTCCTGCTGCGCCATCTGGCGCGCCGTCGTGCGCACCTCTTCGGCGCTAATGTCTCCGCCATCCACCTTTGCGATGATGCCCCTGCCGGGTGTACCGCCGCTGAATACGTCTCCTTGCAGGCCGCCGGGAACCAGCGTAATCACCATCGACGCACAAATGATCAGAAGCAGCCCGCCGAGAACGTACTTGGTGGTCTGCCCGGATTTTTGCAGAAATCGAATCATGGTATTAATTACTCCAGAGTGGATAAGCGAATCTGTAATTATAAACCAGCCGGACCGAACCATCCTGGAAATGGAACTCCGGACGCCCTCGTCCAGGAAACTATGCCGCAAATGCCCGCGTTCTTGCCACTCCCCGGGCGGATGAAGCGTCCGCCCCTCCACCAACAGCCGAGCTGCCGGCTTCCACAAAACTCCGCTATTGAAACGTATCACTATACATGTTATCCATTCTCCGGGGCACTTCTGGCCCGGACCAATCGCGATTATTAGGAGCACCATGTTCTCTGGCAAGCGCCTGGCAGTCACTCTCTTCTTTCTGGCTCAATTCCTCCTGGCTCCATCCCTGCTCGCTCAAAACATCTCGCACACACAATCCGCGGAAGCGAAGCTGCCGTTGCGCGAGGGCTGGTCGCTGCAAACCTCCGCCAAGGTCGAGGCCAAGGGAGAAGTCATCTCGACTCCTCAATTCGTTCCCAAGGGATGGCACGCAGCGACCGTCCCGACTACCGTGGTGGCCGCGCTGGTCAAGGACAAGACCTTCCCCGATCCACTCTTCGGCATGAACCTGCGCGCTTACCCGGGCATGAACTATCCCATCGGCGCCAATTTCTCCAACATCCCGATGGCACCTGACAGTCCCTATGCCGTCTCCTGGTGGTACCGCAAACAGTTCGCTGTGCCCGCCTCCTACAAGGGCAAGACCGTCTGGCTGAAGTTCAACGGCATCAAC
>JBELAE010000190.1:0-16238 GCA_049509155.1 Candidatus Sulfotelmatobacter sp.
GAGCACCAGATCATATTGTTGGGCGGCAACAAAAGTGGGCAGGAGGGCGATAGCGAGACCGAGAATCACTTTGCGCATAGATGGCTCTGAGGCTGCGATGATAACAGGCTGGGGTTGCACGCAGCCGCGACGGAAAACGTCGCGGTCTGGACGGGAGAAGGCGCCCGCCCCCACACAACCGGAGCTGTTCCACGACAATCCATAAGCCTTTAAGCAAAGACGGCTCACACATTCCTTCTTGATCACGTACACTAGCTCCTTCCCTTGAAGACGATTGGGCACATACTGGCGCGCTATACCGCGTGGATCCTGGGGCTGATGAAAGTGCTCGGGATCTGGGGCGTGTTTGTGATCGCATTCGCCGACAGCGCCCTGTTAGGCATGCCGGTAGATTTTATCGTCGCCACCTATGTGTATCGAGATCACGCCCGGCTTCTGCTGTATGTCGCGATGGCGTCGCTAGGGTCGGCCCTGGGTAGCATTCCGCTGTATGTGATCGGGTATCTGGGCGGGGAAAAAGTTCTGCGCAAGCGGATTTCGGATGAGCGATTCCTGAAGATTCATCGCTCGTTTGAGCAGCACGAATTCTGGGCGCTGATGTTCCCGGGAATGCTGCCGCCGCCCATGCCCTTCAAAATCTTCGTGCTGGCGGCGGCGGTGTTTGAGATGCGGTTCCGTGATTTCTTGGTGGCTATTTTTATGGGAAGGTTTGTGCGGTTTTTGGTGCTATCGGCCTTGGTGCTTTGGTTTGGTCCGCAGATTGTGGAACTTTTCGGCACTGTGGTGATGCGGCACTGGGTTTGGGTGGTGGGATCTATTGTCGCGGGAATATGCGCATGGTTGGTGATGCGCCGGAGAAAAGTGGCCGGGGCGCAGCACGGAGAGTAACGATGATGCGCCGAATTTCAGAGCGTCTGTGATTGTCGATTGCCGGAATACGCTGGGTGTGAAATGGATGGAATGTTTTTGCGTCTTGCTCTGGTCCTTCTAACCGCTTGCTGTCCGTTTCTGAGTGGACAGACGTCTGACCAGGTTTCCGCACACCCTCCGCAAGAGTACACGTTTGCGATTGTTTCGGCGTATCCCCACGACACAACTGCATTCACTCAAGGTCTCGCGTATCGCGACGGCTTTGTGTATGAAGGCACGGGACGCGAAGGGCAGTCGTCGCTTCGAAAGGTTCGCCTCGAAACGGGAGAGATCATCCAGCAGGTGAACCTGGATCCCGACCTCTTCGGCGAGGGAATCACCCTTCTCAACGACAAAGTGATCCAGCTTACCTGGAAATCGGAGATAGGTTTTGTGTACGACCTGAGCGGTTTCCACTTGTTGCGCAGGTTTTCGTACTCCGGAGAAGGGTGGGGGCTTGCAACCGATGGCCGCGAACTCTTCATGAGCGACGGCACGTCAGAGATTCGTGTGCTGGATCGCGAGACTTTTCAGGAAAAACGCCGCATCAGGGTTCACGATGGGTCGACTCCGGTCAATCAACTCAACGAACTGGAGTTTGTGGAGGGGCAGATCTTCGCCAATGTGTGGCACAGCAATCGCGTTGCCCGGATTTCCCCGCAGACCGGTGATGTGGTGGGCTGGATCGACCTCACCGGACTTCTGAGCCCCATGTACCGCCTTGAACCAGAAGCCGTCCTGAATGG
The DNA here is from genome assembly GCA_049509155.1 of Candidatus Sulfotelmatobacter sp. Lineage (GTDB taxonomy): Bacteria > Acidobacteriota > Terriglobia > Terriglobales > Acidobacteriaceae > Sulfotelmatobacter. The sequence continues at coordinate 1,656 of JBELAE010000190.1, forward strand.
CATCGCTTACGATCCAGTTCGCAAACGACTGTTTGTTACGGGAAAACTGTGGCCTAGAGTCTTCGAGATCAGGCTCATTCCCAAGGCTCGCCCGTAGAACCCGCCCGTCCATCCAGAGGGTGTTCGGCTAAGCCGCCGCCGTGTGGTCGCCAGATTTGTGCAGCCATCCGGCAAGCACGTGCAGAAATGCGGGCGTGCCAAACATTGCCAGGGAGCAGAACAGATCGCTCTCCGCGGTTCCGCGGAAGAACGGAATTCCGGCAACGTAAGAAGCCATCAGACCAGCAATCGACCGGGGATACAGTCCCGGCATCGCGACCCACGCGGCGAAGTTACTTACGACGAAGAACGAGACTGAACTCGTCACCGCCGCGCCCACAACTCGCCAGAAGCCAGCTTTACCGCGCAGGTTCGTGCCCAGCCATAGAATGGCCGCATACCACGCCCAGATAATTAACTGGTCCCAGGTGAAGTGGTAGGCGTAGACGTACTTGGTCAGGATGACGTCGGTTGCGGCCAGAAGAACCAACGGGATCCACATCTGGCGGCGCGAGCCGCGCGCTCCGAAAAAGAGCAGCGAGGCCGCCAGCGGTGTGAAGTGCCAGGGGTGAGGCATGAACCGGATGGCAATGGCCAGCAGGACAAATAGATAGGGAAGCATCATCACCTCGAAGTCGAAACCTTATTCTGGGCGCTGGCGAGGCTGGCGTCAAGAGAGGATCGCCGAGAGCGGATTTTTCAACATAGCGAAGGCTGTAATTGTTCTTGCCCAGTTGCTAGTCGCCGGCTAATGCCGACCGGGTTCGGGGACTACGATCTGACCTTTGCCGGTCTCATACACGTCGCCGACGACATGGAGGTTCTGGTCGAGTTCGACGGCTTTGCTCAGGCCGCCGCGACCCGGTCGTGCGGTAAGGGAGCGCGGGGTCCCGGCATAGCGCAGGTCTTGAAATAGCACGATAAAACCCTGCTGCGGGGGTTGAAGGGTCTCAGTCTCAGTGATGGGATACTGCGCCCAGTCCAGAAACACGCGTCCGACATAGGAATTCTTGGCGGCCAGGGTGACTGGAGTTTCTTCCGGCTTGTAACGAATTTCGAGGCGTCCCTCGGGATCGACCTCAGGGCCAAGGGATTCCACCGGTGCGAGGACGAAGAATGCCGGCGTCTCGACCACGCCCTCCCAGTGGAAAGGATCGACCCACTTGGGATAGGCCGAGACCCGCAGCGGGTCGGCTCCGTTGTACGAGCGGGCTTCGAGGGCGTTCACTGCGCGGCGGTGTTCGTAATCGCGCAGTCCCCACAGCAGAACGATGCCGACGAGCGCGAGGGCGGCGGCGACCCTGCCGCGGGGACCGCGACTGCGCGCCCCGATTTCCTTATCGATCAGGCCGAATAATGACGGAACAACCAATCCCAGGATCAGGAACGCAAGCATGACCGGCTCGACGATGAAGACGATGTCCCACGAAAACCATTTTTCGGAAAAGGGCCAGAAAGGGCGAACTCCGTAGTTGTTGGTGAAGTCGAGCAGGATGTGGCTGAGTCCGGCGAGGCAGGCATAAAGGAACAGCAGTCCCCAGCGCGGTGGCAGTTTAGGATCTTTAATCTTGCGGCCGCGAATCCGCCAGATCAGATACACGAAGCTGACCACGGCCAGCGCATCGAGCGGAACACCCACAAACGAGTGGGTGAATCCGCGATGGTGGGCGAAACCGAAGGCAGAGCCCCGAAAACTGCCGAGCACGTCGAGGTCGGGAGCTTCAGCGGCGAGCGTGAGCGTGAGCGTGGCCAGGGCGGTCTTGCGATTGAGTCCGGCGCGACCCATGCACGCGCCGGTCAAAAAGTGGGTGAGCGGTTCCAATCGGTTCGAGGAATTCTATCGCAAAGCAATTCGGCCGAGAAAAGCTCAGAGAGATTCGGAGCGAAACGCGGCTCAGCGCGGCGGCGCCAGCAGAGTCAGCGCGTCCGGGACTGCCGTGATTTCAGCAGGCAGCGTTCCGAGCAGTTCGCCGTCCGCTTCGATGTAGATCTTGCCCTGGTCTTGCGGCGAGGCGGAGGGCGCGGCGGGGGGTGTGACGGAGGATGTCGGGTACTGGCAGGAGACTCGCGTACTGTATACGAGGTCAACGCCGGGGATCGCCCAGCGAGCGCGCAGCAAGCCGCGAGTTACGTAAGCGAGATACACCAGGCGGCTCGCACTGCGGCACAGGACCAGCCGGTTGTCGTCGCGGTCAAGCGAGGCTCCCGGAGCCAGTTCCCGAACAACTCCCCCGAAGTTCCTGATGCGCACGGCCAACAGTTCAGTGACCTCGGCGCGATGGAGCGCGCTCGAGCCAGTCTCGGAATACTCCGCCACGAAGCGCGGCATGACATATGTGAACCACAGGTTCCAGGCCTTCGTATAGTAGGCGGCCATGCCCATGCGCTGCTTGGTTCCGCTATGCAGCTTGTAAAAGAGATGAGCGTCTACTCCGATTCCGGCGGTGACCACGAAATAACGCGCTGCGGGATGGCCCTGAAGGTCGGCGTAAGTCACGCGGCCCAGCGTTACGCGACGCGGAGTGCAGCGCAGCGCCGCTTTAGCGGCGGCCACAACTCCGAGCGGAAGGCCGATATCGTGCGCCAGAGCGTTGGCCGTTCCCATGGGCAAAATCCCCAGAGCGGCGGGAGAGTTTACCAGAACCTGGACGATGTTATGGATGGTGCCATCGCCGCCACAGGCAAAAATCGTATCGCAACCGGAGTCGAGGGCGCGGCGGGTTTCGTCCCCGCCGTGATCGCGAGACTCCGTGGGAACCAGTTCGGCCTCGACGCCACCAGCCCGGAGCACCGCGAGCGCGGATTCCAGTTCCCGCCGGCGTTGCTGGCTGCCGCCGGAATCCGGATTGTAGAGCAACGCGGCCTTGCGCATAGCGGGGTCGAAGCTGGATTGTACCTGAGCAGGTGTACCTGAACGGTTTACTGCGCAGAGCGCAACGACCGGGAGCGGATCAGCGGGAGCCCCACTCCCACATCCCGAACATGGCTTTCTGGGGCAGGGGATGGCCGCTCTGGCGGGCGAGCATGGTGATCTGGCCGCGGTGGTGGGCGTCATGCGCGATCAGGTACCCGAGAAATCCAGCAACATCGGGGCGAAAGCTCCTAATGCGGCCATCACTCTTCAGGGCGCTGCTCATCACCACGCAAAGAGCCTCGCGGCTGGCTTCCAGCGCGTGCATGGCTTGTGACGGCGTTACGGTAGCGCGATCAAGTTGCGCTGGAATGTCCTCTGCTTTCGCTGCTTTCAGCCACATCACGCGCACGTTGTGCATGTGCGCGACCATGGCGGCAACGGTGCGACCCTTGCCGTCGGGCGGCTTCGCCGTCCACGCCGCGGTAGGAAGATTGTCGATCAGATAATGATTAATGCGGTTGTTGGTGTTGAAAGCGTTGAGCAATGCAACCGGAATCTGCTGGATGTATGGATTGTCAACCGCGACCGCATCGATTTTGACAGGCGCTTTCGGCATGGCTGGCTTGCGAACGGCTCGGCAAGACGTTTAATTTTGCATATCCGCACGCGCTCCGCAAGGCCGTCTTTTCCACAAGCCGTCCTAGGAACATCGAAGGTACCCTCCTCCTCGGGCGCGCCGTGGGCAAGGGCGCGGCATGGGGAAAATAGGCTCTATAACGTTGGCCACGGCTTGGGTTAAGCTATCCCGTGTCCTCCCCTGCCTCGACGGAGATCCTCTCATGAAATCTATTACCGCACTGAAGATTGCGCTTTGCATCCCTCTAATGGCCTTTTTCCCAGCTTTTGCTCAGTGCACGCTGCCCGGCAGTCCTTCCACCGGGACCATCGATTCGACGTTCGACGGCTATGTGACCCAGAACGGCCCTGGCTGGACCGGGGCCGACGGCACCTATTCTCTTCCCTTGCCCGACGGGACGAATCTGTGGATGTGGTCGGACTCTTACATCGGTACGGTGAATCCCACCACCCGCCTGCGCAGCGGCGATCTCTTCACCGCCCACAATTCGCTCACCATCTTGAATCAAGCCACAGGATCGTGGACCACCGTTGGCTATCCTCCCAAGACAACGTCGTATTTCGTTCCCAAGAACAAGAACGATTGGTACTGGCAAGGCGGCGGGTACGTCGCGGAGCCCTCGGCCGGTACTTACCAAATCAAGATCATGTTGCTGCAGTGGACCGGCTCATTCGAACTGGTAGGGCATTCGGTGGCAACGCTCTCCTGGCCAAGTCTCGCGATCAGTTCCATCACTCCCGTCACCGGACTCGATACCAGCATCGAATGGGGCACGAAAATCCTGCCCGTGGGTAAGTACTTCTATATTTACGGTCTGAAGGATCCTGGCACAGATACCAAAACGCCCTACCTCGCGCGCACTACTTCCATTAACAATTTGACCAACGCGTCGAAGTGGCAGTTCTGGAATGCGACCCAAGGCAAGTGGCTGGCGGGAGAGTCCAATGCCACGGCCATGACGGGCGTGGCCGCGGTTACACCCGAGTATTCAGTCGATCAGATGAGTTACAACGGCGGGACTTTCTATCTGATGGTCGGAATGGATCCGCAAAATCCTCCATACCCGCTGTGGGATGCAGTGACGACGTGGTATTCCTGCTCTCCGCAGGGGCCCTGGTCGAGCGAGACGACTGTATATACGACGCCGGAAGCGGGGGCGAACGGATGCAAGGTCGGCACTCTGTTTACCTACAACGCCAAAGCCCACACCGAATTTACCGATGCCGACGGCATCCTGATTTCCTACAACGTGAATGCGAATGACTCCAGCGATCTGGTGTGCGCGGACGACTACAAACCTCGCTTCGTCCGAATCCAGATTCCGGGCGTGACCGGCGTAAAATAGCGTCCTTAACCGTGAACGAGAGAATCTGGCGTAAGCAATACGTTTCCACGGCAGCGGGTTGGGATCGAATTGATCGTTGATACGACAAAGACGGACGCGACAACGACGGATCCCGCAAAGACGGATCCCACAAAGACGGATCCCATAAAGACAGCAGGGGCTGCGCCGCGCACACCGGACTTCGCCGTCGCGACGCAGCCTTCCTACGCGCGCACGCTGTTTCTTGGTCCGGATGGGCTGCGTCCGGGGTGGGGAATCGCTTTCTATGTGGGAATGTTCTTTTTGTTGCAGAGGCTCGTCGTGGAGTGGGCGTGGGCGCACGACTTCGGCGCCGGCGGCTTGTGGTCGATGATGCTGGAGGAGTTCGGGGACTTGATGTCGGCGGTAATCCTGGCGCTGGTGCTGGCGCGCGTCGAGCATCGCCCCTGGAGAGTCTACGGCTTACCGGCCAGGCAGGCCCTGGGGCGCTTGTTCTGGGTCGGCGCGTTGTGGGGATTTGCCGGTATCAGCTTGCTGCTCCTCGCGTTGTATGGCTTGCACGCATTTGCGTTCGGTCATGTGGTTCTGCATGGATCACGGTTGGCCCGCTTCGCGGTGTTCTGGGCGGTGATGTTTCTGCTTGTCGGACTGTTTGAGGAATTTCTGCTGCGGGGATATTTGCAGTTCACGCTGGCGATTCATTTGCGCAACGAAGGCGAACATTGGCCGGGGGTTCTCGCGGCCGCGTTGATCGGTTTCTTCTTCTGCTTGACGCTGCGGCGCACCGGGAATCTTTGGTTTGCCGTGGGTTTTCACGCCGCCTGGGATTGGGGCGAGACGTTTTTCTACGCTGTGCCCGACAGCGGAACGGTCGGGCCCGGTCACCTGCTGAACTCGTCGCTGCACGGAGCAGATTGGCTCACCGGAGGCTCGGTTGGACCGGAAGGCAGTGTGCTGTGTTTTGTCGTACTCGCGGCGGTCTGGATTGCGTTTGACCGGGTCTATCCCCGCGCTCGTGTGCTCGCTGACCATGCGGCACTGCCGCTGCCGGCGACGGCAGGTTCGTCGTCGCTGCGCGCCTCGGAATGACAAATCTTGGATCAAGTCTTATAAGCTGTCCCGCCTTGGGAGTCAACGCCAATACATTTGTGACGGCGCGTTTTTCATTTCCACACGCCCTATACTGATTTCATGATCCCAGAAGCCGACCTGCTGACCCCGTTGCGTCGCTACTGGGGTTACAGTTCGTTCCGGCCCTTGCAGGAGCGGATCGTGCGCAGCCTGCTCGCCGGACACGACACCTGCGTGGTCATGCCGACCGGCGGAGGCAAGTCGCTCTGCTATCAGTTGCCCGCGGTCGTATCGGAGCGAACGACAGTCGTGATCTCTCCGCTGATCGCGCTCATGCAGGATCAGGCGGCGCAACTGGCGCAGATGGGCATTCCGGCCGCGGTTCTCAACAGCTCCGTCAGCAATGAGGAACAAAGCCGCGTCATGCGCCAAGCACGGGAAGGCGCTTTCCGGTTGCTCTATCTGTCGCCTGAGCGACTGCAGCGCGCCGACACGCTGGGTTGGCTGCAGCAAGTGCCGATTTCTTTTTTCGCCATCGATGAGGCCCACTGCATTTCCGAGTGGGGACACGAGTTCCGTCCCGAGTACCGCCAATTGAGCAGCCTGCGCGGGAAGTTTCCGGGGCATCCTATCGCTGCGTTTACCGCGAGCGCCACGCGCCACGTGCGCCACGACATTCTGGCGCAACTCGAGTTGCGCAATCCCGATAAGTACATTGCCAGTTTTCACCGGCCCAACCTGCGCTACTTGGTGCGTCAGTGTGACAGTGTCGAGCACACCGCGCTGCTGGTGACCTCGCTGAGACATTACGACGAAGGCAACGTCATCGTCTACTCGCCGACGATTAACAAAGTGGAAGAGACCGTGGACTTTCTGGAAGACCAGGGAATCGCGGCCATCGGCTATCACGCCAAGATGGATTCGAGCGACCGCCGCCGCAATCAGGAGCGCTGGATGTCGGACGAAGTTCGTGTGCTCGTGGGCACTATCGCATTCGGGCTGGGCATTAATAAAGCGACCGTGCGGGCCGTGATCCACCTGGCCCTGCCGAAGTCGGTGGAGCAGTTTTATCAAGAGGCGGGCCGCGCCGGGCGCGATGGCAACCCCGCCGACTGCATTTTGCTGTGGCGCAAACAAGATGCGGGCCTGCTGGGATATTTTGCCAACCAGATTCTCGACGCAGCCGAGCGGGATCGCGCCTGGCAGAGATATCACACGATTCGCGCATTCGCCGAGGCCGGCAATTGCCGCCATCGGCAGATCTGCACCCATTTCGGCGAGACTCCCAAGTGGACGGCCTGCGGCGCCTGCGACGTTTGCGGGGCCGCGCCAGACTGGCTCACCGAGAAGGTCACTTCCGCGGCCGTCCGTCGCGCAGCGAGCGCCGGTTCTGGTGGAGCCCGAATCACAGCGAGTCCAGTCGCAGACGCGGACCAGGAACTGCGCGACTATCTGCGGGAGTGGCGGCGGATCACGGCCAAAGAGCAGGGAGCGCCCGCCTACGTGGTGCTGCATGATACTTCTCTGAATGAGATTTGCCGGTTGCAGCCACGCTCGATTGCGGAGCTACTGAGCATCACAGGCATCGGCGAGCGCAAAGCGGAGCTCTATGGACAGGCAATTCTATCCGCGTTGCGGCAATATCGCGAGGGCGCGAGAGCCGCTGCTCTGCCAGAGAAGAAGACTGCGCCGGCGCTCGAAACCTTGCAGCTCCTGGCGGAAGGCAAGACTTTCGAAGACATTGCCCGCATCCGCGGTCGGCAGATCGCGACGGTGGTGAACGCGGTTGCCGGACTGGTGGAGAAAGGCGAAGTGGAATTTCGCACGGAATGGATTGATCGCAGCCGCCTGTTGATGATCGAGGCGGCCTGCGCAACTCTCGGGCTGGAACGACTGGAGCGCCTGAAGACTCTGAAAGACGTCCTGCCACCAGAAATCACATACGATGAAATTCGCCTGGTAGTGGCGCGGCTGCGGCGCGACTCCAGTAAGACGAAGACCTCAATTCCCGCTTGAGCCTTTCCCAAAACTGGACAGCCAGTGGAACACTTTTACAATCGGACAACTTATAAACACTGGGTGTTGAGCCATGGGTGTACAATTCCATAGGTTTCATATTCCTGCCAAACTTCATCACGAAATATAAGTAGATTTGCCAATTTCTTGGCATCGCTCGTGACGCTTCCGTGCGGTGAGTAACAGTTGTACGTACGGCAAGGAACGTTCGCTCTCAAGGAGGGCGTCATGAGAATTCTGCTCTATAACCCTGACAATGGTGTGACCCGCAATTTCATGCCTCACCTCTGGATGTTTCTGCTCCAGTCGCTCACCCCGCCCGGACACGAAGTTTTGCTCATCGACGGCAACGCCAAGCGCATGGACGAGGCTCAAATCGCCCAATATGTCCGCGACGAAAAGATCGATCTGGTCGGCATCGGCGCCATGACGCGTATGATCGCCAAGGCTTACCGTATCGCTGACGCCGTTCGCGCTACCGGCGTGAAAGTTGTGATGGGAGGACCGCACGTGACTGAGTTGGCCGATGAGGCCCTGGGGCGCGACGGCGGCCCGCGCCACGCCGATGCCGTGGCTCTGGGCGAAGCCGATGAAACCTGGCCGCGGATTGTGAACGATGCCGAACGCGGCGAACTCCAGGAAGTCTATGTACCGGCGGACGAAAACGGCAAAGAGCGCAAACCGTCGCTGAAACCATATCCGGTGATTCCGTGGGACTCAATAGACCTGACCCAGTTCAACCTGGTCCCGAAAGCCGCATTCCCGCTGCTAAAGAAAGTCGGCGAAGGCTGGGGAACATTTCGCATTATTCCGGTCGAATCGGGAAGGGGCTGTCCCTACGGCTGCGAGTTCTGTACCGTAACCGGATTCTTCGGCGACTCCATTCGCTTTCGCAGCAACGAGAGCGTGGTGAACGAACTGCTGCTGCTAAAGGATCGAGCTCGCAAGGAAAAAGGCCAAATGGCGGTGTTCTTTATCGATGACAATTTTGCCATCAATGTGAAACGCACCAAGTCGCTGCTGCGCGACATTATTGCTGCGGGGGCGCAGGTGCACTGGGTGGCGCAGATCAGTGCCAACCTTCTGCGCGACGAGGAACTCGTCGATCTGATCTCAGCTTCCGGGGGCAAATGGGTGTTTATCGGCATGGAGTCGATCGACCCGACAAACCTCAAGGATGTGAACAAAGGTTTCAACAAGCCTGGCGAGTATGCCGAAGTGCTCGAACGACTGGCCAAACGCAATGTTTACGCAATCACGTCGTTTATTTTCGGCATGGACAACGACACTACGGGCGTGGCCGAACGCACGCTCGAGCAGGTGCGCACCTGGCCGCCGGGCCTACCTATCTTCGGCCTGCTTACGCCGCTGCCGGCAACGCCGCTCTACAAGCGGCTGGAGGTCGCGGGGCGGCTTACTCGGCCGAAGCATTGGAAGGAATTTATTCCCTTCGCCATGGCGCACACGCCTCTGAAAATGACCATCGAGGAAGCCCACGCCGAAGTGAAATACGGATGGGCGCAAGCTTACAGTCCGGAAGCTTTGGCTCACGCCGTCGATTCGCTCGACGACCAGCCGCTGGGGTATCGCATCAACATTTTCCTGGCGCGACTGTGCTTCCGCGGAATCTATTTCCCCATGATGGGGAAGTTTGCCTGGCTGAGAGTGGTGGCCGAGAACCGGCAGACCATTTCGAAGCTGGTGAAGGAAGCTATTTTCGGGCGCAAGGCGCGGCCGCGGAATCCTGAAGGAGAGGGATCGTATGAAGAAGCAGCGCCAGAAACCCAGCTGAGCGCTTACGACTGACTGCTTACGACTAACCGCTTCATTCGAAAAAAAGAGGGCCGTCAACATTTTTGTTGATGGCCCCTATTCTGCTTCCCGCACGAACCACAGCACAGGCAGACTACATGCCGGAGCGCGAGACGCAGCTAGGACTCAACCAGTTGTTTCGCTGCGTCGCTGCCCGAGCGAACGCAGTCGGGCACGCCGATGCCACGGTAGGCGTTGCCTGCCAGCGCGAGTCCAGGCAACTGCCGGCGCAAGTGCTCGATGCGATCCAGGCGATCGAGATGTCCCACGCCGTACTGGGCCATGGCGGACTTCCATTTGTAGACGCGGGCGAAAAGCGGATCCGCGCGCAGGCCGGCGATCTGTGGACCCAGAATCTGCTGCAGTTCCTTGCGCACGATTCCAACGATCCGATCGTCGGCGAGCGCCCAGACTTCTTCCGCGTTCCTTCCCGCGAAAAAGCACCGTAGTAGGGCGCGATCCTCCGGCGCGCGATGAGGAAATTTGTTGTGCACGAAGGTCGCGGCCAGCAGTTTCTTGCCTTCGCTCCGGGGTACCAGAAATCCGAAGCCGGGTGGGAGAGACTGCCGAACTTGGCGATCGTAGCCGAGGGCGACGGTGATGGACGAACTGTACTGCACCGCGGCAAGCTCCGCCGAAAGTTCGGGGCTGGCCATGCGCAGCACCTGCGCCGCGGCCAGCGCAGGCAGAGCGACAATGACCGCGTCAAACTGGTCCGATTGCATTCCGGCAGAAACCACCCAGCTGTCAGCCTCGCGTTGAACGGCCTGCACCGGAGTGTTGGTCAGGACAGCCGACGGCGAGAGGCGCGATGCTGCTGTCTCCGCCAGATGCTGCATCCCATTCTTCAGCGAAGTAAACAGCGGTGGCGCGGGTTTGCGCGGCCCCGCCGCCATCTTCTTGCGTGCGGCCAACATGGCGCGGCCGAGACTGCCGTGGGTTCGTTCCATCTCTGCGAAACGCGGCAGCACGGCGCGAACGCTCAGATTGGCGGCATCTCCGCCATAGACGCCGGAGAGCAAGGGGTCAGCGAGACGGTCAACCATCTCAGAGCCGTAGTGGCGTTCAACGAAGGCTGCCACCGACTCGTCATGTTCGGCAACATGGGGCGGATGAAAATACTCCTGCGTCACGCGCAGTTTGGTCTTCCACGAAAATAGCGGCGAGAGTCCCGTCGGCAGAATTTTTGTTGGCACCATGAACATCAGGCCATCGGGCATTTCGACGAGGCGGCCATTCGTAAGAATGTAGGTCTTGCGGTCAGCGTCATTGGAGCCGATGAGCTGATCGCCCAGCCCTAACGCGCGACACAGATCCGAAGCCCACGGTTTTTCAGTGATGAAAGAATCGGGGCCCGCTTCAACAATGCATCCGTCGATGAGCTCGGTGCGAAGCACGCCACCGAGCCGCGCGGAAGCTTCGTAGAGAACGTACTCGACGTCGGCGCCAGCGCCGCGACGCTCTTCGAGCGCGAAGGCGGCGGCCAGGCCGGAAATGCCTCCGCCGATGATGGCGATGCGAGTCATGGAGTGCGGAGAGACGCTGCAGAACCTCAGGGGCTGAAGCCCGTTTCCCTTGGGTGCACTTAACCGCAGCGCTGAAGCGCTACGCCACCCAAAATCTAAATCACGCTAAAGAATACTCCTGCACGAAGCGGGCCAGGTTCTTCACGTTGTCGACCGGCGTCTCGGGCAGGATGCCGTGGCCGAGGTTGAAGATGTGACCAGGACGTCCGGCGGCGCGACGGAGAATGTCTTCCGCGCGCGATTTTAGTTCTTTCCAGTCGGCGAAGAGCAGCACGGGATCGAGATTTCCCTGTACGGCGCACTCGTGATCGAGGCGCGCCCAGCCATCATTGAGCGGAATGCGCCAGTCGAGTCCAACGACGTCGGCTCCGGTTTCTTTCATCGCCGGCAGCAGCGTGGCGCTGTCGGTGCCGAAATAAATGATGGGCACTCCTGTTTTCTGCAACTGCTTCACCATGCCGGTGACGTGCGGCAGTGCGTAGCGGCGATAGTCCTCCACGCTGAGGCAGCCGACCCAACTGTCGAAAATCTGGATGACGTCGGCGCCGGCACGCACCTGATCGGCCGAGTAAGCCGTCGTGACCGTGACCAGCTTGCGCATGAGCGTGTCCCAGTCCGCGGTCGAGTTGTACATCATTTTCTTGGCGTGAATGTAGTTGCGCGATCCTCCGCCTTCGATCATGTAGCTGGCGAGCGTGAAGGGCGCGCCACAGAATCCGATCACCGGCAAACGAGTCTCGAAATGTCTCGCAACCAGGCCCACGGCTTCGGAGACATAGCCGAGTTCAGCGGCGCGATCAGTGCGCAAGTTCGCGATATCTTCCTTGCTGCGCACCGGTTTCTCGATGACGGGGCCTTCGCCCGCGGAGAAATGAAAAGGCAGGCCCATGACTTCGAGCGGTAGCAGCAGATCGGCGAAAATAATGGCGGCGTCGACTCCGAGAAACTCCGCTGCGGTGATTGTGACGTCTGCCGCGAGCGCGGGCTTCTTGCAGATTTCCAGCAGCGAGTGCTGCTTTCGGACCGCGCGGTACTCGGGCATGTAGCGTCCGGCCTGGCGCATAAACCACACCGGTGTCCGGTCGACAGCTTGGGTCTTGCAGGCGCGCACGAACCTGGAATTAGGGGCAGACATGAACTGTTGAATGTAGCATTTTTCGCGGCGATGCGCTCTGAGGCGGGAGTCCGTCGAAAAACAGTCTCCGCCAAGAACACGAAAGACACGCGAAAGTAAGAACAGCAGGCTTGTAGAATCACAGCATGGGTTACAGGGTTCTCGGCGCGCTGGCCCTTGCCGGAATGACGCTTTGCATTGGCGGAGCGGATCCTCAACAACCGGGAGCCCCGGCGCCGCCGACGTTCTACAAAGATGTGTCCCCGATTCTGCAGGACCATTGCCAGAGTTGCCATCGTCCCGGCGAAGTCGCGCCCATGCCGCTGGTGAACTACGAGCAGACACGGCCGTGGGCAGGAGCGATGGCGCACGCGGTCGAGACGAAAATGATGCCGCCGTGGTTTGCCGATCCGCGATACGGGCATTTCGCCAACGATATTTCCTTGACTCCGCAGCAGATCGCGACTGTGGTGACCTGGTCGGAAGCGGGAGCGCCTGCCGGCGACCCGCACGACGCGCCCCCACCCCGAAAGTGGCCCGAGGGATGGAATATTCTTCAACCTGATCTCGTGGTGAGAATGCCCCAGGCGGTGCAAATTCCGGCACAGGGCGAGATTGAATATACGTACGAAATTGTGCCAACACATTTCGCGGAGGACCGCTGGGTGCAGATGTCGGAGTTCTGGCCGGGAAGTCCGGCCCGCGTGCATCACGCGGTGGTGTATATTCGTCCGCCGGACTCGCAGTGGCTGCGGCACGCGCCAGTCGGAGTTCCGTTCACGGCGTCGACGTTGAACGATCCACTGGAACGCCGCGAGGCGCACGAGACCACCAGCGATCTGCTGCTGGTGTACGCGCCCGGAAGTTCGCCCGACCAATGGCCCGACGGGATGGCGAAGTTCGTGCCGGCAGGCTCCGACCTTGTGTTTCAGATGCATTACACGACGAATGGCACGACCGATCAGGATCAAACCAGCATCGGCCTGGTATTTGCGAAGAGTCCGCCGAAGCAGAGAGTGATCACGCTGCAGTTGAACAATCATGCGCTGATCATTCCGCCCGGCGCGGACGATTTTCGTGTGGAAGTGCAGGGCACGCTACCCAACGACGCCACGCTGCTCAGCCTGTTTCCGCACATGCACTTGCGCGGTAAGCGCTTCGAGTATGACATTGTGCACGACGATGGCAGCGTGGACGTGTTGTTGCGTGTGAACTACCACTTTCACTGGCAGTTGAGTTACCGGCTGGCCGAGCCGCGCGCACTAAAGGCAGGGACGCGCCTCCGGGCGATTGCATGGTATGACAACTCGAAGAACAATCCCCACAATCCCGATCCGGAGAAGACCGTGACGTGGGGCGATCAGACTTCCGACGAAATGATGGTAGGGTTCTTTGACGTCGCTGTGCCGGCGGGGATGGATAAATGGAAATTCTTCGTGCGCCACGGGGATCTAAAGCAAGATGTGAAAGAAGATGCTCAGCAAAAATAGGGATGCAAAGTAAGGACGCTGGACGCAAGCCAATTGCGGGTCTGGCTACTCTGTTAGACTCTGAAAATTCCTAGTGAGGACAAGCATTGATGAACCAACAACGGACGTTTGTTTTGATGATTGTGGCGATGACCGTCCTGATCGCGGTGTTTGGATTCGAGAGAGTGCGAGCGCAGTCCAGCGTCTCAGGGCATGCCCCAGACACAATGCAAGCCGCCAGCACCCCCGGAACAAAGAAAGCTGAAGAGCAGTTCAAGAACATCCAGGTGCTCAAGGGAATTCCCGCCGAGCAGCTCATTCCCACCATGCAGTTCGTCACGGCATCGCTGGGCGTGCAATGTGATTTCTGCCACGTGCAGGGAGCCTTTGAAAAGGACGACAAAAAGAACAAGCAGACCGCGAGGAAGATGATGGAGATGATGATAGCCATCAATGCGGATGACTTCGACGGGCATCGCATGGTCACTTGCAATTCCTGCCACAACGGCAATGCCAAGCCGCAGGCGATCCCAACCGTGATGACCGAGGACCCTAAGGACGCGATGAGCGGAGGAATGCCGGGGGGTCCAACAGCGGCTGCAACCAAAGAAAACGCGGGACCAACCACCGGACCAACCGCAGAGCAACTGCTCGACAAATATATACAGGCCGCCGGTGGCGCGGCGGCGATCGATAAGGTGACCAGTCGCGTCATGAAAGG
>JBELAE010000191.1:0-9203 GCA_049509155.1 Candidatus Sulfotelmatobacter sp.
TGCCGTCAAGAGTGCGGACGAGTTCAGTCACATCCTGGCCGGTGTCGTCCACGGCGTGGACGATGTCATGTGGAGTGGAGACCGTGGTGATGCCGAGCTTCGCCGGAGGAATCACGAATCGCTCATCGACATAGATCTCCGTACCTACCGGATGGTCGATGGCAGTCAGTGCCAGATAATCGTAGTAATAAACTTCCCAGAGTTCCGCCGTCACACGGATATCGTAGTAGCCATCGTGGGGAACGAGTTGCTCGCGGCCAATCTTGTACCATTCTCCAGTGGCCGCGATTTGTGCGGAACCGAGGGTGTTGATGCGCAACCCGATCGCGGAACCCCAGGGGACCGCGTCTTTCACAAACTCCATTTCTTTTCCGTTGTAAGCGAACAGGAAAGGACAAGAAGCTTTGAGGCGCTGCTCGGTCACGACGTCCTGATCGGCTTTCACGCCAAATTCGGCGCGCACCGTGCCGTTCGGCCAGACAACGCGCACGACTTCCGCTTCGGTGTGTTCCCCCAAACCGAAGTGCAGCTGAGGACCTGTAATGGGCTGCTTCTGAACCAGCAACCCCGAGCGGACTTCGACTTCTCCGCCGACTCCAAAGGGGTTGATGCGCTGATCACCCACCGCTTGCACGGCGTGCGGGCGGACTACCTGCCAGTGATAATTCTTCGAGCTCTGGTTCTTTGCCTGAACGGGTTGCTCGTCGGCGGTGAGACCGAGCAGGTCGAGATGGCCGTTGCCGCTAAGGTCCGCGGTGGCGAAGACCAATGAAGGCCCGGCCGGAGTGCTCAATTGTGTGAATCCGCCCTTTTCATCGCCGAGCCATATGAGCGCGCCGCCACTGCCGCTGGTCGATGAAAGAATCAGATCGAGTGCGCCGTTGTTGTCGAGATCCGCAATATTCAGGCGAACGTCGCCCGCAAGATTGTGAGCGGCGTCCGGAACTCTCGCGATCTCGGCGGTCTCCCAGCTTTCGCCTTCGTTCTTGTCGGAGATTCGTAGGATCGCGCCGTCCGCCTCGACCGCCAGCAGGTCGAGAATGCCATCATCGTTCGCGTCCGCTACGGCGATTGCTTTCACGGAAGAGACGTTTGTCGGCAGCGGCCGCTCGCGGAACTGGCCCTGCCGTTCATTCATGAAGACGTGAAGGCGGCCCGCTTCGTCGATGATCGCAGCATCCGGGTTGCCGTCGCCGTCGAAGTCCGCCCAGGCGAAGCTGCGCAGACCGGAGATTTCAGCAAAGGGATGGATCGCGAGGAACGTGCCGTCGCCATTGTTGCGCAGGACGGTCGGAACGCCATCTTTCGCTCCGAGAACGATGTCGAGATCTCCGTCGGCTTCGATGTCAACGGCCCAAGCCCCCGTGTACGAAGCATTCGTCACAGACTTCGGCAGTTTGCTCTTCGCCGTTACGTCGGTGAAGGCACTCGGACTGTCCTGACGCATCAGGCGCACACCGCCTGCGCCGGCAAGGACCAGGTCAGTTTTGAAATCGTAGTTGAAATCGATGGGTACAACCGAGTCTGCTTGGGGCGGGATGGCGGACGGGCCTCCAGGGAACGGAAACTTCGCTCCACTGGAGAGTTGTACTTCGCGCGCGTTTGCTAGGGCGACAACCGGGGCACCCGAGCTTCCCAGGGGGATTGCTCCGATCCAACTCCAGCGCGTATCACTTGGATTTGGCAGCGACTGCGCATTAAACGTGAGCGCCAAGTCCGGCGGCGCGGGACGGAAAACCGGAGTTTCAAGCAATAAGAAGCGAGTGAAGGGCTCGGCCTCTTCTCCCGGCGCAGCTTTGATGGCTCTGAGACTGAGACGGTAAGCCGGCACGCGCATCAGGACGTTGCGGAGAAACGTAGTTTGCGTCGCGGCCGAGCGCAGATCGCCGCCAGAAACCCCGGTCTGAACCGCGGCCAACTGGTGCTGAACTTCAGCCGGCCAAGCCGAAGCTTGGGCGCTGATTTGCGCGACCGCCGATTTTACCGTGGCGGCATCGCCCCGTTTCGCGGCGATGCGGCTCAACTCAAGAAGGGCGGCGAGATTGTTCGGCTGCACGGCGAGAATCTTTTGCACGAGTTGCTGAAACTCCGCTTCACTGTTGCCCGCTCCCTGGCGCTCAGTTTCTTCCGCGAGTTGATAAAGAGCCCGCAGATTTTGCGGATTCAGTTCGACGGCCTGGCGCAGGTCGGCAAGCGCCTGGGCCGAATTGCCGCGCTGGATCTCCAAAAGTCCCATGAGGCTGTATATCTGATCGTTCTTGGGAGCCAGATCATGAGCCTGCTGAAATCTCTGCGCCGCAGTGTCATAGTTTCGTTGACGCAAAGCGAGAATGCCCCAGTTCGCCCATCCAGCGGGCTCTCCGGGCACGAGGTGAGTCACTTCCGAAAGTTTGCCCTCGGCGTGAACGTCATCGCCGACCTGCAACGCCGACAGACCGACGTAAAATGCCGAGACTACCTCGGCGTAGGCTTTTGAATTCTTCTCGGGAAGCTTGGGCGCAGAATTACATCCCGGAGAGAGCACGATCAGTGCTCCAGTGAGCAGGGCCAGTATTGCGTTTTGAAAACCCACCCATCGACCTAAGCGCATGGCTAGAAATGGCGCGCAAACATCATGCAGCCTTCAGGCTCCTGTTCTTGTTCTTATAGCGGTGCC
Source organism: Candidatus Sulfotelmatobacter sp. (assembly GCA_049509155.1). Lineage (GTDB taxonomy): Bacteria > Acidobacteriota > Terriglobia > Terriglobales > Acidobacteriaceae > Sulfotelmatobacter. The sequence goes on from JBELAE010000191.1 coordinate 2,657, forward strand.
GCCGCGACATCCCCCGAAACCACAAAAAGGCAACCGCCAGAAAGGGTAAAAGGTAGAGCAAAAGATCCCATCGTCCGTAGCCAGGAGGCGTCGCCTCGACTCGCGAAAGGGCTTCTTCCGTTCCTTGCGCGGTACGCGACACGAGCCGCACGCGATAGAACTCGTCGCGATCAAACTGGGCCGAAACGTTGTATTCTACCTGCCCGCGGCTATCCTGGCGCACCGCGGGATATATCACTTCGGCGAGGCGGCCACTTTCCGGTTGAATCCCGATCTCGATTTTCAAGTCGTCGGGAATCTTGCTTCCGGGAATCGGATCTACCAGTACGAAGAACGTTCCAGTGCCAATGTCGGGATGAGTCCACAGAGAGACGACACAGCCTGCCATCTTCCGATTCTCGATGATTGGGAATGGAGGACCGTTGTGCGCTTTCGCGGGTAGTACGACCAGCATCGCCACCGCGGCCGTAGCCAGCAGTCCTGCAATCGGGATGGGACGACGATTCGACATTGTTGTTCGGGCACCGAGGGCTAAGGTCCCACGGTTCATCCGCTCCATCGCGGCCATGAAGGGCCGCTCTTCCACAACCCCTCTTCCACTCGCATTAACCGCTCATCAGCGTGGCGCGCATTTCCATCGGCTGGAAAATCAGCCACAGTGACGAACTCAAGAGTACGGCACAAACCAGTGCCCATGGAATGAATGCTCGGAGCGGATGATCCGGTGAATCCTCTTCGGCCAATCCGTGCGTCACGGACAACGACCCGGCAAAACCGAGCACGAGAAATCCGATCTCGATCACCTGTACGGCGTTCGCCGGGATCCCGGTCAGGGTCCAACGCGGCTCCCCCAGCAAGGGCCAGCCAAGGCTCGCAAACGCGTTCTGCGTCACCGGAATGATGGTATAGAGTCCGGTTAGAAAGTGAAAACCGTAGTGGGCGAGCCACATGCCGAAACCGATCGGAACAAGCCCGTAGGAATAACGAACCACGAGCGGCACGAACGCGCGCTTTACCCCGGCCCCGGCGCGCGCCCACCAGGCCGCAGCTCCAAGAAGCAACATGGGTGCAAGAATCAGAAAGGCTGCAAAAATCACTCCAAGCACCGGAGCTTCATGGCGCACGTGCAACATTCTGCCGAGCCAGTTTTCAACGGCATAAACCGGACTGACCATGCCGAACGCATTCAACAAAGCACCGAAGGTGAACACAATCACCAGCGCGGCGAGATCCTTGCGGTGGGAGAAATAACCGATCCCCGAGCGCACGGGATCGCTGAGCAGTTCAACTCCTGGCAGGCGGCTCAAGATCCCGACATTGTCATGAGGACAGGCATGGACGCAGTCGAGGCAGAAGGTGCAATCCATGTTGCCGACTTTGCGAGGCTGGAACAAGGCCAGTTCACAACCGCGGATCAAGACCAGATCGGAAGCAGGGGCGCGCCGGCCTCGAATGCAGTCTTTGGTCATGCACCTCGTGCAGATGTCCTGCTCTCGCACCTTTACTTCGAACGGAGACAGAGTGGAGGCCACGAAGTTGAACTGGCCAATCGGGCAAACAAACTTGCAGAACGATGCGTGTTTGAAGAGTCCGTCCACCAGCAGCGCAGTCAGGAAGTAGCCGATGATGAGCCATGCCGTCCACCACGGCGAAGACCAGAGGCCGAACAGTTCGTAGGTGAAGAGGATGAGAATGAACAGCGCGACCGACAGCCATTTGTTGCGCAGTGCCCGGGGCCAGGTGAACCTCGGTCGAAAGAATCGTCGGGCCGCCTGACGCACCAGCATGAAAGGGCAGGCCAGACAGAAAAAATTCCCGGCGCACAGCAGAACCAGCACGAGGATGCCCCGAAAATGCAGCCAACTCAGAGTGGTCGCCAAATTCTTCGGTGCTAAAGACGGGCCGAACAATCCATGCAGGACCATAGCCACACTGATAATGAGCAGAGGAGCCTGAAGAACAGGCCGCGCGTAGCGCCAGCGGAACAGAGATCCGAGGACCGGCACCTGCATCAGATCGAATGGCGGGGACTCGATACTCTCTTCGGACGGGATGGATGGTGGATTCACAGCTCACCTAGTTCGGCCGAACATCTCTTACATCGAACTGCCGTTCCAGCTTTTCTCCGTTAGAAAGCGTGCCGTGCAACAGTATGACCCAATCTCCGGCCATGCCGAGGGAGAGTTGGGACTGATATCGTCCCGGCTGCACTTCTTTCGCTTCTGCGAACACGGGGCTCATGCCCGCGTGGGACATGTCAGCTTCGATGGCGATATGCGCCCCTGTCAGGGGATGGGCTGCGGCATCGGCCAACGTCAGGGAGATGACAACGGGACCGACCCGTCTCGGGTTGACGCCAAACTCGGCCGTCACGCCGCTCGATGGATTGGACGGCCGGTGACAGCCAATCCCGAAGACAACGCAGACACTCGCCAAGATCAGGCGACGACGCTTCACTCCAGCATTCCCATGGGGCACAGATCAGGCTGCGCTTGGCAATTCGTTCCTGTGCCAGGCGCAAGTGCAGGTTGCCCGTTCCTTCTCTTGGACCGGCGGGAACATGTGGTAATACATTGCGATCACCATGGGGATGAACACAATCGAGTTGTAGAACAAGTGGAGTTCAACCCTGGGAAAGATCAACTGCAAAACGCTGCAAGGAACCGGCCTTCCCCAGAAATTGTGATGCGTGGTCGCCTGATATATCAGTAGGAAATGCTCGATGTGATGCCAGAATTGAATCCAGAATGCCACCATCCACCAAGTGTAAGAAACCCCGGTAAAGCCCTTTCGCAGAAACCAGAGGCAGATCAGCATGACTAGCGCATAACCGTAATGCAGGGACTCAGACTTGATCAACCACGGATACCACAAACCGAGCAACCCGTTGGCTCTCGGGCGCGGCCACCCCATCACATAAATCTGATAGGCCTGAAAAAGGTGTTCCCCCCAATGCGCGAGCACAATGAACATAAATACCTGCAAGGCGCGTTCGTGCCACTGGGAATTCAGTTTTTCGAGAAAGCTCTCGCCTCCAGACGAGGCCGTGGACGCGTTCGGCATAGTTCGACTTGCTGTCATAGGAATCCCACCCCCATTTTGTGGGACTTGCGAAAGCGATGGGCGACATCATCCCACGGATGGAAAAGGAGGTTCAATAGTAGATTTACATTATTGCCTCCCGAATTGTTCATCGTTAAGGTCTCAAGGCGAAAGACGGGGCCGGCGACTGGGGGAGCCGGGATCATGAGGCTGCTAGCGGGATTGTCTCAAAACAGCTCCCCGTCGTTGAAACCGGTTCATCCCTTCATCGCCGATTCTGAATCCGGCGCGTCTTTTTTCCAGCTTGCCAGCCTGCTCGAACAGATTCAGCGTGCCACGCTCGAGGCCAAAAACCTTGCACTCGGCCGCTCGGCGAACGACCTCACCAGCACGTTGAAGCCGGGATCCTGGTCCGCTGCGGAGTGCCTGGACCATCTCGCACGAACTACGCGCTCGTTTCTTCCGGCGATATCGAAAGCGGTTGCGACGGCTCCCAGGCTCACCACCAACCGCGCATTCCGCACAGGAACGATTGCTCTTCTGTTGATTCGCAATCTGGAACCACCTTATCGTCTTCGATACAAAGTCCTCCCCCAATTGGTGCCGCAGGAAAAGAATTTTGAGGCAGCGTGGTCGGCGTTCGAGGAGTCACAATCACGGCTGTCAGAATCCGTGCTGTCTGCGACTGGGCTTGCCATCGACAAAGTGAAGGTCCAGTGTCCGGTGTACGCGCACGTTACCTACAACGTTTATGGGGCTTTCCGCATGCTCACCGCTCACGAACGCCGCCACCTATGGCAGATCGAGCAGATTCTCAAAGCGCTCGACGAGAGACGGGCGCTGAAGACCGCGGTTCAGAGATAGCAAGACGGCCCGGAATCGCGCGCCAGCACCAGCCAACTCCTGCGAGAGAATTTGAAACACCTTCATCGGTACTGAACGAATGGACCATCAAGCCCCCACCAGCACTTGCGACATAGTTGTCATCGGAGGGGGTTTGGCCGGTAAGGCAGCGTCGCTTCACCTCGCGAAGGCCGGACTGAGTGTCACTTGCGTGGAACCGTCAGAAGTCACCCGACCCGCCGTTGGGGAATCCTTGGACTGGTCTGCTCCCGACTTACTGAAGGCACTGGGTCTGCCGATGGAGCGGTTGGTCGAAAGCCGCATCGCGACCTGGAAACGTCACGTTACTCTACAGCTCCGCAACGGGTGTTCGGAACAGTATGTCCCCTCGACATGGCTGGCCGGTGCGCCCTTCCGCGTTGAACTCCGGACTCTGCACGTGGATCGACTACGTCTGGATGAAGAGTTGTCGAATCTGGCAACAGCGCAAGGCGTCACGTTGATCCGCGACAAAGTTGTCGGTGTGGAGCGGGAAGGAAACAGGATTCTTTCGGTCAAAACCGTTGGCGGCTCGATCTTCGCTGCCCAGTGGTTTATAGATTCGTCAGGATTTGCAGCGCCCATCCTGGCTCGCGAATTCAAGCTGCCGGCAATCGAGTTTGGACCCCCAAAAGTCGCTCTATGGACGTACTTCACGCAGAAGCAAGCAGTGGAAGGCACCACGCTGTACATCGACCCCGAGCCGTCCGAATACCTGGACTGGGTTTGGGAGATTCCAATCAGCCACGACACTGTAAGTGTTGGGTATGTGACGACCGGCATCGCGACCAAGGTGAAACGGGAGCAGGGACTTTCAGTCGAAGAGATTTTCCAACAGCAATTGAGGAAGCATGCGCACTTCGAGCCAATGTTGATCGCCGGCTCGTTGGGCCCGCTGAACGTAACGTCCTATCGATGCCGCGCCCACAAAGGAGTGGCCGGACCGAACTGGCTGATCGCAGGCGAAGCCGCGTCGATGGTCGATCCCATCACCGCGAACGGAGTTACGGCGGCCTTGCGGCATGCGTCAGAGGCGGCGTCGCTCATTTTAAAATATCGGAAGCGACGCGAACTGCCAGTTCTGGCGCGAGCTTTGTACAGCAGCCGAATCCTGCAACTTGCGAAATTCTTTAACAGTGGAATTGAAAGAATCGTCTACGAACCAATTGTGAGAACCCGCATCGGAGCCCGCCAGGCCGGTACCCTATACACCAGTCCGGCCTGGACGATGAATCTGGTCTATGCCCGACTCAAACCGAGTGGTGTCGTTTCCACGTTGCTATTCAATTCCGTCATCGCCCTGTTTCGCGGTAGCGCATGGCTCTTTTATCAATTTTGTGGGCAATTCAGGGATGCATCGAGCAAAACTGGCTCGGACGGCACGGTTGGAGTCCAAGCGTAACCATCATTGCGGACCCCCTGGCTCAGGGCAGGCTCGCGCTGCGCAAAGAACAAAGAACGCCTGCCCGGGATGACAAATCAAACTGAGGCACTACTGTGTCTTTAAACAGGGTTGCGTTTTGACCTTGAAGTCATTACACTGTCCGCTCCCCCGGCAAGCGCAGAGTTCGGACTGCGCGCAGACCACCCCCCCACAAAACTTTCGGCGAGACCACTGAGGACGAAAACGTATGACTAATCGCGGCATCCAACCCACTCGACTGATCGCAGGGCTACTGGCCGGCCTGCTGTTCGCAATCCTGGCGCTTCCACTCGTTGCCCAATCCGAACGCGAGTCCCGCGCCTTCTATGACATCGCCAAGGAAGTCACCCTCACCGGCACAGTGTCGAGTGTGCTCGCCAAGCCGGCCGCGGGAATGCTTTTCGGTTCCCACCTGATGCTCGACACGAACCTCGGCCAGGTGGATGCCAGTCTCGGAAAATGGGGCTTGCAGGGTAAAGGCGCGCTCTCGGTTGTCGCCGGAGAAGCGGTGGAAGTAACCGGAGTGATGAAGACGATGAATGACAAACCGGTCTTCATTGTCCGCACGGTCAAAGTAAGCGGCCAGGTCTTTACGATTCGCAACCAGTACGGCGTCCCCCGCTCGCCGCAGTCGCGTGAACGCGCCAGCCAGAAGGCCGCGCGAGGAGGGGAGTCGCTGTGAACCGTAAATCTTACTTCGGCATTTTCACTGGTATTTTCAACATCGCCCTGGTGTTTCTGGCCGCGGGTTTCCTGGCCAGTTGCGGTTCGTCGAACTCAAACATAACGCCCCAGCCGGTCATAAAAATCACGGCGGGCAGCGGGTCGGGCCAAAGCGCACAGGTTAGCGTGGCCTTCGCCGCGCCCCTGGTCGCGAATGTAACCTCGAACGGAACGGCATTAAACAACGCAACGGTGACGTTTGCTGCCCCAGCCTCCGGCGCGAGCTGCGTGCTTTCCGCCACTACCGGCACCACCGACGCCGCCGGCAATGCATCCGTCACATGCACGGCCAACTCGACGGCCGGCGGACCTTACAACGTAACGGCCTCGGCGTCAGGAGCGACCACGCCCGCTAGTTTCGCTTTGACGAACACGGCGGCCCCGACCATAGCCATTACGGCCACCGGCGGAGCAGGACAGAGTGCGACCGTCAGCACCGCATTTGCGAATCCGTTGGCAGCGACCGTTACTTCCAAC
>JBELAE010000192.1:0-9088 GCA_049509155.1 Candidatus Sulfotelmatobacter sp.
GGTCGTATATGACTCCGCGCTTGGCGGCCAGTGGAATCGCGCGCTGCTGTTGATGTCCCGCCTGCTTGACGAACTTGCCATAACTGAAAATCTGCAGGAATACGAGGCGCCCGCAAATGGCCACGCACCACAGCAAGAGCATCGCACCCAGCAGATAGAGCCGGGAGTTCTTACCGGGACTAGTAATGGTCGCCATGACTACGGTTCTTTATGTGTTGTCATTCCGACGAGGCGCAGAGCGCTGAGGAGGAACCTGCTTTCTGGCGGCATTGGCAAACAGCAGGTTCCTCGTCGCATTCGCTCCCCCTTATACTTTTTCATCCTGAGCGAGCATGTCGTTGGGCAAAACGAATCGGCATGCGCAGTCGAAGGATCCCTGGGGTGAGACCAGCCCCGACATCGTCAAGAGGTCCCATCACCAGCCTCAGACAAACATGGCGGCCCAAGAACAGGCCGCCGCCGAAATGCTGCCGAGCTCCGCTCGGCGGGCGGACGAATGCGTCCGCCTGTACGCCATAAATCTACTGCCCCGGAATCACCGTCACCGGCTCCGCGCTCGCCATGACCGGCCCTTGACCTTGCCCATCCGCCGCGCCCGCATCCATGCGGATCACCTGTCCCGGCTCCGGCGGTACCAGGCCCATGCGCCGCGCCAGCACGTCAATGCGTTCAGGATCGCGCAAGGACGCATCTTCCAGGCGCAGGGCGTGGTTCATCTCAGTGCGCTCGCTGAGTTCACGCTTGGCCGATTCGATCTGGTAGCCGTACTCGATCGCCTTGAAGTGCTGCCAGGCATAAGTAAAGACCAGCAGGAACAGGCAAGCCAGCGCGGTGCCAAACTGCTTCATCTCGCGGTTACGCCGCGGATCTTCCACCTTCACCAGACGCGAATTGTCGATCGCCTTGGAGAAGTAAATCTCGGGCGTACCCGTCCAAAACGAGCGCCGCTCTGCCCCTGGACGTTCCCCCACAAATCCCGCTCCGCGAATTGTTGCCGCCGCTGCCGCCATTTATGCCGCCCCCATAAAAACCTGGTCGCTTGCTGTCACTGGAATCTGCATGGCAAAGATCGCGTGCAATTCCTCTTGTTCTTGTCGTTCGTGTTCAGTCCGCCGCCGCTGCGCGTCCTGCCCGACCCGCTCGACGACCGCCATCAAATCGTTAATCAATTGGCCCGTGTACATTTCCCGCTACCTCAACTTTTTGGATTCCTACCACGGAACCCATAAGAGCAGCTTTCAGCTATCAGCCGTCAGCTCTCAGCTACCATCCCGCCCCAGCGGATCTTTGCCCGCTCACCTGATCTCTAAGGCCCGGCACGCCATCACAGCTGTGCCGGGAACTCCGGCAGGTTTTCCGGAGCTAAACTCTTCAGACCCGACTTCAGACCTTGGACCTCAGACTTCAGACCTTCCGTTCGCGGACTTTTGGTCTCGCTGAGGTCCGACGTCTGAAGTCCGAAGCCCGCTCTTAGACTTTTTCCGCCGCCCGCAATTTCGCGCTGCGTGCCCGCGGATTCCGATCACTCTCCAATTCAGTTGCGGTAACCGGCTTTTTGGTTAGCACACTGAAGTAACCCTTTTGAGCCCCCTCGCGAAACGCATCCTTCACAATGCGATCTTCCAGCGAGTGAAAACTGATCACCACCACGCGTCCCCCTGGCTTCAGAATCCGCGGCGCCGCTTCGAGCAGCGCCTGCAGATCTTCCAGTTCGCGGTTTACGAAGATTCGAAGAGCTTGAAAGGTCTTGGTCGCGGGATGAATCCTTCTCTCTGCCTGATTCATTGGCCGGGCCGCGGCAGATATGACGTCCGCAAGATGTGCGGTAGATCGTATCGGCCGCGACCGGCAAATGGCTCTGGCGATTCTCCGCGACCTCCTTTCCTCTCCGAATTCGTAAATCACATCGGCAAGCTGTCGCTCGTCGAGGTGGTTTACCACTTGTTCGGCGGTACGCTCGCCACGCGGGTCCATCCGCATGTCGAGCGGTCCATCCGCCTGAAAACTAAATCCGCGCGCCGCATCGTCGAGCTGCAGGCTGCTGACTCCAATGTCAGCTAGCAGGCCGTCGGCCCTCAGACCTTGGACCTCAGCCAAACTCGCAAACGAACGATGCATCAGCGTCACCGTCGGCCAATCCGCATTGGGTTCGCCGAGGTCCGACGTCCGAAGTCCGACGCCCGCTCTTGCCAGCGCTGCAGGATCCTTATCGAGGCCAATCAAATGTCCCGGTGCGCCGAGGCGTTTTGCGATTTCGTAACTGTGCCCGCCCAAACCCACCGTAGCGTCGATATAGGTCCCACCCCGCCGCACGGCTAAAAAGTCGATCGCTTCTTTTAAAAGAACCGGAACATGATTTGCCGGAAGACGACTCACTCTTCCACCACCATGCCCAACCCCCTGAGGGGTGTCTGTGAATCCCCCGTCCGATCGATGGCTCACTAGATGCCCAGTTCGTCGAGCGTCTTCTCATCTTCAGGCGTGAACTTTTCTTCTACGATCTCTTTCTTGAACAGCTCCAGGTTCCTGACAACCAGGTAAGTCAAGTTCCCCAGAACCGCAACCTCGCCCTTAATCTGTCCCGCTTCGCGCAGCAACTGCGGCAGCAACAACCGTCCCTGCCCGTCCATCTCGACCTGCTGCCCGTAATAGTTGGTGCGGTCGAGAAACTTTTTCTTCGTAGGATTGAAATTGGAGAGCCCCGCCAGCTTCTGCTCGATCCGCTCCCATTCCTCGAAGGGATATAGTTGAGCAACCTTCCCATCCAGACTTGTGATGTAGAATTGCGTTCCGTATTTCTCGTCGATCACCCGCTTGAACTCGGCCGGGACCTTGAGCCGTCCTTTTTCGTCGACCCGGGTTGGATGATTGCCGCGAAACATGCTGTTTCTCTCTCACCACAACTGCCACAAAGGAGGTTAAAGTCGCGCAAAGCAAGGTCAAAGTCGGGCGTTTCGGGCTGTTTATCGTGCTTTTGGGTCGGTTTCCCACCGGCTCCTCGTTTTCAGCTCCAAGTTCCCACGGCCCTTACTGTCGCTACCACTTCGTACCACTTTCTACCACATCTTAGCGGTAAGTCGTTTATTGTCAAGCAGAAACTTGAAGGTGGCAGTCCCACTCCTGCACCGATTCTGTAAAATACGAAGGCTTGTGGTTAATCAATCGTAGAACCACAAGCGCTTGTGTTTACGCCTGTGGTTCCTTCGCTATTCGTTCGCTACGATTTTTCTTGATCTCCGCGTCCCGCGCGGATTTTGTTGTGGAAATCCCAGTTGATTCCCTGCCACGGGGGAATGTCGGCATCCCTCTTCCGCCTCTTTTCATCCTAACGAGGCGAATTATTCAAGACCCGAGGCTTAACTATGAAGCGAACGCATCTTCCCTCACTGGTACTGGCAGCTTTATTGCTGGCAGCCACGGCCTGGGCGCAAGAAAACCCAGCCGCGCCCCTCTATCCCGCGCAGGGGAATCACGCGGACGCACAATCGCAGGGCAATTCGACCGCGCTGGATAACGACAACGACAACTCGCAAATGCCGATCTTCCGGGTCAGCGTGTATGCCCGCACCGCCCGTGCAGTCAATTACCGCAATCGCGGAGGCTCGACCACAGTCGACTTCAGGGGCACAGCACTGATGCCCGCGATCACGGGCCACGCCAAGGTCGACGGCAAGGCCGGCCGGCTCGCCATCGACGTCGAACTCAACCACCTCGAGCCCCCCGTGAAGTTCGGCGGACAATATCTGACCTATGTATTGTGGGCCATCACTCCGGAAGGCCGCGCCGTCAACCTGGGCGAAATCCTGCCCGGCGAAAACGGCAAGGACAAGATCAATGTCACGACCGACCTGCAGGCCTTCGGCCTAATCGTAACGGCCGAGCCTTATTTTTCAGTGACGCACCCCAGCAATGAGGTGGTCGCGGAAAACGTAGTTCTTCAGCAAACGAAGGGTTTTGAGGAATCGATTGACGCCAAGTTCGACGTGCTCGAAGGTGGCCAGTACACTATCGACGTCCATGCCGACCAACTGCCTTCGACGCAGGCCTCGCCCAATGTTCCTCTCGATCTTCTCGAGGCCCGCAACGCTGTAGCCATCGCCAAAGCCGCCGGCGCTCAGCAGTACGCCAGCGACAGTATCGCTAAAGCTGAAGACATGCTGCAGCGCGCCGAAGACTACTACCAGCGCAAACAAGGCCGTACGCCAATCGGCACCGCCGCCCGCGGCGCCACGCAGATGGCGGAAGACGCCCGCGTATTAGCCTTGCGACGGCAAGAACAGGACCGCGAAGCCGCCGCCCGCCAAGCCGCCGCGGACGCGCAAGCCAAAGCAGAAGCCGACGCCGCAGCCGCGCAGCAACGCGAACAGCAAGCCCAAGCGCAAGCCGCCGACGATGCCCGCCGCCGCGCCGATGCCGAGCAGGCCCAAGCCGCCGCACTCGCTCAACAGCAGCAAGCTCAGGCCCAGGCCGATGCCGCTCGCCTGGCGGCTGCCGACGCCGAACGCCAAAAGCAGGAAGCCGTGCAGCAAAAAGAAGCCATGCGCGCGCGTCTGCTGGCCCAACTGAATCAGGTTTTGCAGACTCGCGACACCGCCCGCGGATTAATCGTCAGCATGCCCGATGTTCTCTTTGATTTCGACAAATACACTCTGAAGCCCGAAGCCCGCGAGCGCCTGGCCAAGATTTCAGGAATCGTGCTGGCCTATCCCGATCTCAAACTTCAAGTCGAAGGCCACACCGACAGCATCGGCAGCGACGAATACAACCAAACTCTTTCCGATAAACGCGCTGAAACCGTGCAAGGTTATCTGGTCTCAAACGGTGTCTCGCCCGATCACATCACCGCCACCGGGCTAGGAAAATCCGACCCGGTCGCCGACAACAGCACCGCCAACGGCCGCCAGTTGAATCGCCGCGTAGACCTGATCGTGTCCGGAGACGTGATTGGCTCGCAGTTACCGGCGAATCAATAACGGCTGTTGGAGCAGACTTGTCGTCGAATGAGTTGCGCAGTTAGGCGCCTGGGCGCACTGGCCATACCATAGAGCGAGCGCGCCCTATGGTCAACCATCTCCAATTCGAGCAGTGGGTTCCCTTCCCGCTCGAACACGTATTCGCGTTCTTCTCGAACCCGCAGAACCTGCCGCGAATAATGCCCGCCTCCAGCGGCACCAAGCTGATCGCGATCAACCGCAGACCCGCGCCAGCTCCCCCGGAGGGCGTCACAGCCGAGCAGGCGGCGGGCGTCGGTTCCACCATCGTGACTTCGTTCCGCGTCTTCCCTTTTCTTCCCCTGCGCGCGCGCTGGATCGCGCGCATCACCGAATTCGAATGGAATCATTATTTCGCTGACATTCAGGACCAAGGCCCGTTCAAGAGCTGGCATCACCGCCACGAGTTTCGCCCCGAGACGCGCGGTGGCGTTGCCGGAACCATCGTCGGCGATGTCATTGATTACGAGGTTGGCTTCAGCTTCCTCGGGGCGATCGCGAACGCACTCTTCATCCGCCGCCAGATGCAAAGCGCGTTCGCCCAGCGGCAGAAACTGCTCGCGACTCTGCTCTCCTAGCGAAACTCTGATTAAGTTCAAATCTGTCATTTCGAGCGGAGCAGCATTGCCCGGTTTAAGGGCAATGCTACGGAGTCGAGAAACCTGCTTTTCGCTTCGGCGAACTTAATCAGACCTTCCCTAGATTTTCCCCGCGAGTCTGGTGCCGGGTGATGTACACTTCGCGCGTATCCACGGGCCCCTGTTCTTCAATCGCACAAATTCTTCGAGGAGGCGCTGCATGGCACTCAACCGAGGCAGAATCTGGTTCGGCGGTCTGGCTGGTGGTGTGGTCTGGAACCTGTGGAGCTTTCTTATTTACCGTTACATTACCGGCGCCCGCTATGTTGTGGTGCAGAATGCCGGACTGTTCCTGAAAACGCCGCGCTATCCTTTCTTCGTAGCCCAGTGGACCGTGATGGTGTTCCTTCTGGCGATCGCGGTCGCGCATCTTTATGCGTGGGCTCGTCAGGGCCTGGGGCCAGGTCCAGGCACGGCCATCAAGGTCGGCTTTCTGGCGGGCTTCTTCGCTGGCTTTCCGGAAAATTTTGTCCAAGCCTCCTGGTCCGCCGTCGGCCGTGAGCTGCCTTTCGGATGGATGGTCGAGATGTGGCTGGGCGCGATCATGGCCGCACTAGTCGCGGGATTCCTCTATAAAGAATAGTCCTCCGATCCTCGCTGGACGCTCACTCCAGTTCCGCAGTGATGAAGAACTCCTGCGAGGAAGTGTCATACTCCACGCGCAGCACATTCGGCTTGCAGCAGACCTGGCAATCTTCCACGTAACTCTGCCGCCGCCCGGCCGACTCGTCGACCGAGGTGGTATTCCATTCTCCGCAAGCGGCGCATTGGAATCCGGATTCCATCAATAGGAGAGAGCTAGAGAGAGTAGGCACTCCGACTCAGTTTGCCGTCCACCGGTCAATGATTGTAATCGCCCTGGTTACCACAATCGACGACTCGCGTTGGCGTCAATCACTTGACCAGTAGAGCTGTGACCCATGTCACTGACATGAAGCATTCGCCGGCGCAGCATTAATGTGTCTCGAATAAATCTCGCCTCCGCGAAGCGAAGAAGAGAAGTGAAGTTCCCGCCTCCTGGCAGGCAGTCGCGGCAGGCGAACGTGGGAGTTTCTCGGCACGTCCTTAACCGAACAACGGTTGGGTGGAGGTACGCATGCACCAGCAAGCGCGATGGTCACTGCTACTTGTCTATCTGTTTCTTCTGCCGGCTGTCCTCTCACCGGCACCTCAACCACAGGATAAGACGACATCATCCCCCTCTGACACCATCGAGGGCGCGAAGATTTTTCAATACCACTGCGCCGTCTGTCACGGCTCTGACGGACGAGGCCACGGACCAGACTCGGTTGTCCTGCAGCATCAGACTCCTGACCTGACCCTAATAGCGCAAAGAAGTGGCGGAAAATTCCCGTATCAGCGAGTAAAAGACACCATTGCAGGGAAGAAAACCGGACCCTCCCAAAGTGATCGAGAGATGCCAATCTGGGGCCCCATCTTCCATCAGGTCGAATCAGACCAAGACTGGGGAGAGGTTCGGCTGGAGGCAATCACCAGGCGAGTGGAATCCATGCAGCGAAAATAGGCGATCCGCGATTTGGGCGGCAAACGGAAAATTGAAGGGTGTGCTTACCCGAGAGCGCTCAGTTGTTGAGAATCCCGTTACGCTCGCCACCGCATCCAACCAGTACAACAAAAAAGGCGCCGGAATAATTCCGGCGCCATCGAGAGAATCCAACTCGCGAGATGCGGTCCAGCGAGAAGAAACTTGATTTTGTTCCGAGCTCGAAGCTAAGAGCCAAACGCTAAAAGCTACACTTGCTCTTCGCCACGTCGGCAAGCCCAACCACGGCGGCCGAGCGTCCTTGGGTGACAATTCTTTACACGATCGCTATGCTCCGTGACGCAGTCAAGGAATACCTTGCTATTGATGAACGGTTCATCCGAGGAGAGTTCGGCAGTTACTGCCGATAACACAAGGAGGCGCCATGAGTTCAGTAACGATCGCCCGCGCAGCATTCTTACTGGTTCTCTTAGCGACATTCGCAGTCGGCTCCGACAAAGTCCCGCACACATATCTGAGGGGGACGATCACAGGATGGCAAAATGGCGTTGACCTTTGGGGCTCAGGCTTTTTCGGCACCTATGGCGAAGGCGTTCCCCGCGAGAAAACGGTTTTCGAACTGAGAGGCGCAGCAGGGATCTACCTGATCGACTACTGCGGTGCTTTCCAGGCAGGACAGTTCGGGATAGGCCAGGCCGTGGACTACCGACTGGACACCGACCGGCTCTACATCCGCCGCGACAACGGCAAAGAATACAAATGCAAGATCGAAGGGCAGAGGGTGTCGCAGGATGCTGCGGCCGTCGCGCCACCAGCCAAGCGCTAACTGCGAAGTTCGGCGCAAAACATCTCCCGAACGAAGTTCTCCCCCCGCCTGTGCCCTTCTTCGCGTTCGTGCCCTTAGTGTCGAAGGCCTTCCTTCGGCAACAAAAAAAGGCGCCGGAATAATTCCGGCGCCATCGAGAGAATCCAACTCGCCAGATGCGGTCAAGCGAGAAGGTTTGTTGTTGGCCTTAGCCAAGAGCTAAAAGCTAAGAGCCAAAAGCTAAAAGCGTTTACTTACTCTCCGCCACTGACGGTGACGGAGTCGTACCAAAGTCCCCGCGGCGGCTGTTCACCGCCGTCCGTGCTACCCGCGCGTTCGGCTGCGCCGCGGCAGCGGCTCCGTAGCGTTCCAGCAGAACCGGAGCCATGCTGTTCTCGGCTTCTTTCACAAAGATCATCTTGTTTTCCGAAGCCATGTCGACGCGGACGAAATCTCCCAGCTTCACCTGTCCAGTCGCAACCAGATTGGCCAGCGGGAAAACCAGATTCCGTTCAATCGCCCGCTTCAAGTGACGCGCCCCGTACCGCGGGTCGGTGCCTTCCTTCAGCAAATATTCTTTCACCGCCGGCGTGCAGTTAAATACGAACTGGCTGGTGCCCGCAGCCATCAGCACGCGCTGCTGCACCATGCCAAGTTCAATATCCAGAATCTGCGACAGATGCTGATCCCGCAGTGTCTTGAACACCACCGTCTTGTCGATGCGGTTCATGAACTCCGGCGTAAACTTGCGCCGCGCCGCGTCCACCGCCGTGCGCTGAATCTTGTCGTCAAACGATTCATTCACTTCGACCGCTTTCGGCGAGAATCCAAACCCGCCATCCACCAGGTTCGTCATCTCGCTGGCACCCAGGTTCGAAGTCAAAATAATGATGCACTGCGACAGATCGACCCGCCGGTTGTCGCCCAAAGTCAAAGTCGCCTTGTCGAGAATCCCCAGCAGCAGTTGCCACAACGAATCCGAAGCCTTCTCAATTTCGTCAAACAGCAGAATCGAAAGTTTCAGTTTCTCGGTGAACCACTGGTTCAACGCTTCCTGCGTCAGCAGCGGATGCGTCTCGCGATGCCCCAAATATCCCGGAGGCGAACCAATCAGCTTGGCAATCTCGTGCGAATGCTGAAACTCCGCGCA
>JBELAE010000193.1:0-9070 GCA_049509155.1 Candidatus Sulfotelmatobacter sp.
GCGTCGATGGGTGGTCCGAGGCCGCCGCCGGGGCGGCTTTCATTTTGCGCCGAGGGGCCTTGGCTGGGCTGACCGCTGCTGCCTTCTTCGACCGGCGCTGCCAGGGTGCCTTCACCGCTGAGTTTGAATGCCAGGGGCGCACCCAATTTCGTGTTGGAGGCGACTTCTACGTTGGCGTCGGGCTGACCGGGATAGGGGGCAACTTGGAAGGTGGTTCCGGGCGCGGCGGAGAACTCGATCGACTTAGGCGCTATGGCGACG
Source organism: Candidatus Sulfotelmatobacter sp. (assembly GCA_049509155.1). GTDB lineage: Bacteria > Acidobacteriota > Terriglobia > Terriglobales > Acidobacteriaceae > Sulfotelmatobacter. Next base: position 262 of record JBELAE010000193.1, read on the forward strand.
AAATGTTCCAGCGGATAAACGCTCTTCGGGTCGATATTCACGCTGCCGGTGTAGGGAACGGAGTAGACGACGCTGAAGCGGGTCTCGCCGGGGCGTAGGGGAAAGAGAAAGGCGTAGCGATTCTTGGCGTTCTCGCCTTCAGGGACGGGGGCGGAATTCACGGGCTGGCCTCCGGCGGTCATGGCCTGGCCCTCGCTGACGGCGGCGCCGTCGGGGACGTAGAACTCCAGGTTGTGCTCGTTCATCTGAGTGCGCGGCGGCTTGGACGTGTTGTTCACCGCGAAGGTGCGCTGGACGTGGAGCTGGCCTTGACTGGCCTGGAAGGTCATGATGTCGGCGACGACTTCGATGCCTTCGACTTTTTTGCCGACATCGAAGACTTCGACCTCGACCGAAGTTGTTCCGGGAGGGGCCATGCGGTGGTAGGTGACTTCCTGATGGATGACGCGGACGAGATGGGGACCGTCGGCGCTGTCGAGCTTGAAAGTGAAATTGCCTTTGGCGTCGGACTTGGTGCGGCCGGCTTCTTCCATGCCTTGGCCGAGGCTGAGCAGGACGATTTCGTCGCCGGCGGAGGGCTTGCCGGTGGTGGAGTTCTTCACGCGGCCGGTCAGGGTTTGAGCGGAGGCGAGTGATGTGAGGAGGATTGCGAGAGAGACGATTTGCCAGAGAGGCCGGATCAGAGTGCTGGCGAACAGCAGGTCCCTCGACTTCGTGGCTGCTGCGCTTTGCGCACCAGCCACTCCGCTCGGGATGACAGATCTTGCTTGGGTCAAAAGTCGTATTCCTTTCATGGTCTCGATCATGGTTGCGCGATCATTGTTTGGCCGATCATGGTTGGGCTCTGCGCGGCGCGGCGGCTTTGGCTTCCAGGCGGGCGATTTCGGCCAGGAGCGTGGCGGCTTCGTCCTGCAGGGAAGCTTTTAGTGATTGATAGTCGACGTCGGGCATTTTGCCGGCTTTGAATTCGAAGTTCAGGTCGCGCAGGTTTTCGTAGACGGCGTCTTTGCGCTCGCGGAGATAGGAGGCGCGCGTTTTTTTCGGGCCAACGAAGAAGGTCGCGGGATAGAAAATGTAGAAGAGCGCGGCGGCTGTCGCCAGAAGACATCCGGCCAGTTCGATGGTCATAAGTCAGTCTCCTTGCGCGCCTGGTCGCGGAATTGTTCGAGTTCGGCGCCGCGGACCGGGTGCAGGCCCTCAGCGATGGCGGGCGCGGGGCGATTCTTCCAGGAGCGGATTACGACGACCACTAAGCCGAGTCCCAGAGCCAATGCTACGAAAGGCACGACCCACGCCGTGCGATCGAAACCGACCGCGGTGGGGGCGGCGAGAACCGTGGGGCCGTATTTTTGGACGAAGGCTTGTTCGACCAGACTGTCGCTGTCGCCGCGGCTGACGGCGGCCATGAGTTCGTTGCGCATGCCGTCAGAGTCAGGGCAGCCGACGTGATTGCATTCCAGAAGAATCTGGTTGCAGCTGCAGATGCACATCATCTGGTGGCCGATTTCGTTGAAGCGCGTGGCCGGGTCGCCGGCGCCGAGCAGGGCGAAGACGGCGAGACCGAGCAGGCTGCAGTGCAGCAGGCGGCGGAGGATTGGAGTGGGTCTCGTCATAGTCTTTTACGTCGTGTGTCTTACACCGTCTTTTGCGCTTACGAAAAAATCAAAACCACCGCGCTGTGCGCGGCGGACAGCCGGGGGCGGCTGTCCCCACATTCTGAATTTCCGGAGTCAGACATCTAATCTCCCGTGACTGCAGGAACTGGTTGCTGGTCGACTAGCCTCGCTGCCGGGATGCGAACCGGGGCTGGGGCGTTCGGGATCAGGGCCAGCACTGTGCCGCCGAGGATGATCCACACACCGAGCCAGATCCACATGACCAGCGGGTTGAGGTGAGCTTTGATGATGGGCTCGCCTTTCTCGTTTTGGCCCTCGTAGACCAGGTAGAGATCCTCGGCCAGGGTTGAACGGATCGTGGGCATGGTCTGCGCTTGTTGGCTTGCTTTGTAGAAGCGGCGTTCGGGATAGAGCGTGTCGATCTGGCGTCCGCCTTTGAAGACGTCGATGATGGCCCACTCGCTGGCGTAGTTGGGTTTGTCTTCCTGCGTGAAGGAACGGCAGACGAGGGTGTAGCTCCCGATCTGCATTTTGTCGCCGTAGCCTAGGCCTTTTTCGGATTCTTTGTCTTGATTGAACGCGGAGCCGGCAAGTCCGATGATGACGACTACGACGCCGAAATGAACGATGTAGCCGCCGTAACGGCGCGTATTGCGGTGCGTGAGTTGGACGATCGAGGCGAACATGCCCTGGCCGGTGTGCCCGGCAATTACTTTGCCGCCGCGATAGTATTCGCTGGCGATGGTCAGCGTGACCAGGACACAGAGGCCGATGGCCATGAGTGAATAGAAATATGCGACGTCCTGCCAGGGGCGCAGGCCGAACGGCGATCCCCAGCTTACGGGCGTGATCATCAGGAAAGCCATGACGGCGAGGGCCCCGATGCTGGGCCACATGAAATTCCGCTTAAGGCTGTCGAAGGAGGTTTTGCGCCAGGCCAGCAACGGGCCGACGGCAGTGAGAATCAGGAGCAGCAGCGCAACCGGGATTGCCACGCGGTTATAAAAAGGGCCGCCCACTGTGACTTTGTTGCCTTGCACCAGTTCAGAAATCTTTGGGAACCATGTGCCCCAGAGAACGGTGAAGCAGAGCAGCACGAAGAGAAGGTTATTGAACAGGAAACTGGATTCTCGGGAGATCAGCGATTCCAGTTTGTGCTCGCTCCGCAGGTGGTCTTTGTTCTTGAAGAAGAAAAAGACGAAGACTGCGAAGCTGATGGAGAGGAACCACGCGAACCAGGTGCCGATCGACGATTGCGCGAAAGCGTGCACCGAGGCAATGATGCCGCTGCGGGTGAGGAACGTGCCGAGAATCGCGAGCCAGAAAGTCGCGAAGACCAGCCACATGTTCCAGACTTTCAACATGCCGCGCTTCTCTTGCATCATTACCGAGTGCAGGAAGGCGGTGCCGACTAGCCAGGGCATGAGCGAGGCGTTTTCGACGGGGTCCCATCCCCAGTAGCCGCCCCAGCCGAGGACCGAATAGGCCCAGTGCGCGCCCAGGAAGATGCCGCAGGTGAGGAATCCCCAGGTGACCATGGTCCAGCGGCGGGTGATGTGGATCCATTTTTCGCCGGGATACTTCATGATCAACGCGCCCAGGGCGAAAGCAAAGGGGACGGTGAATCCCACATAGCCCAGGTACAGCATGGGCGGATGGATGACCATCTCGGGATATTGCAGGAGCGGGTTCAGGCCGCTGCCATCGGCGCGCAGCGGGCCTTCGAGCAGGCCGAAGGGGTTGGCGGCGAAATTCACCAGCAGCAGGAAAAATATCTGCACTCCGGCGAGGACGACTGACGCGTAGGCGAACAGGCGGGGATCGGTCTTGTAGCGCAGACGTAGAACGAAGCCGTAGCCGGCCAGCAGCAGCGACCAGAACAGCAACGAACCTTCCTGGCCCGACCATAACGTCGCGAACTTGTAGGGGCCGGGCAGATCGCGGTTGCTGTGATGGAAGACGTAGGCGATGGTGAAGTCGTCGCGGAACGCGGCCACGACGAGCGCGATCGAGGCGAGAAGAACTCCGCCAAAAACTACGACCCCGGCACGGCGAGCGGTTTCGCCTAGGCGCTCCCAACCCGGATCGCCCGGAAAGAACAGGGCGATCATGCCCACTCCGAACGAGTACATGCTCAACGCCAAGGCGAAGAGCAGGGCAAAACTACCAATTTGCGCCATGCGAAAGAACCCCGATGTATTTTTTCAGAAACCCACCATAGTGGCAACAGGAAGGAAGGCGAAACACGCTGTTGGAAGGACCATTAGGACAAACCGGCTCAGGCGTAAACGTTTCCGCCGGGGAGCGGGCGGCCGGGGCTCGGCCGCCAAAGCAGGATCAACCGGCCGGGGTCTACGCGCTGTGCTGGCGGTAGCGCTGGCGAACCTCGTTCTCCGCCGCCAGCCAGTCTTCGGTTTCGTGGCCGGATTGGAATCCGCGGCGCTCGGCGAACAGGTAAGCGAGCTGGCGGATTTCCTCCTCAATGCTGATGGGAATGAGGTTGGCTCGCACTTCGGCCTTCACGACTTCTGGCTTGCGCGCGGGCTTTCGCGTTTCCGTTTTCCTGGTTGGGGCGGCGGTTGTTTCCATTGCGGGTGCGGCCGCGGCTGCTCCCGAAATGCCGTTCGTGGGCACGGAGGGCGGGCTGTTGGTGGTAGAGACCGTTGCTTTCAGTTCAGTGTTCTTCTTCGAGTTTGGGGATTTGGGTTTTGCCATAATGGGATACTCCTTGCATGCTCCTAGATTTAGGAATGATTGGATTTGTTGATGAATGAACAACATACACATCGCCCTTGCGTATTTCAGACTCTATGACTTTAACTTTGCGGAGTTACATATAAATATAGCGCTTCTGAGCCTGTGGATGGGAGCCGGCATGCATAAAAAAATGCGATGGGGCTGAGTAAAATTCCGGAATGAACGTTACGGAACTTGACAAGAAATTTCATGCAGAAATAACGCAGGTCGGTGGTGTCGCCGCAGCGTGGGCGGACGCCGACACGACAGGCAAAACGCAACTAACTAATAGTGCCGAGCGCTGGACAAATTGGGGCTTTGTTATAATCGAAGTTTCGAGCGACCGAGGCGCTGTCATCTAACGGTTAGGATACCGCCCTCTCAAGGCGGGTATACGGGTTCGATTCCCGTCAGCGCTACCAAGCACTCTCCAGTGCAGAGAAGTTCCTCTGAATCCGCGGAGAAACAAGCGAGAATTGCGCACATTTTGTGATACTTGCTCGAAAATCTGGAGCAGAGAAACTGTGGCCGTGACCCAGGAACACCGTTCCCTTTCCGAATTCTCCCGACGCCCGGGCCGGGTGCGGATTTGCAAATCCGCTGGGGCGATGATGTGGCGATGACAAACCGAATACTTGGCGAACGTGGCTTGACTTCCCGTTAAGGGTTACTGAGCCGAAAAGTGCACCTACAGGTTCGAATCCCACTCTCTCCGCAAGACAGTCTGATGCCGCGTACGTTCGCTGCGGAGCCCGCGACAATGCGGCCATATTTCGCCATTCTCACTCGACAAACCGGACTCCAGAGAGTGGACTGCCTCGGCAGAGGCTGCCAGCCCGCCCCTTTTTTCTCTGAAGCCGGGATGAGCAGTCCGACTCCTGCGAGATGCTGCGGCGAATATTCTGCGATCACAAACCGAATGTTTTGCGAAGAGGGGCTTGACTTTCGTTTGCCTCCGGAATCGCGCTTCCTCACTGTTTTTCAATTGACTGACGGCCGATTAGCCGTCTGATCCGAAGAGCCCGCGCAAATTTGTTGCGTGCCAGCCGTGCGCCCGATTGACGAGCCAGCATGCGCGATTGCCCATAAACCCGACTCGCGTTGTGAATGATAACTTCCATCAACGCAGCGCGCGCGTCATCATATCCCTGATAGAGCCATGCATTGAACTCGACAAACACAAATTCCCGTTCGCCCTCTTTCTCGCGTTGGGCAACGGAGCGGCGAACTAGTTTGATCATCGATGATTTCCCAACGCCCCATGCGCCAGAAATCCCGATGGAAATAGGCCGTCCGTCCGCCTGGACGATGATCTCGGCGACGGTCTCCGAAATACCTGTAAAGTTCAGGAAATCGCGGTCTGTCTCATTGTCTGGCCACATCTCACATCACTCCATCGCAAGTCCAACTATCCAACTCGGTTCCATTACTTCAGGTTCCTTAGTTTTTTGGTGTATTCAGTCAGTAGTTTGTCAACAGAAAGATTGTGCCCGTCCACCAGCTTCTGAAGGTGTGCGGTTGATAGATCCCTGAAGTTGAGCGTTTCGAAGGACTTAAAGAATTCCCGTAGTCGTTTTGCGAAACGCTTCAGCTCGCTTTCGCGCATAGCTTCGACCTCATGCGTGAATGCCGCTGCGCTGGCTACATAATTCGATGGGTGGACCATTACAGCCTGCGTAGCGCAAACCCTCACGAGCAACAAGGCTACAAAAACCGCGATGGCGAAGGTAACAACCGCGCAGACAAACAAACAAGTAGGCCCCCCGCCCTCGTCGGCTGGTAGCACTTCAGCAGTTCAAAAAGTCGGCATACCTGAACTACTCGGAATTGCAGTCAATAACGGGGCAGTCACAAACAATGTAACCGGTACCACAATGACGCTCAGCAGCTCCCCGTATGGATTCATCACCGCGTTCCGTCGTGACGATGACACGCAGTCTAACTACAACAAATACTGGCTAGCTGCCCGCATTGGTGTGTCAGCCACGTTTAATGTCGCAAGTTCCACAGATGCACTGGCGAGTGTCACCAGGAAGCAGGCATCGCAGTGGCAAGTTAAGGGGACATTCCGTGATACGTCAGTGCGTTCCTCGGAAGTCAATAAGCTGTTCTCGACTACTCTGCAGGAAGCCGCCGATGCAATTGTGAGAGATGCAAGCAGCGAAGTGTTCGATGCGCTGTATAGACTAACAAGGACGCGGAAGACTTCGCGAAGCAGATCTTCACGACTTTGGCAACTGTCTTCGTCAGCGTGATCAGCTTCTACTTTGGAAGCAGCACAACCTCATCGGCGGTCGGGGCTGGGGCGAAGGCAGCTAGCGGGGGAGGGGGTGGCACATCCTCAGGCACTGGAACACCGGTAGGCGGCGTAAGTACATCCTCAACCGCCGGAACACCATCAGGAGGGAGTACATCCTCAGGCGCTGGGACACCGGCAGTAGCTGGCAGCGCCACATCCTCAGGCACTACCGGAACGACGGAATGACTTTGCGATGTTCGACCCCACGGTCCAGGGGTAGCAGCTGACGCCGCGACCGTAGCGTCCGGAGGAACAATATGCGACGAAATCTTGCTCTTGTGCTGTGTAGTTTACTCAGTATGTGCTTGAAAGCAGACTGGCTCGATTGAGATGACGGTTAGCACGACACAATATCAGAATATCGCATGGTGTTAGCATATAAATAGGTCTGGACTTACGACGGCACTGATAAACCAGTACAGCCGTTTAACAGGGCGATCTTGACGGTATACGGTCATGAATGGGACGCTAGGGCATCGAAGCCAGGCGGTATTCCTCACCGATGAGCAGTTGGCTGATTTGCCACGCGGTTTACAGAGCGAGCGGCAGAGCCGTCGGAATCGATCCGGCGCGCGGTTGACCTCTATCTGAGTCAGGGGCAGCAGAAATCATGGCTGGCAAGCAAGTAAAGAAAGACCGCTAACCTCTACATCCATTCGCTCGGGCGGCAGCGCTTGGCGCTAGGACTGGTAGCGGCATGTGGCGGAGAATACTGACATTCTACGCTGGCATTTGATCCTGGAAGGACCCCTACGAGAGATTGGATCTACGCAACGGTATCAGGCTCTGGCTATTTACTAGCTTCGAAAACGTCGGAACAGCACTCTACGCTTTTGGCACTTGAGGAACGTTTCAATGCTCAACAAAGCTGCCGCGAGGTGCTCCGACCTTTATTCACATCGGAGAAGAACTGCGCGCCCTGCCCGAATGAAGGAGCCACAGCTCATGCGTATTACCACTGCTTTCACACGTGCCCTGTTGACCGTTGCCGGCCTCCTCTTTCTCGCTCTGCCTGCCGTCGCGGCAATCAACGCCTACGGTTTAGGCGCAAGCTACGACTCGACTCAGAGCAATGTAATCTTCCGGGTCTATTCTTCGCGTGCCACGCGAATCGACCTTTACCTCTATGCATCTCCGATGGGTTCACCCGAGGTGCTGAGCTTTCCGCTTAGTGCCAACAGCAGTACCAATATTTTCTCGGTTTCGATTCCGGTTGCGACGCTGCAGGCAGCTGGCATGACCGGGGCGATATATTACGGTTATCGTGCCTGGGGACCGAACTGGCCCTTTTCGAACAGTTGGACCACGGGTGGTTCCAGCGCCGGGTTCATCTCGGACGTGGACGCACAGGGCAGCCGCTTCAACCCCAACAAGCTGTTGATTGACCCCTATGCGCACGAAATCAGCCGAGACCCGGTCAACGCTACTTGGACTGACGGTACGGTCTATGCCTCTGGTGCCAGCAACCGCAATCGCGACACTGGCACCATGGCGCCTAAAAGCATCTTGTGGGTGCCAGTTAGTCAGAGCGTAGGCACCAAGCCGACACGCGCGCAGAAAGACGACATTATCTATGAAGTGAACGTGCGTGGCCTGACGAAGAACGACAGTAGCGTTCCCACGGCCGTTCAGGGTACTTATGCTGGAGCCGCGTTGAAGGCGCCGTACCTTGCGAGCCTCGGCGTAACGGCGGTGGAATTCCTGCCCGTCCAGGAAACGCAGAATGACCAGAACGACAACACGCCGAACTCGACGGCCGGTCAGAACTACTGGGGCTACTCGACGCTGAACTATTTCGCACCGGATCGCCGGTATGCGTCAAATCAGGCTGCGGGTGGGCCGACGAGCGAGTTCCAGGCCATGGTGAAGGCATTCCACGACCAGGGCATCAAGGTCTACATCGACGTGGTGTACAACCATACCGCCGAGGGCGGGGCGTGGAACCCAAGCGATACAACCATGTATTCCATTATCTCCTGGCGTGGGCTCGACAACCCAACGTATTACGAACTAACTTCGGACATGCAGTACTCCTACGACAACACTGGCACCGGCGGGAACTACAACACCTATAATACGGTCGCGCAAAACCTCATTGTCGATTCGCTCGCTTACTGGCGCGACACCATGGGTGTAGACGGTTTTCGCTTCGATCTCG
>JBELAE010000194.1:0-9054 GCA_049509155.1 Candidatus Sulfotelmatobacter sp.
TCAGGCAGCACAGCATGGTGGTTCCGGCCACGCAGCCGAACGACATGAAAGTTGCCGCCCCTAAATAAAGCACTGGCAGCCACGGCGTCTGCCAGAGTGGGTGGACGCGCTCTCCGGCCAGCAGCATCAAGGCTCCGAGCGATGACTGGTGCATGCCGGGAAGCAGGTACGCCGCAGCAATAATCCAGGGAAAGAAGTAGTGGAGGCCTTTTTCGATGCGCTCGACCCCGGGGCGCAGGCGCGAATCGAAATACCAGAGCCGCTCCAGCACCGGCGGAATATTTTCCACCGCCAGCGGAATCATGGCGTAGATCGACATGCAGATCGCCACTTCCGCCAGCGGCGAGTGCATGTTCCATCGCCACGGGAAAACGATCCAATAGAAATTCCACGGTCGCCCGGCGTCAATACCGAGCAGTAGAAGGCCGCAGGCGTACGCCAGAAAACTGGTCAGCAACGCCATCCGCATGAGTGCGTGCAGGCGCTTTCGCCGAAAAACCCACGCCGCAATCCCCACCGCGAATGCGCCGGAGCCCAGGGCGGTCAGCACCATCAGGTTGAAGGTCTTCCAGATGCCCCAGCCGTAAGCGTCATTCATGCCGCTGACCGGGCCCAGCCCCGCCAACTCTCGGTATCCGCTCAGCGCGAAAGCCACTAGGATCAGGGCCAGCAGTCCGAGTGAGAATCCGTTGACCACTGGGAACCCGTATACCGGCACATTCCGTTCCCAGCGGTTGCTGGGAGCGGAAGTTGTGGCTGCGCGTGTCGTCGCTGTGGCGTTCGTGGTTGTGGCACTCATAGTTGCGCCCTCAATCCAGTTTCTTTCTCGCGTTCGTGGGCTTCCTGCTCGTGGCCCTTCAGACTCGTGCGAATCACCTGGACCAAACCGGCATACAGCACCGCGGGCAGTGCGAAGTACTGATAGAACCGTCTCTGCCAGCGCAGGGTTCGCGCCGGAACCGATTCTGGCCCGAGTTCCGGCAGCCCGAGTTTTTCGAAAGGAACCTTCGACAGATACAGGGACTGCGTGCCCCCGTTGTCAAACTCGCCATACACGCGATTCTGGTAGTAGCGGCCTGGGTTCTTCGCAATACGCTGCTTGGCCTCCAACAGCAACACCGAACGCGGACCAAAAATCACGGCGCCGGTCGGGCACACGCTGGTGCATCCTGGCTTCAGGCCTTTTGCCAGGCGGTCTTTGCACAACTCGCACTTGGTTACGCGTGGATTGAATCCCACCCACTGGAAACGCGGAATGTGGTATGGGCAGGTGATGGTGCAGTAGCGGCAGCCAATACACTTGCTGGCGTCCCACTCCACGATCCCGCTTTCCGGGTTCTTGTGCAGCGCCTGGAACGGACAACCCGCCGCACACGCCGGATCGAGGCAATGCATACACTGCCGTTTCACAAACGAAAATGCCGAACCGTCCTCCGGCTTGTAGAGCTTGATGACGTTCCGGGTCAGGTCGTTCAAGTCCTCCGGTGCCTGGTGGAGTGCGTCGCGGCGAGTGTCGGGTGGTGTGTCGTTGGCCTCGGCGCAGGCCGCCACGCACGCCTTGCAACCGATGCAGACGCTGGCGTCATAGAGCAATCCGACAGCGGCGCTGGGAACCGGGATGGGCTCGCCGGCGTGCAGTATGTCGGTGCCCACGGTGACTGCCACGGCAGCCGGTATCCCTGCCTTGGCGATGCCCGTGAAGAGTTGTCGCCGAGTGATGGACATGTCAGTTCTCTTCCTTTTCCCTGCCGGCCGGCTTCTCGGAAGATGCTTTGGCTTTCTCTGCATGCGCGCGGTCGGCCGCAATTCGCGTCGTTCCCGCTTCCATGCTGCTTTGAAAGCGCTGTGAGGCCACCCAGCTCGCTCCCCCGACCGCTCCCGCGATTGCGCCCACCAGCGCCGCGGCGCCCACCTTGAACTGGCCCTCAGTGCTGAAAATCGGCGGATACGTATCAGGCGGTGTGGCCAGGTGGATGGGAACTGTTTCAAACGTTCCCATCTGCCACACCACTCCTTTTTCCGTGCAACCGACGCACGGCGCGCCGATGCCGATCGGCCACACGCCTGGAATCTCATTGAACTGGCGGGTGGAGCAGGCAGCGTGAGTCACTGGTCCCTTGCAGCCCAGTTTGTACAGGCACCAGCCCTTGCGATGTCCCTCATCGCCGAAGGCGGCCGCGAATCGTCCGGCGTCAAAGTGAGCGCGCCGCGGGCAGTTCTCGTGGATCACCCGTTCGTATGCGAATTTCGGACGGCTGAACTGATCCAGTTCGGGCAGCCGGCCCATGGTCACGTATTCTAGAACCACGGCCAGCAAGTTGTAGGGGTTCGGTGGGCATCCCGGAAGATTGATGATCGGCTTTCCAGAAATCACGGAATCGACGCCGACCGCTCCGGTGGGATTGGGATCAGCCGAAGGAATTCCGCCCCACGACGCGCACGAGCCGATGGCGATTACCGCCGCTGCTTGCGCCGCTACTTCCTTTACGACCTGAATGGCGGGCCGGCCGCCCATTTCCATGTAGATCCCGTCGTCACGAGCGGGAATTGCTCCCTCGACCACCAGAACAAATTTTCCGGCGTTCTCTTCAATGGCGGAGCGCAACGCCGCTTCCGCCTGGGCGCCAGAGGCGGCCATCAGAGTCTCGTGGTAATCCAGGGAGATAACGTCGAGGATCAGGTGGCCGACGTCCGGGGCGGAAGTCCGCAGCAGCGTTTCCGTGCAGCCCGTGCAGTCCTGAAAGTGCAACCAGATGACAGAGGGTCGGCGCGCCTTGCCTACGATCCGCGCCACCTGTGCAGCCGTGGCCTTGGTGGTCAAGCTCAGGCCCACCGGCGCGGTCATGATGAGGGTTGAACAGAGTTGTAGAAAACTGCGCCGCGACACACCACTCTTCCTCAGATGTGCCGCAATAGTCTCTCTCTCGCCTGTCTTCATGGACAGTCTCCCTGGCAACGTGGCCGTGCGCTAAATCGAGTTGTGGCCGGCCCCGAGAATGAGAAAGGGCATAGTCACGGCGTCGAGCGTCGACCCGCTGCGTAACCTGCACTTCACCCCGGGGTTCTATCCTCGACTGTGGGAGAGCCGGTGAGGCTGATTGGGAATCGTCTGGCCGGAAGCGAATATGAGAACGTTATAAAATGGTGTTGTGAGTAACGCTCGTCGTCCAGGTTGGCCCCTCCGACTCCTCCTTATCCTGGCTGCCAGCCACGCGCCGCCAATCGCAGTCGAATGGAGTGTTTATCTTTCATTCCGCGATTGACTTCAGTGATTCAAGTCACACATCAACGTGATAAGCGCGCCCGAGGAATGAAAATCTAAGCGGTCAACAACCGGGCGAGGATGAATCTTTCCGCAAATGCCAAAAAGTCAGGACTTTGGCTGGGCATACGCGCGTGAGGCGTGCGTATTTGCGCAGCTGGGAGAGCGCATCTTCTAAAGTGATTTCACAACAGTTGGCTCTTATTCCACACCTTGGTTTGGATCTTTCAGCGCGGGGTGCTCCTGGCGGTCTTCTTCCTCAGCGACCACGATCTGCTTGGATTTCCGATACACGTTCGCGACGGCCATCGTCCAGAACGGCACCAGATCGACTCCTGGCACGAGTTTGGCAAAAAACGAAGGCAGAAACTCCCAGTGCCATCCGAGAAGGTTCACCAGCAGGGCTGCGACACCGAAATCGAGTACATCATCTGCGGGCGACAAAGCGCCTTCGACGAATAATGGGAAAACCACGATTTGCAGTGCATCCGCAACGATCGCCAGCACCATGGCAGCTCGAAAGCGTGTTCCCGGCGAGATCGTGATGCTGTCCTGAATCATGGCAGTGGGGCTGCATGCTTATTCTAAACCGGCGGAGTGTGGACGGATACAAAGAATGAAGCCACGACCCTGGGCCGTGGCTTCTGCTTTAACTTGCAAGCTAGTTCTGCACTCCACTTCCGATCCACAACGAGTTTTCGATCTCACGTCATGGCATTCAACTCCCGGCCAGGAACTAGAAGTTGATCTTCACCGTCAGCTGCACCAGCCGCGGCGAAGCATCTGCTCCCAGGGCCGAGCCCAGGATGCTGGTCGGTGTGTTCACCGTATCCAGAACGTGACCGAAGTTCCCGCTGTTGATGTCGTTCACCGGACTCTGGAAGTTGGGATGGTTGAACAGGTTGAAGAACTGCGCGCCAATTCCAAGCTTCGCCGACTCCATGTGAGGGATGTTGGTGTACTTCATGATGGTCATATCCGTGTCGAAGAAGTGAGGACCGAAGAACTGATTACGGCGTTGATTTTCGGTTCCCGAGTTCAACTGATTCTGCCCGACGTTCCCGCCCGCAGCTAAATCGGGGAAATCCGCCGAGGTCAAGCAAGGCCCTGCCGAGATGCTGCTGGGGCTGTTGCAGTTCGGTGTCTGCGAAGGCCCACCGTAGTTTGCGAAAGCCGCGGACTGATAGTTATACCCGCCAAGCAGGTTCGATGCTCCGCTGTTTTCAACCGTATAAGGCAAACCGCTGCGCGCGAACAGCGTCCCGGAAAGCTGCCACCCCTTCAAGAACGCTGAAGGCCCTTTGGGCAGTTCGTAGACGTAGTTCATGCTGAGGTAGTGGCGAGTGTCATAGTCGGCATTACCGTAGTTGTATTGGCGAAGGTTGCTGTCGTTGATCGGGTTCTGGAAGCTGCCAACCCGGCCTGAGTTCGTGCCATTGGCGATGAACTGATTGAATCCGCCATTGGAAATCTCATCCAGGGCGTGGCTCCAGGTGTAGTTGGCTTGAAGTTGCAGGCCGCGACTGAAGCGGTGCTGCGCCGTCAACGTCAGGCCGTTGTAATTGGAGACGGCCACAGTCTGGATTTGCGTCACCCCTCCGAAGCGCGAATCGGGCACGCTCGCCGGCAGGCCTATAAACCCGACCGGGCAAGTGCTCGTGGGGCAATAGGCGTTTTCGTTGTCGAAAAGGCCAGTTTCGTGAAGGCCGTGATTCCCCACATAATTGAGGGTAATCGAGGTGTTGTTGCCGACCGCTTGTTGCACCTCAAAGTTCCACTCCCAGTATCGCGGAGCCTGGATCGCGTTAGCGTTAAAGAATCCTGGCGCGGAGAATTGACCACCGTTCGCGGTTGCGTTGGCGCTAATTTGAGCAGCGGTCAGTCCCTGGGAGAATCCCGATTCGATTGCGGCGTTGGTGACGGCGGCGCTGTTAAACACATTGCCGCCGGTTTTTTGGGTGGGGGCAAGATTCCCCGCAATGTTGAACGGGAAAAAATTCTCCACCGGAGTGTTCTCGGACAGACCATCAGCAATCTGTCCCGGGAATGTATCCATGAACAACCCAACACCGCCGCGGAGCACAGTCTTCTTCATGCTGGGCGGGGTGTAGGAGAAACCAAAGCGAGGCTGCCACGCTATCGATGTAAAACTCTGCATCGCCTGGCTCAGTCCGCTCTGGATGGCCTGGTTGTAAGGGATCAGGGGATCATGATTGGCGTCGGCGAACGGCGACGACAACCTGGCGAAGCAATTGCTCTCGCAGGTGGGAATGGAATTATGGTCGGCGCGCAAGGCAAGGGTAAGCTTCAGATTACTCCTGACCTTCCACTCGTCCTGCAAATACCAGCCCAGTTGATAGAGTTTAATGTCCTGATCCGGGGCGGTTGGGAAACTCTGATCCAGGAGGGTGGTGCCCCCGTCAGTTCCAACCCCGCCGTAAGCGAAATCGTTCAACGACAACGGGAAGAGCAGGCCGCCGGTGGCGATACCGTCGTCCCGATCGCTCACCAGGTTACGATGGAAATACAAGCCCAGCTTCAGAGTGTGCTGGCTGCCGAGGCTATAGGAAAAATCGTCAACCAGTTGGTAGCCGGTCACGTTGCGTCCCTGCGGCCAGTCAACATCAGCGCCACCCACGGGTGTAAGAGATCCGTCTTGAAGGATCATGTCTGTGGGGAAAACCGCGCGCGTAGCGGCGAGGTTCAAAGTCGAGAAGATCGCACTGTACCACTGATCAGAGACGACGAGGTTGTTGGCGGCCCTTATGCCAAAAGCGCGGTTCCAACTAACCTGGCCTTGATATTCAGGCTGGGTGCTGACAGCATTAAAAATGGGGTTGAGCTGATCGGTGAACGTAGCTTGAACGCCTTTGTCCTCTTGCAGGCGCACGAAGATCCGGTCATTGTTCGTGACATTGAAGTCGAACCGGCCGGAAGTCAAATACTCGTGAGTAAAGTTAGTAGCGGCCCCGCGCCACGACTCCGAGCAGGGCAAACCACCGGCACCGAAAGTTCCAGCGGCGTTGCTGTAGGCTTGACCCTCGCAGCCGGTCGTATCCGATGCGGTCGAAACGCCCGGCACAGCCCGCGAGACGCCCTCCGCGGTGTTGTAGATGTTGAACATCGTATTGTAGAAAGGCACCGATTGCGAAAGGCCGGTGTTGTTGAGGTTGTCCAAAATATAGGACTGGAAGCTCGGGGTTGGAGCGATGACTTGGGAACTCGTGGGAAGAATGACTCGCAAGCCTTCATAGTTCCAGAAGAAGAATGCCTTGTTCTTCTTGATCGGTCCGCCGAAAGACGCCGCATATTGGTTGGCATTAACAAAGGGTCGCGGCGTGTCGTTGCCAACGTTGAAGAAGTTGTTGGCATTCATGGCCCGGCCGTCCCAGTAGTAGTTGGTGTTACCGTGCCAGTTGTTCGAGCCGGACTTGGTGATGTAGTTCACGTTCGCGCCGGCGAAGCCCCCATACTGGCCCGAATAACCGTTGGTCACCACCGTCGCTTCCTGCACTTCGTTGTTGCCCAGCAGCAGGTTGGTCGCACCGGAATTGTTCAAGTTTAGGAACGGATCGTTGTCATACATTCCATTCAACGTGAACAAGTTTGACGACGCCGATACGCCAAAGCTTGCGAAGTTTCCCGCTCCACTGCCGGTGTTCATCACCGAACCCCCGGCCGTCTGGGCGACGAAGGTCAGGTCGTTGCCTGGGTTCGGCACTTCCGAAATCTCACGCGCGTTGAAAGTCGTTGAAACTTCGGCGCTCTCCGTCTGCAACAATGCAGCTTCGCTCGTGACTTCCACTGTGGTCCCGGCCGCCCCCACTTCCAGCTTCACGTTGACGATCGAAGTGGCGCCCACGCTTACCGTGGCGGTCAGAGTTGATTGCTTAAAGTTGGGGCCCGAAATTGTGACGGCATACGTTCCCGGCTCGAGCAACGGGAACTGGTAGGAGCCCTGTCCGTTCGTCTTTGTCGAATTGGTAAAGCCTTTCTCGGTGCTCTTCAGGTTTACGGTGATATCGGGCAGAACCGCTCCGGTGACGTCGGTTACTGTTCCGCTGATCGCGCCATTGGTGGTGCTCTGCGCCGCTAGCATGCCCGGCAGCACAAGAGCGAAAAAAACCATCAAGGCAAGCAGTTTGGTCGGGTTCAGTCGCATTGGGTTGTCTCCATGTACTGGCTGAGTCCAATGCATTCGCATCACCACCCGTGTGGGAATTTGAGGGCTGAGTTACAGTTCGACAGGGATAACATGCGGTCGTACAACTGCGAACCGGCATGTGGACACGATTAAGGTTTGCGTTGTGATGCGGCCGGACGGTGGTACCCTGCAAAAACACTGCACGTCTACCAGAAAAGGAATTACGCTGATTGGAAGCTACGAAAAATGGGATAACAGCGGCATTAATCGTGATTTCACGACATACATACTAGTTGGTATGATCGATACAACACTCATTGGAATGGCCGCATCACAAGAGTCGGGTCGTACTAAATCTGCGTCGAAGGGGGAAATGGATGGGCCAAAAGACACTCAAGATAATTGCAGTAGCAGGCTTCATGCTTGTATCAGCGCTCAGCGCGACCTTGCCAATGCAAGCGCAATCGAAAACCTCGTATCCCAGCATGGCCGCGCTTGACCAGTACCTCATGGCGGATCGAAATGCTGAAATAGCCCTGGCACGAAGCGCGGCTCCGGACTCCATATCCCACGACGCAAAAATTCTGGTGCTTGGGCCGCACGGATATGAAACCGCCGTCGAAGGCAAGAATGGTTTCGTATGCGCGGTGGAGCGAGCCTGGATGGCTCCCTTCGACAATCCGGAGTTTTGGAACCCCAAAATTCGAGGCCCTCTCTGTTTCAATCTGCCCGCGGCGCGTTCCGTCCTTCCGATGACATACAAAAGGACCGAGATGGTATTGGCGGGGCAATCCAAGTCTCAGATCATGGAAGGAATCGCGGTATTCGCCAAAAAAGAACTGCCGCCTCTGGAGCCTGGTGCGTTCACCTACATGATGTCGAAAGACGCGTATCTTACCGATCACGGCGACCACAACATGGCTCATTTGATGTTCTATACCCCAGTCATGAACGGCGCGCTTTTGGGCGCGGACCTGCCCAAGTCTCCCGTCATGCTGAATCCGCAGTTCGCCCTGGAAGGGATCGACGTGTTCATGGTTCTTACCGGCATGTGGTCGGATGGCACGCTCGCCGAAGTCAACAATTAACGGCGTTCTGCTTCGAGACAGCTAGATATAGATGAAGGTCGTGCGGAGGAAGTGCATGGAGTTAGAGATTGCCAGCACTGATCAAGACATTTGCGAAAGTCTCCCGAGTCGCGATGCCCCGGCTGTTCAAGTGATCGTTAAAGCTGCGCACGATGAACTGCGGCGACTCATCCAACAACGCGTCGAAATCACGCAACGCATTGGCACTATCAAGCAAACCATCGCGGGGCTATGCAATCTGTTTGGCGACGATGGACTCAGTGACGATCTGCGCGAATTGGTGAAGGGCAAAGTGCGGCGGCTGGGGATTACGCAGGCGTGCCGCAAGGTGTTGATGGACGCTCGCTGCCCGCTCACCGCGCGAAAGGTGTGCGAACAGATCCAGCGAACCATGCCGGACATACCGTATGGCAAGAATATGGTTGCCGAGGTGACGACGGTGCTCAGCCGGCTCACGCAATACGGAGAAGCCCGCACCGTCCCTGGTGACCATGGTTCTCGTGCCTGGGTATGGATTTCACGGGTTGAAGAAGGCAGCTATCATCCCGTGGTTCCGGCAG
>JBELAE010000195.1:0-9016 GCA_049509155.1 Candidatus Sulfotelmatobacter sp.
TAGGTTAGTCACGTGTTACTCACCCGGTCGCCACTTTACTCATGGATTGCTCCACTTTCTCGTTCGACTTGCATGTGTTAGGCACGCCGCCAGCGTTGATTCTGAGCCAGGATCAAACTCTCGTTTGAAACCTGATGTCTGCCGACGGGTAGTTGGCAGACTGCCATCGCAGCGCATCCCCAACAGCTTGCAAAAGCCGCTCGGGTTTCAACAGCGCGGATGGCGCCACCATTCAGCCTCCGCTTACCCTTCAGAACAAATCCCGAAGGACGTCCTGAAAAGCAATAGAAGTTCATGGTGGTCTATCTTGTGAGATCGTTTCGGACTTATGCCCGAATCCGCTCTCTCACGACTGGCACGTTCAACCGAGTTGTCAAAGACCGAATCGCCTTCCGCCTGAGCGGCGCGCCTTCAGTTCTAGACGGACTCACTACTAGAGTGAATCCGGCTGTCCTCGAAACCTTTTAACCATATCGTTCGCGTCAGACCCTGTCAATCCGGGCATCCCACAGCATTTCCACGTGTTTTCCACATGTGGAATCGTGCTCGGAATGGGCGTCGGGGAGCCGAACGGCTCGGGGAGCTCGACAGGCCCGCAGATTCCGTGGAAGAGCGGCCCTTCAGGGCCGCGCAGACCGCCTAATCCGCGAGGGGCTTTAGCCCCTGCCTGCGTGCTTCAGAAGCGCGCAACGATATAGCCTTCCGCTTTGGATTGCAAACACGCCGATGAATCGGCGCACGGCTTTTTAGGCCACACAAGAGCGGAAGACAGAAAATTGAGAAAAGATCCTATTGGAGGTCCTTGCTTTGAAGGTACCCTTCAGAAACCTACTGGTGTTTCCGAATCAAGTCCCGTGGCCGGGACGACTTGAGAACTCTACATTCTCTGAAATCTTAGATGCCGGACGGACACGAGAGATTCAAACAAAACGTTTGAACAAATTGCTCAAACAAGAAACGACCGGCTGCCACACTTCTGCTCTCGGTGAATTGTTTATACCAGATGAATAAGAAAAATTGCAAGGGGGAATTTAAAAAATGCATAAGTTTACTTTTTGGTGCGGTCGCCCGGTCGATTTCTCGGAGCATCAGGGGCGATACGGTACCCTTGTTGTGATTCTGCCCCTGTGGTAGAGCCTCTCTTCTCCTCTGTCGTGAAGGCTGCCCTTCGAATCCAGCAGAAGCTTGACTCCTCCGTTCCGTTGGACGCTAGCGCTGATGGGCGGATCGTTGTCGCGACAGCATGCCCGGATGTCATTCTTGGCCGCTACCAGCAACTTGGCCATTCCTTGTGCCCCCAAGTTTCCGGGCATCACGAAGTGCCTCACTTTATGACGGCGGAGATCTGCACTCTCCCGCGGACGGTATCGCTGATGCCAATCGGCGGTAATCAATACCCAGCCATGTTGCCCGATCTTTGGAAGGAGGGCTTCGTCGGGTGACCCAGCGTTCGCAGGGACATCTTGCCTATAGATACGGTAGCGGATGCCGCCTCTCTGAAGCTCCTCAACGACTTCAGGGCAGTCCCAGTTTTCGTCAAGGTAGAAAGTTAGGTTAGGCAGCCTTCTCTTTGACGGAGCGCCCGAGCTCCCACTCGATCGCTTCTTCGATTTCTGCCACGGGTCGACCATAGCTTTGCGCGATCGAAGAAACCGAATCGCCGCCACGGAAGCGGCTTGCAAGGAATCCGGTTGTTAATCTTGAGTCTCGTAGCACAGGCAAGCCAAAGCAGACGGCGGGATTAATCTCAACTGTTTTAGGCGGCTGCTCTTTATTTGTTAGCTGTTCCCGCTTCGTATAGGGAAAAATTCTTAGTGCCACACCATGCGGATCTCTTTCGATCCGACGCAGATACGTTCCGACGACTTCCTCCATCTCGTACTGTCCCCACAGAGATGCGTTCAGCGGCTTCCCACGCTTATAGAAAACAACATTCTTTCCCTCAGTTCGGATATCGTAATCGGCTAGGGGATGACGCGACTTTTCAGTACTCAGAAGAAATTCAATCGCACTACGGATCCGCGAAGTATGGACACCGTGAATTTTGCGCAGCCCTTCCAGCACGTACAGTTCAACGAGATTCTTGAACGAAAGCAGCGGTGGCTCTTCTGACGGCAGAATCACCAGTTGATTCGGGGCCTCGGTCCAATACGCAAGCGTCGACGACGGGATGTGGAAGTAACGTACAGCTTCCATCGGCGAGTAGTTCGCCATTTCCAATACATTGTGCTGTGGTTTCCGCATGTGGTGACCAAGCATAGAGCAGCCGGCTCCTTATGTCATTATCCATTTTCGCGCAGGAATCTTGAATACACAAAAGTAACGCTGCGCGGTGGCAAAGCATCCTCTGCGCTGGCTCCTCAGCGGCTGAAGCCGGGGCATTGTTGGTGCTTGATGGCACGGCTGAAGTCGTGCCCTGATACGGACCATCCTGACGCGGCGCTGAAGCGCCGCTCTTCCACATTCGGGCAGTTGGTAAAGGCTTCCCTTGCCCTCAATATTACTGATTAGTTAACCCATCCCAAACCAGACATCTCCCATCGATTCAACGACCTAATATATTATTGTACATACATTGCAGTACATAAGAATGTTCCTGCAGGAACATATGTAAAATTTACTCCCCCAATATTTCCTATCACTTAGGCGTGCCCGACGGGAATTCCAGGGTCACGAACTTGGCTGGGGTCTTGCCGCTGTTGGTGAGGATGTGGGAGTAGCCGCCGGGGAGCCACTTGACTTGTCCGGACATGAAATGGCCGGGCATTTTGCCCGACATATTTCCTGAGATGGGGCCGGTGCCGGCGACGTCGCTGAGCAGGTCGAGGTCGGTGACGGCGACCAGCAGGTGCGGGCCGGCGTGGTGATGAAGGGGGATCATGCCTCCGGGCTGAAGTTCGAATTCGGAGACGCGGATGCCATCTTTTACGAAGAGGATTTCTTTCGTGCCGCCTTCGAGGATTTCGAGGCCGCGGTCTTCTTCGGGATGCGCGGGGTCCCAGTGGGCGGCGGATTGGCGGAGCTTGTCGTCCTCGAGGAGTTCGATGGTGAGGTTATGAAAAGGCTGGTCTTGATTGCGGACTATGTGGGCGAAGCCTCCAGGCGTGAACCCAACCTGACCGTCTTGCAGTTTGGCGGTGACGGGATCTTTCCCTTCGACCGCGTTGATGACCTGGGTCGCGCCGAGCATGACGAAGATGTAGTCGTGGCGATGCCAGTGCATGAGCGTGTCGGTGTGCGGTGCAACTTCGACGTCGAAGACGCGGATTTGGGCGTTCTCGAAGACGAGGTGGTGGTGTGGCTCGGCGGTGATTTCGACTTCTGTGGCGGACTGCGCGGCGAGGACGGCCGTTAGGAGCAGGAGGAGGATGCAGCGTTTCATGGCGGGGATTGTAGCATTGCGCGCGGGCGCGGACGAGATCGACACAGGCGCGACTCGGGCGGGAAGAAGCAGGTTCCTCACTTCGTTCGGAATGACAAATTCAAAGTTCGGAATGACAAACTCAAAGCTCGGAACTTCAAACTCAAAATGACAAATTCAAAGGCAAGAGCGGCGGACAGGAGTGTCCGCCCCACATTTTCTAGAAGGCCTACTCTTCTTTAGAAGCCTTACTCTTCGCGGGTGAGGCGGATCCATTGTTCCATTTGATCGAGATATTCGGACAGGGCTCGGCGGCCGGTGGGGGTCAGGCGATATTCGGTGCGGGGGACGCGGCCTTCGAAGAATTTTACGCAGGAAATGTATTGCGCCTCTTCTAACTTGCGGGCGTGGACGCTGAGGTTGCCGTCAGTGGTTTTGAGAACGCGCTTGAGGTCGTTGAAGCTGAGGGAATCGTTGGTGGCGAGGGCGCTGACGATGCCGAGGCGGATGCGCTCGTGAATCAGGCGATCGAGTTCGGGGAGCTCGGGGGCGCGGGCAGCGACTTGTTCGCGAGCTTGAACATGACGCTTGTCACGAGTCTTCTCGCGAATTTTTTCGCGAGGCTTGTCAGCAGTTCCGGGCGCGGGCTTGCGAGTTGGAAGCGGCCTAGCCACCGTGCCTCCTGGCGATGAGGAGTCCGAAGAGGATGTGGAGGCCACCGAAGCCGGCGGCCAAAAACCAGTTTCCCCACGCGACGGGGCCCAGGGCGGCGAGGCCGCCGAGCAGCATGAAGCAAAGGCCCATGACAGGGACGATGGGAACGGAAAATGCGCCTCCGGTCATGATGCCGGCGCCGTAGAGCAGGAGCCAGGTGGCGGGCAGGGCGGACTGCAGGCCGGAGCGGAATAAAAGAAACGTCAGGAAGGCTCCGGCGACCAGGGGCGGAGCGAGGCCGAGTGCGACTTTGCGGGCGGGGCCGGAAAATAACGGGAGGCCGCGGCGGTTCGCTTTCCAGGTGCAGGCGAGCAGGCCGATGGCGGCGGCGAGCAAGCCCTCGGCGAGCCAGACGCGGAGCCAGGCGAACGGCGACATTTGTTGCGCGGCTAGCCACGCGGCGGCCAGGGCGGTTGCGCCAAGCAGGACTTGTCCCCAGCCGGAGACGGCGGTGAAGGCGGCGGAGCGCTCCATGGTGTCGCGAATGAAGCGGAGATCGGCGACGAGGTCGGGAGCGTTGGACGCGGGGCTTGAGTGGACAGACGCTTGGTTGTGCGAGGCCGGTTCGGCGGAGGCGCGCTCAATCGCGGCATGCTCAGCGGAACGGTGTTCGGCCGACCTGGGGAAGCGGCGGGAGCGGTGCGGCCGAGGGTCGAACATGGGGATAGAGTAACGGGGCGAGCGGCCAGTGTCAAGTACTTTGCCGTGCAAAGTTAACCGGCCCTCGCTAGCCCTGTCGTCCCTGCTGGGCTTTTTCATTTTCTGGTTGCTGACCCACGGCTCGCGTCGTGGCTGCAGTCTTTCGCCGCCCAGGTTCATCGGACGCATCCTACTTCCAGCTCAATGTAAGTAACGAAACGGATTCACGAGGCATGTCTGTGATCACGGTGAGCTGGCCGTTGGTTGCGTCCATCCACACGGGTGAAGTCAGCAGTTCGAGGCCTTCTCTGCTTTTGAGTTGTTCGTATTGGTCTGTGGTTGGATGCTGCGGTGATCCCATAGACTTCCATAGCGTATAGGCGTTGCTGTGAGTGTCGTCGATGCGGTAATGGCTCACCAGCACGCGGCCTACGCCAGACGGGATGCCTTGCACTGTAATGGTTGTCGGGGATGCGGCTGCCGGCTCGAAGTCATCGTGATAGTTCCAGACTAATACCGCTGCCGCGCGCTCACCCGCCGTGGCCATGGCGTCAATGTCGGGATCGGATCGAACACCGTTGGCGAGAATCGAATCCAACGGGATCTGGCCTGTGCTCGAAGTACTTACGCGCTGCCCATCCATCAAAGCCGCCATACGGAAGAAATTTAGGATGGGCTTATCGATTCCGTTGGTTGAAAGGGAGCGGAAGCCTTCGAAGTACTCGCGGCCCTCAAACTCGAACGACCAACTTAGCATGGCGAGTAGGTTGACCTTGCGGCGGTCCTGCAGCTCGAATAACGCTTTGTAAGCCACGGCTGTATAAGCGGGATACAGAGCGCCATTTCGATAGTTATTGGCTGGGTTAGTTTTGCTGGAACATGCGGCACAACCTTCGGGATCGGCTTCACTCAGAATGATTGGGAGATTCTTGAAGCGAGGAAATTGATTTATGATCTCGAACCCTTTATCGACGTCCACCAGCTCATTCGCAACGCCCATCTGGACGTGGCCTTCCACGATACGGGGATGCCCCTTGGCGTGGTAGGAAATGAAATCCAACGGAACCGGGCGTCGGTTCGCCGCACTTTTTCCCGTGCTTATGTGGGTCAGAAAGTCTTGCAGGAATTTATATGCCTTGTCGCTCCCGGGACCGGTGGATGCGGGCCCTCCCACTTTCGCCCCAGGCAACGCGGCACGTACACCGGCGACCGCGTAATCGTATAACTTCCAGTACTCTTCGGCTGTGGTATGCCAGTAATCGATATCTGGCTCGTTCCAGACTTCGAAGTACCATTGCAGCACGTTTTCCTTGCCATAGCGATCTACTAGGTGCGCGGTGAGAACGCGAATTAGTTCTTCCCATTTCGCGTAATCCTTGGGCGGATTGTTGGAAGCGCCGGAGATCACGTTCTTCGGGGAATGGTATGGCACCTCGCGGTTTGGGAGTTCCGCGGCCAGATCCTGCGGCATGAAACCGAGCTCTACCATGGGGCGAACCCCTGCCGCTTTATACTGGTCGAAGATTGCATCGATGATCTTGAAATCGTAGATGGGCTGGCCTTGAGCGTTTTCCGAATAGATGTTGGTGGAGCTCCATTTGAGGTCGGGCACGCCGTTTCCCGAGGTCAGCAGGTGATGCGAACGGATATATACCGGCATGGGGCTTAGGTCGTGCAACTCGCGCAACAGGCGTTTGCCGTCGGGCATGATTGTGTAGTCGATCTCGTCATATCCAAACCAGCTGTAGATGGGCTTGTAGGAACCGATGGGCTTGCTTAGATTGACCTGGATCGATACGGGCTTTCCAGCTGGGATCGATGGAGGGGGAGGCTCGGTTCCCTGGGCGAAGAGGAGTGGGCGCGATAGCGCTAACGTCAGAATCGAAAGGCGAGAGAGCTTGTGCATGCGCTGCCTGTTTATTCCTGAAGCTCAGTGGGCTGCCTCAAGTTGGGCTGCCCCGGACGATGGTATCAGGACTACTTGTGCGATCTGTCGTTCGGCTTTTTGTGGCGGCCTAGAAAGCTGGGGCAGCGGTTGTGCTGATGCGAAGAGCGGGTTCACTGCATGAAGCGCGGGGACTTCGGTCGACGGTATGGGCAGCGTTTGCCGACGTAAGGTCCCTCGCCCGGCTGTCGGCGCGCTCAGGATGACAGCGAGCTGAAATAATTTTGTTGATTGGCCGCAACAAAACGTGGCTGATGTTATGTTCGCGGTTGGGATGAAAAATGATCTCGGGCGCGTGGAGTGCGGGCGTGACGAGCTTATAATGGCGGCTGCTTTTTGAAATCGTGAAGGAGATTTGAATCATGCGAGCTTGGGTTGCGGGCGGGGTTGTGTTGCTGACATTTCTGCTGAGTTCGACTGGGTTCGCGGCGCCGGGGCAGACTGATCTTGAGGGGCGCAGGAAGGCCTTGAATGATTTGCTGGCGGAGCGCTGGGAGTATACGCTGCGCACCAGCCCGATCTTCGCTTCCATATTGGGGGACAAGCGCTGGAACGACAAGCTCGACGACTTCTCGCAGAAGGCGATTGACGACGATTTGGAACAGAGCAAGAAAGACCTGGCGCGCTTTGAAGCCATCGACACGACAGGATTCCCCGAGCAGGAAATCCTGAACAAGACTTTGATGGTGCGGGATCTGCAGATGTCGCTGGAGGGAGCGCGTTTCAAGTCATGGGAAATGCCGGTGTCGCAATTCAGCGGGGTGCATACTTTTCTGCCGCAACTGGTCAGCCTGGTGTCGTTCAAGGACGTGAAAGATTACGACGACTATATTGCGCGGCTGAAGCAGATGCCGCGGATGTTTGACGAGAACGTGATCCAGATGCGCAAGGGCATGGCGGAGGGACTGATGCCGCCGCGCATACTGCTCGAGAAAGTGGTGGACCAGGCGAACGGGCTGGCGACCAAGACGGCGGAGGACTCGCCGTTCGCGCAGCCTTTTGCGAAGTTTCCTGACGCGATCCCGGCTGCGGAGCAGAAACGGTTGCGCGAGCAGGGGCTGGCGGCGATTCGCGACTCGGTGTTGCCGGCTTATGTCAGCTTCACAAAATTTGTGCGGGAAGAATATGCGCCCAAGGGGAGAACGGAGCCGGGAGCGTGGTCGCTGCCGGATGGCGCCACGTATTACGCGTTTCGGGTGAAGGAGAGCACGACGACTAACCTGACGCCGGAGGAAATTCACCAGCTCGGTCTCAGTGAGGTCAAGCAAATTGAAGCCAAGATGCTGCAGGTGGTGAATCAGCTGGGGTTCAAGGATCTGAAGAGCTTTGGCGCGTCACTGGCGACCAATCCTAAGGTGCATGTGCATTCGCGGCAGGAGATTCTCGACCTTTACCAGAAGTATGTCGACCAGATGTATTTGAAGCTGCCGGGGATGTTTGGGCGGATGCCGAAAGCCCGGCTGCTGGTGATGCCGATCGAAGAGTATCGGGAGAAAGAAGCTTCGACGTCGTATATCGAGGGAGCGCAGGATGGATCGCGGCCGGCGCACATCATGGTGAACACGAGCAATTTTGAGAAAGGCACCACGGTGGATTTCGAGACCACGGCGTATCACGAAGGCGTGCCGGGACATCACATGCAGATCGCGATCGCGCAGGAACTGCCGTCGCTTCCGCCGTTTCGGCAGAACGAGTATTACACGGCTTACACCGAGGGGTGGGCGCTTTACTCGGAGCGGCTGGGCAAGGAAGTTGGGTTCTTCCAGGATCCGTACAGCTATTACGGGCACTTGCAGGACGACATGCTGCGGGCGATCCGGCTGGTGGTGGATACGGGATTCCATTACAAACATTGGACGCGGCAGCAGGTGGTGGACTTTTTTCATGACCACTCGGCGATTGACGAAGCTGAAGTGCAGAGCGAAACCGACCGCTATATGGCATGGCCGGCGCAGGCGCTGGGCTACAAGATCGGTCAGCTGGAGATTCTTAAGCTGCGGAAGTATGCCAAGGATCAGTTGGGCGACAAGTTCAGTCTGAGCAATTTTCATGATGAAGTGCTGGGCGCGGGGGCGCTGCCGCTGGACGTTTTGTCGATCAGGATCCATGAGTGGGTGGCGACGCAGAAGGCTGGGGCGGCGGGTTCTGGGCAACGCGAAGATGATCAACAGGCGCTGGGATCGCGGTGATGGTTGCAGGAGGTTTGGTGAGGAGGGCACGTGGGGGCTTGGGGTACGGGGAGTTTCGAGAATGACGAGGCGGTGGGTTGGGTTGCGGGGCTGGATGCGGTTACGCCCGAAGAGTTGATGCGGATTCTGGGGCAGGCGGCGGATGATCCGGGGTACCTGGAAGCGGCC
>JBELAE010000196.1:0-10849 GCA_049509155.1 Candidatus Sulfotelmatobacter sp.
CAATTGATCATCCGTCTGATACAGGACTCTGCGGTCGCCATTCGCGTCGATGGAAAGAAGAGCATCCGAGGAGCCATCGGCACCTGCGAGCGCAAACCAGCTTTTCCCGTCCGCAGCCCAACTGATTAGAGCTAAGGTTGACCATCTCCAGTCCCGAACGGGCAGTACTGTAATGCTTCGGTCCACGAGATTCAGAATCCGAATCTCGCCCTTTCTTTCGCCTTCATCCACGATCGCGATCCTGGTCCCATCGGGCGACAAATCCCAGTGAGCCTCTTGTAAGCCGATATCTGGAAGATATTCGTCAACCCGAGCAATTTCCTCGCCTCTGCCTTTCAGTGGATCAAGATGGGAAAAGATCAAATGTCCGTCCTTGAGCTCTGCGACGACGCAAGAGGAAGACGGCAAGGACCCGCACGCATACTCGTATCTACCCTTCAGTAGAGTGGTGCGTGCGCCACCCTGTTCGGGCGTGCTCATCAGCCGAATCGTAGTGTCGCGAGGGTCCCAAAGATCCGTGGACACCGTTGCCGAGTATAGAAGCATCCCTTCGGCGCTGAGCCTGGGCTGGGAGTAGTTTTCCGGCCCCGCAATCAGAATCTCCGATGTTTTGGCTCCAAGGTCTTGCCTGTAGATCGCCCATTTGCCGTTGCGTTTGGAGTCGAACAGAATGGCTTTGCCGTCTTTGGTCCACTCGGTGACCCGATTCCACCAATCGTCTGGCGTGAAACGGTGCGGAGTAAACGCCTTCTTTCCGAATGGGAGATTGCCGATGTAAATCCCGGTTTCGGTGTGCAGCCTCGCAGCAATCAGGCGCTTCCCGTCGCCACTTGCCTGAGGGTATATCGCTCGGAAATTCTTCCAACCGACCAGGGGTGTCGGACCACCGCTTGGCTTGCCGGTGCTGGGGTCGGCGCTGAGTGTCCAAAGGTTCGACTCACTCTCGCCGGAATGAATCGAGTAGACGACGCGTCCATCTGGCAACCACGCAATGCCATAGTTTCCAATCGGACCCCATAAGTGTGGGTCGGCCAACACTACGGATCGCGCTCCGCCAGCCAGATCGCAGGTTTCGATGGAGACTTCATGCTTCGCCAGCGCACCCCGTCGTCGGATATAGGCGAGACGCTGCCCGCCTGGCGCCCAGGCAAGGCCGGATAGAACATCAGCATCGCTTGCCAGTATCGGGTGGGGCTCCTCACCATCCGCTCCCATCAGCCACAACTCATGCGGCCACTTCACGAAAGCAACGTGCGACCCGTCAGGCGACACCGCTACATCTCCCACTCGACCGCCCCACAGCTGGCGCTGGCTGGAGTCCAGCGTCGACACTTTCCATAGATCAAATCCAGCCCCGCTGGTCAGCAGATGGTTCCCATCCGGGAACCAGTCCCACGGTTGGGCGTGACCGGGTAACGGCACCTCGCGAACTTCCCCGCTATCAATCGCCAGCAGATACAGACCCGAAAAAACGGAGTCGCTGTAGGCAAGGTATTTGCCGTCGCGCGAGATGGTCGCGGGGCCGATGCTGTTCTCGGGAGGGTTGGCGGTGAGTTGCCTCTCCACCAGTTCACGTCTTTGTTCAGAATGCCGTGGGCCTCGAAAGCGAACGACCAGCGCGACAACCAGCACTGCAATCAACAGAGCGCCAACCGCCCTCGTTAGCGTCCGGCTTCGGGAAATTGGCGAACTCAGTTCTCTTTTCTCTTTAGTAGTAACGACGCTTGTCTCGACCGTGTGCTTCTGAAAAATGAGCCCGCTGGAGTTGCTCTGGGCGGCGGTTGCCGCCTCGGGGGGAGTATTTCCGTCCTCTGAGGCCACCACCTGCACTGCCGAAGCGAACTGATAGCCTCGCCCCGGCACGGTGACGATATAGCTGTGGTCGCCGGGTTTCTCCTCCAGTGCCCGCCGCAGCAGGGAGACGGTTTGGGGCAGGCTGCTCTCGTCCACAAACGCATCCTGATTCTTTAACAGTTCGTCGCGGGTGAGAACCCTTCCTGGATTCTGCACCAGGTAGAGCAGAACGTCGAAAGCGCGGGAGTTGAGCTTGACGATCGCGTCTTCGCGGCGCAGGGTGCGGGCCAGGGCATCAACCTGAAACTTTCCGAATTGAAATATCCGTCCTGTTTTCGTCGACATAGCGGACTTTCAGAACTAATTAGAAGTTATTAGAACTTATCACTGGCCTTTTTGGTACGACTGACGCAACAATGCCCGCCGAGCAACGAGGATTGCATGCGGAGAATTTACCAATGGCTGAGCGAGCGGGCAAGTTTCTTTCGTTATGACGCGGTTGGTCCCGGCACAAGCAGCACCGTTCGCACCGAGGTGACGGTGCGGCGGGAAGGTATGACCCTGCTGGTAAGTGGCCGGGAGGAGAGCATAGATATCTGCCCGGATATCTGCCCGCTTTGCGGAAACCTACTCGCCCCTGCGCAGGCGGAACAGGCAAGACTGCGTCTTTCGAAGCGAGTGATCCCGCACGAAACCGGTCCGATTGATGTTGATAGTGAGCCTCCCTAAGTGACAGGTGGCCGCTCTACGAGTTAGGGCTGCCGGCAGAGAACGACGTAACTGGAACAGAGACAAATCCAAATTCAAACTTGAGGAGGATAGTTATGACGCATCATTGCAAAACCACACGAAACTTAGCCGTGGCCCTAGCGGCCACATTGATGCTGGCTGTGTCGGCGCTGGCGCAGGACTCGGAGACCGTTCTGCACGCTTTTACCGGACACAGCGACGGTGCACTGGGAGGATTTCAACTGGTCGCTGACTCCGCAGGCAATCTCTATGGCACGACGCTTGACGGTGGCAACACCAACGCCGAATGCGGACTTTATTTCGGCACGGCTGGATGCGGCGTGGTGTTTAAGCTGGGTCCGGCGGCTAACGGGTCATGGAAGGAGACGGTGCTCCACACCTTTACCGGCGGCAAGGACGGAGGAGTGCCCGTCGGGGGCGTGGTTCTGGACTCGGCCGGCAATCTCTATGGCAGCACTTTTTTTGGCGGTGACAACAAGCCTGCGAATTGTAGTTATGGCGGCGACTCCGTGGGCTGTGGCGTGGTCTATAAGCTGTCTCCTACGGCAAAGGGGCCCTGGAAGGAGACGGTGCTGTACAGCTTCACCGGAGGCAGCGACGGGTCATTCCCGTTTGCGGGCGTAACCCTCGACTCTGGCGGGAATGTTTATGGCGCTGCCGGTGCCGGCGGACTGCTCAGTTGTAATACAGGGGGAACCGGCTGTGGGATTGTCTTCAAGCTGACGTCGAACGGCCAGGGACCGTGGACTGAGACCGTGCTCTACGCCTTTACTGGAGGCGCTGACGGCAATTTGCCGTTCGCAAGTGTGACGTTCGACACCAGCGGAAACCTTTATGGGACGACGCGCATAGGCGGCGACGCTTCCGTGAGTTGTCTTGGATATACCGGGTGCGGGGTAATCTTCGAACTGACGCCCACATCGAGCGGCCCCTGGACCGAAACCGTGCTTCATGCCTTTACCGGCGGCGCGGACGGCGCCCTGCCGCTGCTGGGCGTGACTCTCGACCCTGACGGAAATGTTTATGGCACTACACCCTTCGGTGGCGATACGACGCAGACTATCTGCGCTATGCAGGAATTTCCCGGCTGCGGCGTGGTGTTTGAGCTGACGAAAGTTTCAGAGACTTGGGAGGAGACAGTCATCCACACCTTTACCGGACCCAGCGATGGGGCGGAGCCCATCGCGCCGCTGATTTTTGATTCCGCCGGGAATCTCTACGGCGGGGCCGACCTGGGAGGTGGCTATACCTACGGTCTCGTCTTCAAACTCACGCCTGCTGGCGGCTCGTGGACCAAGAGCGATCTGTACGACTTTCATGGAGGCGCCACTGGGAGTTATCCCCAAAGCAATCTACTTTTTGATTCGGCGGGGAATCTGTACGGCATGGCCGAATCCAGTGGCGATATGGCGGGCTGCGGAGGCTACGGCTGCGGTCTGGTTTTCAAGCTGCATCCGGAGGACGGTTCTCTCGCGGGACCTCGGTAGCTAGTTGCATGGGGGACGCAGCGGTGGCGAGTCGCAGGGCGGACTCGCCACACTCTGCACACCCACCCATCTCCCTATAGGTCATAAGGACTTAAGGAACACGCGGATAATGCTGGAATTGCCAGGGCGCGGACGAGGCTTTCAGGGGCGCTATTGACTTGTGGGGGATGCGGAAAAACAGGAGGGAAAAAATTGAAAGGGCCGTGACTTTGGTTATGCTCTAGCCGCCGCCTCCTGCGAGGGAGCCAACAGCGTGGATGCATGTACCGTCACAGCCCCTTGATGCGATCACTGCTTTCGCAGTCCCAAACCCCAACTGCCCCTCGCAGAGCCGTCGGATTTTTCAGGTCTGGCCGCCTTGCAGGTTGCCCCGCCCGGCTGATCACCCAGTCTACTTCGGGACCGCAAGTTTTACTTCGCTGTCCCTTTCAACCGTCGACGGAAACCACCTTAACAGAGAAACAGAAAACGTCAACGCAAACTATTGGTGCAATAGGTCTGGACCAACCTGTGCATAACGAAGAATGCAAATGGTTGTTGGGCGTGAACTTATTCACAGGCGAGTTGAATTCTTCCCGTTTTTGCACAAACGCTGCACAGCGCTGGGGCAGACGGCAAAATGATGAAAGGGAACCAAATAATCGTCTTGACGATGGAACCGTATGGGCGCATCTTTCAAAGAAGGCAGCAGAGAGGAAGAAATTTCGAGGTGGGGCGACGAATTCCCACGTCTCGCAAAAAACCGCGAGACATGGGGGCACCCTTCCTTTTTGCGTTTCAGACTTTCATTTTGCACTTTGGCACCCTGTGGAGTTGTGATGGCAGAACTGGTGGCCTACGTGGACGGCGGGTGCCTGGGAAATCCGGGGCCGTCGGGGATTGGGGTGGTGATCAGCGGCTGCGCCAGCGGCCCGGTACGCATCGCCAAATGGATTGGACATCAGGATAACAACGTCGCGGAGTATGCGGCACTCATGGAAGCGCTGCAATATGCGGTGGCGCGCAAAGCGCAGAAGCTGCACGTGTTTTCCGACTCCGAAGTGGTTGTCCGGCAGATGACCGGAGAGTACACGTGCCGCAGCGAGCGGCTGTACTCTTTGCACTGGACGTGCCGGAAGCTGGCAAGGTCGCTGACATTTTCCATCTCGCATGTGCGGCGGGAGGAGAATGCGGAGGCGAATGGGCTGGCGCAGGCGGCGCTGCGGCGGCGTGGATCGTTCGCGGCGACGGTTTAGGACCACCGGGGCTGAAGCCCTTCCAGGTTGCAACTCCTTTTCGCGGCGCTGAAGCGCCGCGCTTCCACGGTGACGACATCGGGCGCGCATGGTGGCAACGTCGGGTACGCACGGTGGCAACCATCCCAGTAGGAAACTTTTGGCTTAGTACCTTTGCGCGGCGCGATTGTTGACACCTCTTCCGCTCCGAGCGAGACTCCAATTACTGCATCCTTAATAAGTTGAAATGAGCAGCGACGGGCGAATTGCGGCCTGTTGCGCCTGGCCCACGGGACCGGCTCATAGGGATGACGCAGGCACGCCATGGAAGCTAACCCGACTCTCGATCGCAGGTCAGCGGCAGCCGGCACGAAGCCGGCTGTGGCCGCGGGGATTGCGGAGTTGCGCCCGGAGCCGGCGGTTAGCCAGAACATCTCAAATCGAACAAGTCAGGCCAGTATCTCAGCGGCTCTGGCGGCCGCGCGGGCGGAAACGAGCGCTAAGTTGGCTTCGGGCAATCTTCCTCCAGCCGGCCGGGCGGCGAGTGTGCGTTTTCCGGGAGAGGATGGCGGACGTTCTCTGGCGGAGTTGGCGGAACGCGACTTGGATGCGGCGCTGCAATTGCTGGCGGACCGCGCGCAATATATTACCGGGGCCAGCGGAGCGGCGATCGCGATTCGCCGCGATGGCAAGGATGACATGCTGTGCCGGGCCAGCGCGGGGATGAACGCGCCGGAACTGGGCGCGCTGCTTTCGACCGAGTTTGGACTTTCGGGGGAGAGCGTGCGCACGCGCCAGGCACTGCGCTGCGACGACGCCGAGCGCGACAAGCGGGTGAACCACGACGTGTGCCGCGAGATGGGAATCGCCTCGGTGGTGGTGATGCCGGTGGTGAATGACGATGAAGTGCTGGGGGTGTTTGAACTTTTTTCCGGAAAGGCGAATGCCTTTGGGGCGCGCGATGTTTCGGCGGTGCAGCGGCTCAGCGAGATGGTCGAGACTGCGGTGCGGCTGGCACAGTCTGTGGAGAAGCTGCCAGAGCGGCTGAAGATGGGCGCGAGCGCCGGGGCGCCGGTTGAGGAACTTGAAGTTGAGGAAGTTGAAGTCGAGGTGCAGGAGGATCGAGGCCTGGTGGGTCCGGCCGTCACAGACGTTCTGCAGGATCGGGTTTTGCAGGAGCCGGTTTTGGGCGAAACCGTTGCCGCAGATCGAGCGCCCGTCGAACAGGCGCAATCGCGCTCCTCAGGGGCTAAATCCACGGTGCAAAAGGAAGACTCGATCGCAGCGTTGGAAGCGCTTCGCCACCCAAAAACTTCTGCGGAGACCTTCCTGGTGATTTCTCCAGAACCTTCTGCAGAAACTTTTCCCGAGTCTGCTCCCCAGACTTCCGCGGAGGCCACAACGGCGAAGAAAAAATTGTTCTGGTCGGCGGAGCGGAATGCTACTGCCGAGGCAGAATGCGCGGAAGAAGCGGACCAGAGCCATGTTCCGCCGGTATTACGGAGCCTGCGCAAGTGTGAGGCCTGCGGATTTCCCGTCTCGGCGGGGCGCATGCTTTGTGTGGAGTGTGAGGAGAAAAAGTGGCGGGGACAACTGAAGCCGCCTTCGCGGCAAGGCAAAATCTCGCGTGCGGCTGCGGCAGTTCCTACGCCAGGGCCTAAGCCCGGTCCTAAACCGGAGGCGCGGGCATTTGCGGCGGCGCAGTCAGCGGTGGCGGGCACTCCCGCGGCGGCGACACGCAACGCGTCCGCTACGGTCGTGGGTTCCGTCGGAGATGTAACCGCTTTGCCAGCGGTGCAGGACGAGAGAGGCAGAGAAAGTTCGGGCCGGACAATGGCCTCGGCGCCGGCCGCAAAAGAGATCGATCGCGAGACCGGGATCAAAGCTGCGGCACAGACCTTGGACGTTCCATCCTCAGTTCGGTCTTCAGAAGTTCGGCCTTCAGAAGTTCAGCCTTCAATTCCATCTTCAGTTCCGCCCTCAGTTCAATCTCCGGTTCGAGCCGAAGTTCGATCTTCGGTTGGATCCCCTGAGTTCGTTTTGAGCGCGGGTCTGGAGCCGTCGCAATCATGGCTGGCGGCGAACAAATATATTGTAGGTGTGCTTCTGGTGGTGGCAACGGCTGTCGCCGCTGTCTTCCTGCTGCGTTAAACGAGTTTGCGCGAGCGCGCGCTCCGTTCCTCTTAGTTTTAAGAACTTCAACTTTAAGAACTTCAACTTTCTCGCTCTCAATTTCTCACACGCAGACCTCTGGTTCGTTTAGAGTATCCGGGGTTGAGCAGCCGGCTTAACCATGGCAGCCGGTGAACAAAATAG
Organism: Candidatus Sulfotelmatobacter sp.; assembly: GCA_049509155.1. Lineage (GTDB taxonomy): Bacteria > Acidobacteriota > Terriglobia > Terriglobales > Acidobacteriaceae > Sulfotelmatobacter. The sequence continues at coordinate 7,562 of JBELAE010000196.1, forward strand.
CAGGTTCAGACGGCATTCTGAGCTGCGAGCGGCGATCAGGGAGGGAATAGTGAAAAATCAGCGTCGGTCTGGCGGATTTCTGGGAAGCGCCGTTTCGCGACGTAAGTTCCTGGGACAAACTGCCGCGGCAGCGATTGGTTTTTCGATTGTGCCGCGCCGGGTGTTGGGCGGGGCGGGCTATGTTGCGCCCAGCGATAAGGTGAATATTGCATTCATCGGCGTGGGCGCGCAAGGCTTGCGGGTGATGCTTCACTTCCTGAAAGAACCTGACGTACAGGGCGTGGCGGTCTGCGACGTGAATAAATCCGGTGCGAATTATCCGCAATGGGACACGCACGAGTTCTGCAACTCCGTGCGCAAGTTGCTGGGCGTCGACAGCGGGTGGGATTGGCTGAGCCCCGATCAACCGCTTCAGTTGTCGCATACGCTCGCTGTTACCAGCGGCGTGGCCGGGCGCGAGCCTTGCCAGAAAATTGTCGACGGATACTACGGCACGCAGACGCGCTCGGGGCAGTATCGCGGGTGCGCGGCTTACAGCGACTTTCGCGAATTGCTGGAGAAGCAGAAAGATGTCGACGCGGTTGTCGTTTGTACTACCGACAACTTGCATGCGGCTGTATCGGCTGCGGCGATGAAGAAGGGCAAACATGTTTTTTGTCAGAAGCCGCTGACCCACACCATTTATGAGGCGCGGCGCATTGCCGAAATTGCGCGCGAGACGGGCGTGGCCACTCAGATCGCGGTGGCCAACCAGGCGTCGGAATCCACTCGCCAACTTTGTGAATGGATTTGGGACGGTGCGATTGGTCCGGTGCGCGAGGTCAAGAATTGGTCGAGCCGTCCGTTTTGGCCGCAGGGCATTGAGCGGCCCAAAGAAACGGAACCAGTGCCGGAAGGTTTGGATTGGGATCTGTGGCTGGGGCCGTCGCCGCAAAGGCCGTTCAACCATGCCTATCTGCCGTTTGTGTGGCGCGGGTGGGCTGATTTCGGTTGCGGCGCGCTGGGCGACATGGGCTCCTATAGCTTCGATACGATTTTTCGCGTGCTGAAACTGGAAGCGCCGGTGAGTGTGGAAGCGAGTTCGAGCGACCGCTACGATGAGACCTATCCGCTGGCCTCGATCATCCGCTACAGCTTCGCGGCACGGGGCGATATGCCGCCGGTGAAGTTCACCTGGTATGACGGCGGACTGAAACCGGCGCGGCCGGAGGAACTGGAAGAGAATCGTCCCTTCAAGTCCGAGGATGAAGGAGAAGAGGGCGAAGGAATGCTCTTCATTGGCGACCGCGGCAAGATTCTCTGCACGTTTAACGGCGGCAGCCCAAAACTGATTCCCCAGTCAAAAATGGACGCCTACAAGCAGCCGCCGAAAACGCTGCCGCGGTCGCCGGGCAACGAACGGGAATGGCTCGACGCCTGTAAGGGTGGCAAAGTGAAACCCGGCGGGAATTTCGAATTCGAGGGCATGGTCACTGAGACGCTGCTGCTGGGAAATGTCGCGTCGCGCCTGGGACAAGGGCTCACATGGGATCGTTCCAACTTGAAAGTCAACTCGGAGGTTGCGCAGAAGTGGGTGCGGCCGGAACGGCGGAGTGGATGGGAACTCTAGGGGCAGCTGTGGAGGAATCATGACTGGAATATCAACTTCAAGAAGAGAATTTCTGAAGAGTGCGGCAGGGTATGCGGCCGCAGCCGGGTTTGTTTCCACCGGGGCGCTAGAGCTTCGCGCTGATCCGCTGGGCATGCCCATTGGATGCCAGACCTGGCCGGTTCGGGACATGATCGCCAAGGACTTTCCTGGCACGATCAAGCAGCTGTCCGCGGCTGGGTTCCAGACGATTGAGCTGTGTTCGCCGGTGGGTTACGCCGAGTTTGGCTTCGCGGGCCTCGGCAAGTATAAAGGAGCGGAGTTGCGGAAAATTCTGGGCGACGCCGGAGTGAGTTGCGTGAGCTCGCATTTTGGCATCGACGAACTCAGAGCGAATCAGGAGCGCGCCATCGATTGGGCCAAGGATGTCGGCCTGACGCAGATGTTCGTGCCGAGCCTTGATGGGCCGAAGAATCCGACGATGGATGACGTGAAGCGGGCGGCCGACGAGTGCAACAAGATCGGCGAAAAAGCGGCCAAGGCGGGCATCCAGCAGGGTCTTCACAACGAAGACTTTGAACTCACGATGGTCGACGGCAAGCGGACCTATGATTTGTTGTTTGGACTTCTCGATCCAAAGCTGGTCAAATTCCAGTTTCAGGTTTCGACCATCAGCCGCGGTTACGACGCCGCTGAGTATTTCACGAAGTATCCTGGGCGCTTCATTTCCATGCACGTGCAGGGCTGGTCAGTGCAAACCAAGAAAGTGGCGGCGGTGGGACAGGACTCTTTGGACTGGAAGAAAATCTTTGGCGCGGCAAGAACCGGCGGCATCAAGAATTATTTTGTTGAAATGGATCTGGACCTGATGAAGGCCAGCGTTCCCTACCTGCACAGTCTTCAGGTCTGATGGGCGGATCATGCTGAGCGAGTTTCGGTGGGACCCGAGCTACGGCGTGTCCAACGTCGAGGACGTGCTGACTCCGGCGCTGGTGCTGTACCCAGATCTCATAGCCGCAAACATTGAGCGGACCATCGAACTGCTGGGCGGCGACGCCGGCCGCTGGCGGGTGCACATTAAGACTGCGAAGCTCGGCTACACTCTGCGCCTGCTGGTGGAGCGCGGCGTTCGCAATTTCAAGTGCGCGACCACGCTGGAGATGTTGGTGGCCTGCCAGAGCGGAGCTACCGATGTGCTGCTCGCCTATCCCGCGATGGGCGCGAATGCGCGCCGGGCGCGGGAAATCGCGGAACAGTTTCCAGAGGTGCGCATTTCCGTGCTGGCAGAGAACGAAGAGCAGGTGCGGCAATGGCACAAGAGCCGCGCTGGAATTTTTCTCGACATTAATCCCGGGATGAACCGAACTGGCATCGAGCAAAGCGATGCCGGCAGAGTGGTTACTCTGACGCACGCGATTATCGATGCAGGCCTCGAGTTCCGCGGGCTGCATTATTATGACGGGCAATATGGAGGTTTAGCTGAGCCGGAACGGACGCAGGCGGCGCATCGTGGCTATGATCGTCTGCTTGGAATCGTGAGCGAACTCGAGCGCTCCGACATGCATGTGCCGGAAGTGATTACGTCAGGGACACCCACGTTCCCGTGTTCGCTTAGCTTTCAAGGTTTTCGCTGCCGCAATTTCGTTCATCGCGTGTCACCCGGAACAGTGGTTTATTGCGATGCCACCAGCCTGCAGGAA
>JBELAE010000197.1:0-9005 GCA_049509155.1 Candidatus Sulfotelmatobacter sp.
CGGATCAAGCGCGTGCCGTTCCGGTCCTTTTCCCTTGAAGCACAGCGCCCCACCATGTTCGCGGAAGCGGGTGGGCGACGTTGGGTCGATGCCCTCGGTCAGGTTCAGCGCCTTGGCATTATTTTTCGCACGCAGCGCCGACAGAACTCTCTCCGGCGTGAACGGCGACTCATGCAAGCGCACTCCCACCGCGTCGTAGATTGCGTTGGCGATTGCGGGGATCGTGGCTGCCAGCGAGCCCTCGCTGCACTCCTTCGCGCCAAACGGTCCTTCCGGATCAACACTCTCCACAATGATGGGCTCGATCTCGGGCGACTCGACCGAGGACGGGCTGCGATATTCGAGCAAGCCGGGATTCATCAGCATGCCGTCCTTCCAAATCATTTCTTCGGTAAGCGCCTGCCCCATGCCCATCCAGACCGAACCGATGATTTGACCTTCGACCGAAACCGGATTCAGCGCACGGCCGCAATCGTGCGCGGCCCAGACTTTGTGCACCGTCACTTCGCCGGTTTCTTCGTCGACGCTGACTTCGGCAACCTGTGCAGAGTACGAATAAGCCGGCGACGGCCCCACCCCCGCTCCCTTGTGTTTGCCGCCCCGAGCTTCCTGCGGAGGCGCGTAGGATCCGGTGCCGGTGAGTGCTCCATGGAAGTCGATCGCGGCAACAACGGCTTCCTCGAACGTCATCTGTTCCTTCGGCCCTTCGTCCTTGCGCTTCTGCTGCAGCGATCCGCGCAAGATCTGGCCTTCGACGCGCCCACTGACCGAAGCCTCGTCTTGTATGGGGCGGACACTCCTGTCCGCCAATCTGTCCCCCGAAGATGCTTTCGCATTTCTCAAAACACGATCACCTCGAAAGATCAGATACTCCGCGGCACATCCCATTCTTTTCGCTGCGGCGGCAGCAATCAGTTTCTTCACTTCGGCAGCCGCCCGCAGCGTCGCATTCCCCGCCATGAACGTCACGCGACTAGAGTAAGAGCCAATATCAATCGGCGTGAGGTCGGTGTCCGCCGCAATCACTCTCACGCGGCCCAGCGAACATCCCAGCACTTCCGCCGCAATCTGCGCGGTCATCGTGTCCGATCCCTGGCCGATTTCCGACGCGCCCGTGTACACCACCACGCCACCATCCCGATCGATCTTGATGTTGACGGTTGAGTGCGGCATGTCGGAGCGAATGATCGAATTAGCCGCTCCGCTGACGTAATGGCTGCAGGCGATTCCCAAGCCGCGTCCCCTCGGCAGTTTGCCCCTGCGCTGTTTCCAGCCGGAGCGTTCGACCGTTTTCTCGATGCACTCAGGCAGTCCGTAGCTCTGCACTCGCAGGCCGTTCACGGTGACGCACGGCGGCTGCAGCAGATTGCGCTGCCGAATCTCGGCGGGATCCATTCCAATCTTCGCCGCAAGTTCGTCAAGTTGCGATTCAAAGGCGAATCGCACATTCACTGTGCCATGTCCGCGCATTGCGCCACAGGCGGGTTTGTTGGTGAGCACGCGGTAGCCGTCGTACTGAATATTCGGAATGTCGTAGAGTGCGCCCAGCAGCGCTCCAGAGTAAAGAATCGTCACCACGCCGTAGGAACAGTAGGCGCCGCCGTCCTGCACCACGCGCGCCTTGACGCCGGTGATGCGGCCGTCATTCTTCACGCCGGTCTTCAGATCGATGATGGTCCGGGGTCGTCCGCGATGCGCCCAGAACACTTCCTCGCGCGTGTAAGTGATCTTGACCGGGGCCTGAGCCTTGCGCGCGGCCACCGCGGCGATGATCTCGAGCGGGATCACTTCGCTCTTGCCACCGAACCCTCCGCCCACCAGCGGCTTGATAACGCGAATCTGCGACATCGGCATTTCGAGCACAAGCGACAACTTGTGTTGCAAGTAGTACGGGACTTGGGTCGAGGACCACACAGTCAGTCGCCCGGGCTTGCCGGTGTGCGGATCGATCTCGAATGACGCCAGGGTAGAATGCGGCTCCATCGCGGCGTGCGTAACTTCATTCGCAATAAACCGCGCCTCGGCCACTGCATCAGCTTCGGCGAAACCTGCGTCGGGATCGCCGAAGACATGGTGATAATCCTTCTCCAGATTTCGCGGCTTGGAGTCGTGGATGAGATCGGTCTGGGCCTTCATCGATTCTTCGGGATCGAAGTACGCAGGCAGCACCTCGTATTCAACGTCGATGAGTTCAAGAGCCAGCTCGGCGATAGATTCAGACACGGCAACCACACACGCAACGTTATCGCCAACATAGCGCACCTTGTCGAGCGCGAGTGCGTATTCGTCATGGCCGACCGGAAGAATGCCGTAAGGGTTTGGCGCATCCTTGCCCACGACGACAGCAACTACGCCTTCGCACTTTTCAGCTCGGCTAGTGTCGATGCGTGTGATGCGCGCGTGCGGATACGGCGAATGCAGAATCTTGCCGACGAGCATGCCCGGCACGCTGAGGTCATCTGTGTACTTGCCCGCGCCCGTTGTCTTCTCGGCCGCGTCGATCATCGCGGTTGGCTTGCCGATAATGGAGAAGTCGTTGGTCATCGACGGTCGTTCATTTCAGTTTTCACTCGATGCCGTTCAAAACACTTGTCATTCCGAGCGAAGCGAGGAATCTGCGGTTCGCGTGCGTCGCTACTTCACTCAGCTACGGCGACGCCCTGCCGCTCGGCCGCTATCGCCGCCCGGATCGCCTCGTACATCTGACTGTAGCCGGTGCAGCGGCAGAGATTGCTGCTCAGCGCGGCTCGAACCTCGCCGTCGGACGGATCCTGATTTTCCGCCAGCAGCGCCTTCACCGTCATGATGAATCCCGGCGTGCAGTAGCCGCACTGTGCTCCACCCCAGTCGCCATAAGCTTTTTGGAGCGCCGCCAGGCCGCCGTGCTCGCTCACTCCCTCGACTGTAATAATCTCCAGCCCTTCACAACTGGCCGCCAGCAACGTGCACGACATCATGGCAACTCCATCCACTAACACCGTGCATGCACCACAAGAAGAGTCATCGCACCCACGCTTCGAGCCCGTGAGCTGCAAATCCTGGCGCAGCACATCGAGTAGAAGCGCGCTGGGCTCGATGGCAAGCTCGTGGGAGCGGCCGTTGATACGAAGTTCGATGAGTTCTTTTTTCATGAATAGCTTTTGGCTCTTAGCTCTTAGCTCGCCGGTTTAGCTAACGGCCAAGAGCCAACAGCTAAGAGCGCCGTCAGTACATCGGCACTTTCCCATCCACACGCCGCGACCAGGCATCAACGCCGCCGCGCATGGATTGCGACTTCTCGAATCCCTGTTGCCGGAGCCACACCGTCACATTCATCGACCGCACGCCGTGATGGCAGACGACCACCACGTGGTCCTCTGGATCGAGTTCCTGATGCGCTCGCGAAGGCACGTCGCCCATCGGCATGAGCTTCGCTCCATCGATGCGGGCAGTCTCACACTCCCAAGGCTCGCGAACGTCGAGCAGTGTGAACGCTTCTCCGGCATCGAGCTTGCCTTTCACTTCTTCGGGAGTGATTTCGTAGTCCATCGTTCTCAGCTCACGTTATGCACGCTACTTCCCGGTCCACTTCGGCTCGCGCTTCTCCATAAAAGCGTGAATGCCCTCGTGCGCATCTGAAGTCTTCATCAATTCGTCCAGATAAATCCGCTCCGCTCGTGCCAGACCTTTGTCGAAGTGCATCGCGTCCCAGCCGTAGAACGCCTTCTTGGTCAACGCCAGCGCGGCCGAGCTGAGCTTATGCAGATGTTCGACCAATTCGTCCACAGTGGCCGCCATTTCACTCTCGGGCACAGCGCGATTCGCCAAACCAATCTGAGCCGCCTCCTTGCCGTCGATTGTTCCTCCCGTCAAAATCAATTCCGCGGCGCGCTTCTGACCGACGATGGCAGCCAAGGCAGTGCATGCGACCGGCGGATAGCATCCCAGCTTGATCTCCGGAAACCCCCATTGCGCCGACTCCGTGGTGAAGACCATGTCGCACACCATGGCCAACTCCGCTCCACCTCCAAGACAGTGTCCATGTACTGCGGCAATCGTAACTTTCTTCGTCGCAACGAGCGCTCGAATTACAGAGTGAAACTTACTCAACATCTCGTGCACGTGATCGGGACTGTGAGCAGCCACGTCCACGCCCACCGAAAACGTCTTGCCATCCCCGGTAATCACGATCACAGAAACGTCAGCCCGCGCATCCACTTCTGCCAGAGACTGCGCCAACTCATCCATCATGGCGATATCAATGACGTTCAGTGGAGGATGGCGCAGCACGATTCGAGCCACGGAAGCGTCCACGTACAGCGAAATTCGCCCGAGTTTCGTATCCACCGATGTGATCGCCATACGCAGACCTGATATGCGAGCTATAGCTGTTAGCTATAGATTGATCGCCGACTTCCGCACTTCACCAATGGTGGAGAGCGGATCACGCGCACCGGTTTTTTCGGCTATCCACTTCTTCTCATTGTTGATAATGTCGAGCAGCAGCTTCTTATCTTCCGCCGACGGCATGTAATCTTTCACGTGCTCTTCATACGAGCGATCGTCAATCGCCTCACCCGTCTGCGCGTGGAATTTCTGTCCCGCCCACTTTCCAATCGCACGATTGAACTTTATGTCCGGCGCATAAAGCTTCGGCTCGCCTGGCCTTAAAGCGCCATTGAAACGCTCAATCAATCCCGCGACCTCATCGCGATAGAGATTGCGGTTGTAGTCGTTCAAATCGTCGAGGTCAGGAGCCTTGTCGTTCTTGGGCTCATCGTAACGGCCCTTCACGCCCCACACATAAGCCCAGTGCGCAGACGAGGAATGATCGGTGCCGAACAGATCGTAAGAACTCGAAATCCACTTGTTGAGATATTTCTGAATCAGCCAAGCTGGAATCACGCCCGCTTCCACGATGCGCCGCAGCCCATCGTTCCCCGTGCCCATGTGAAAGGCTTCCTCGCGCAGCATGTACGACATCGATCGTCCCAGCGGGGCGAACGCCGAATATTTCAGCATCTGCAGCTGAAACTTGCCGTCGCGGTCCACAAAGTCGGTGTAGGTGAAGAAGTCCATCCAGTTGTCGACATCGACATTGAAGGCACCCAGCAAACGCTTGTTCTCAAAGGCGCGCCGCTCCAGCATCTTTTGCGCCTCAACCTTGCCCGAGTAACCAAAGTGATCGACCAGCAGAGCGCACATCTGCCAGCCGTGCCGCATTTCTTCGATCATCACGCGGGTAATCGCGCGGCGGTCCCACTCGGTCGGCGCGTTCGCCAGCAGGTTGCGCTGCTGTTCGACGCTGGCAAACTCCGTGTCGCCCTGGTAGACGATCATGTTCATCAACGCGTCGCGCATCTGCTGCGTAGGAATCTGGCGCAGATTCTCCCACTTGCGGCGGCCTTTATAGGAACCGAACTCGATCTCTTCAGTATCAATGGCCCCGTAAAGCGTATCGAAGTGAAAAGCATCAATGTCGTCAGTGTTGACGCCAATATCCTTGCGCCAGTCGTTGAATAAACCAACCCAGTCGCTGAACGTTCCGATTTTCGCTACTTTTCCCGGCATGATTTCTTCTCCACTCGGCACTGCGCTGAGCCAGCACTCAGCCTTTGGCACTTAGCATTTGGCATTTAGCCAGTCCGCCCTTAGGAAGCATTAACAAAAGCCGAAGGGCTAAATGCCCAGTGCCAATTGCTAATTGCTTCCTACTTCGCTTTGAACACCGCCGGCCGTTTCTCCACGTATGCCGCCAGGCCTTCTTTCGCATCTTCGCTCTGGAACAGCAACTGCTGGTTCTCGCGCTCGACTGCCAGCGCCGATTCCATCGGAATCTCCCATCCCGTCTGCACCGCGCGCTTAATCCGTCCAACCGCTTTCGACGCCTTGTTCGGCGGGCAGAACTGCCGCGCGTACTCCATGATGTTCTCCATGAAGTTCTCGCGCTCGAACACGTCATTGATGATGCCGAGTTCCTGTCCCTCTTCGAACGAGAACGTGTTGCCCGTCACCATGAGTTCGATCGCCTTGCTCTTGCCGACCATACGCGAGAGCCGCTGCGTGCCGCCGGTGCCGGGCAGCACTCCCAGATTCACTTCCGGCAGGCCCATCTTGCCGGCCTCCTTGCGTGCGATGCGGAGATCGGCCGCCATGGCGATTTCCAGACCACCGCCCACGCAGTGCCCGTTGATGGCCGCAATGACCAGCTTCGGCGTGTGTTCCAGGCGCAGCAGCATTTCGTTGGCGTGCAGACAGAAGTAATACTTGAAAGTCGGATCAACACTCGCCAGCATCTTGATGTTGGCTCCCGCGGAGAAAAACTTCTCGCCCGCGCCGGTCAGCACCAGAACGTGAACATCGTTGTCCATGCGTGCCTTGAGGATCGCCTCGTCGAGTTGCCGGTTCATCTCGTAGGTGTAGGTATTGGCAGGCGGATCACACATCTCGATTATCGCTACGCCCCCATCGACGCGGTAGTTGACGAGCTGTTTGGCAGCATCGCTGGTTGCCGGCTGCATTGTTGTTGCCATGTTTTTCTCCTTCCGTCTCTCTAACCAACCTTGTCATGCCTAGGTAATGCTAGCGAAGCAAGAAATCTGCTCCACAGTTTGTCATTCCGAGCGAAGCGAGGAACTCGCTGTCGCTGGTGTCATGCACGAATCTCGGCTCATCGCCCATTCTTACGGTTCTTCCCGCCGCCTGCCATCACGCCTCGCAGAAAAACATCGCTCATCTCACGCGCCATCGCCGCCGCGTCCGCGTCCACCCGCGGGTTGTGCCATGTGTAGATCCAATTCATCATGCCGAACAGGCTGAGCACAGCGATGCGCGTGGAAAACTGCAGGCCGCACTCGCCCTTCAAGTCGTCGAGCAGGCCAACGCAAATCCGGTAGTACTCGCGCTTGATGGCCGCCACTTCCGACGCGAAACTGTTCTTCAGCACCTCGGCCTCGTGCGACAGAACCTTCATAGCCGCCTGGTTCGCGAGAAAATATTCCAGATGATTGAGAATGAAAATCCGGATGCGTTCTTCCGCGTCGCTCACCCCCTCCAGCCGTACTTTCAGCCGCTGCACAATCGTGGTGAAGGTGTGTTTCTGGATGAGGTAGAGCAGCCGCTCTTTAGATTCGAAGTAGTAATAAAGTCCCGCCAGGGACATGCCGCTCGCGCGCGAGAGATCGCGCATCGACGCGCCTTCGTATCCTTTCCTGCAAAAGACCTCGGTGGCATGCACGAGGATCTCCGCGAGGCGGCGGTCATACCGTGTGGCCGGAACGGTCGCCGCGCGGTGCCTCCGCGAGGGTACTCGGGTTGCTGTCGCAGGACTCCCCATAATCCTGAAGCGGTTGGCTAATTCGAACGTTCGTTCGAACAGAGTATACGCCGATGCCGTCCCGACCACAAGTGCGCCTCGACTAATGCGACTTCTTAGTTCTTTCCCGCAGCCTCATAGGCCATCGCCAGCCAGTCGAGAGCATCGTGCAGATCGGCGTCGGAAGACAGTTCGAAACTGAACCAGCGCGCCTTTTTGATCTCGGCGGCGCCAACGCGGGCATCTTTTTCAAGGAGTGTGCGGATTCTGCCGCTCGGCGCATCGATGCGGAACGCGAGAGCGTTCGGAGTGTCCATCCCGCGGGTTCGCGGCAAGACAGCGAACATCGTATCTTTGCGGTAGATTGCGGTGAAACCAAAAAAGATTCGCGCGCTGACCTTCGGCCAGCCTCCAACTTCGGCGCCCAGCGCGGCGGACCAGGCCTTCATCTCCTCCGAAATGGCAGGCAACGTCGGGCGCGAAGATTCTCTTTTTCTCACAAGGTGAGGCGCTAGTTTCGCACGTCGGCCAGCAGGCGCTCAATCTCCGCTTTCAAATCCCCCGTCAGTGGGAGGAACGGCAGACGCGAGGGCCCGCCATAATAGCCGTTGAAATCCATGCCGTACTTCACGCCTGGGACACCGAGTTCGCCCACCACGCGCTGTGCCGCCTTGGCAATTCGTTCCTGCTTCAGGCGGGCCAGTTCAGTGTCGCCTTCTTTCCACGCAGCGTAAATCTCGTAACAGGCGGTGGGCGCTGGGCAAGCGAAGGCTAGGATTGCTCCCACAGCACCAGCATCGAGCGAGGGCTGCAGTTTCTGCGCTGCGCCGACCAGCACCTGGAATCCGACTTCCTTCTGGCGAGTCTTCAGCTTGCCTACGACCGTCACAGCGGACGAGGAAGGCTTCAAGTCTGCGGTTCCCGACAGTACTCCCACCGGCACCAGTTGCCCGCCGTCGGCGCTGGCGCCGGCGCTCGCGGCGGTCAGCATCCGCGGGGTAACTGCCTCAAACGTTTCAGTGACGGTGGCGCTGCGCTTCACGTGGCGCGTACCATCCACGATCGTGCGCACCTTCTCGACATCACCGCTCGACTCCTTAATGCCGATCACGTTCGGATGCTCGGCCAGTTCGATCACCACTTCCCCAGGAATGTCATATCCCGTGGCCTGCGGGAAGTTGTAAATAATGACGGGCAGCGGCGAACGATCGGCCACGGTGCGATAAAACGCCAGGATATTTGGGGTCTGCATCTGCTTCTTGTAATAGTGCGGCGTGCGCACCATGGCGATGTCATAGCCGAGTTCGGCGGCGTGCTCGGTCAGTCGCAGCGTCTCGATCGCGGATTCGATGCCCGTGCCCGCGATCAACACCTTACCGGGCGCGGCCGCCTCGCGCGCGACTCGCAGCACATCACGCCGTTCCTGATCGGAGAGCAGGATCGCCTCGCCGGTCGAGCCCAGCACCACGATACCTGCGACAGGCGTGCGCGAATAGCGCTCCACATTGGACTCAAGCTTTTTGAAATACACGTTGCCGTCGGGATAAAACGGCGTGGTGATGGGAGGAAAAATACCGTGCAGCAGCATAGGCAATATTAACCGGAAACCGCGGCCACGGACGAGATCAACTAGTTAGCGGCGGATACCCGCGCCGCGCTCCGCGTGCAAATGCTGCAGCACTCGTACATTGATTTCCCCGCGCTGTAACGC
>JBELAE010000198.1:0-8964 GCA_049509155.1 Candidatus Sulfotelmatobacter sp.
GATCGACATTTATTCAAAGGATCCGGACATGCGCATATCCTTCACACACATGCCGGAGGGTGACAGCGTCACGGCATTTAACGGTCAGGAGGGATGGCTGGTCTCGCCGGGCCGTCCCGGAGTGCGCGAGATGCACGGCAGCGAAATCGATGCGGCGGCGATGGACGCCGATCTGCACCTGGCCACGCACTTGAAGGCGATGCTCGGCGAAATTAAGGTTCAGGGCACGGGGAAAGTCGGAGACCACGAGGCTTACGAGGTAGTGGGCCAGCGCGAGGGAAAGCCTCCGCTCGAGTTGTATTTCGACGAGCAGTCCGGTTTGCTGGTGCGACTGGTCCGTTATGGCGACACCGCGCTCGGGTTGCTTCCGACCCAGATCGATTACGCGGATTACCGTGACACCAACGGAGTGAAGATTCCCTACCGATGGACGCTGGCGCGGCCGAGTGGGCGCTTCACGATACAACTCAGCGACGTGAAGCAGAATGTTCCGGTCGACGATGCGAAGTTCGCCAAACCGGCCGTGCCAGCGGAAGCGGCGAAGGGGCCAGCGAAATAGATCAGCCTGACGGGAACACGCTCTCGCTCGGCGCCAAGATCCCATTTCGCGCAAGCAACGCGACAGCTTGGCACCCGCAATTCAAGCCCCTCCGCCGCTTCAATAACAAAACCTGATAGGCACGATAAATAGTTTCGATTTCCGTGAAACCGCCCGCGAACGGTAGAGTGAGGCGGTCTTGGAATGTGGAAGCCCGCCTGTTTTGGGAGCAAGAATGCCGAACACCGCGAAGAGGGATATGATTGGGAGGTGTCCGCGTAAGCTATCGGTCACTAAGTGGCATAATCGCGGCGACTACGTGAAGAACGCAAAACAGGACATGACGACATGATGACGAAGATTGAGGCAGTCATTCAAAACTCCAAGCTGGAAGCGGTAAAAACTGCGCTGCATGAAATCGGCGTCGAAGGCATGACCGTGATCGAGGTACGCGGGCACGGGCGGCAGAAAGGGCACACTGAGGTCTATCGCGGGCGTGAATACAGCGTGGATCTGATTCCCAAGACCAAGATCGAGATGGTGTTGCCCGACGCCCTGGTTGAAAAGGCGGAGCAGGCCATCCTGACCGCGGCCCGCACGGGCAAGATTGGGGATGGCAAGATTTTTCGCTCCCGCGTGGATGAGGCCATCCGCATCCGCAATGACGAGCGCGGCGAGGGAGCACTTTAGCGTGCTTAAGACGCGGCGCGGCTTTTGCAGGCGCGATCGCAAGTGATACCGGGACGCAACCGGAAAGCGTTTTAACAGGCAGCGCTTGGAGTGGCATTCCCCCGCGGCCCGCGTCACAGGGTGAATGACTTTCATCATGGCAGCGTCCTCATTGATCAGCGAATTACGGGGTTCCCTCAGCGACGAATCGGCGCGTATTCAGCGAGAGTTCGAGGCATCGGGGGACGGTCGCGTCGCGGTCGCGCAACGCACTCGGCTGGTGGAAGATATCCTGGCACGGCTGTGGCGCGATATTATTTCGCCCGATGCGGCCAAGCCCGCCAACTTTGCGCTGCTGGCTACGGGGGGATTCGGCCGGGGTTGGCTGTTCCCCTATTCCGACATCGACCTGCTTTTTCTCTTTGCCGATCGCAGCGCGGAGCAAACTTTCAAGGATCCCGTTCGCCGCTTCTCGCAGGAATTGTGGGACCTGCGGTTGAAGCTGAGTCCGGCGTCGCGGACCCTCGCCGAGTGCGACCGTTACGACCCCAACAATACTGAGTTCACCATTTCTCTTCTTGACTGCCGCTATCTCGCGGGCGATCACGATTTGTTCCGGCGCCTGCACGGCAAGATAATCCCTAAGCTGGTCATGCGCGAGTCCAAGAGTCTGCTGCAAGGGCTGGCGGAGGTCACGCGCGAGCGCCATGCCAAGTACGGCATGACCCTGTATCACCTGGAACCGAACTTGAAGGAAGCGCCCGGCGGATTGCGCGATGTCAACGTGGCCTGCTGGCTCGCCCTGATTTCGGCCATAGACAAGCTGCATGACTGGCCGGATGCGAGTCCGCTGCGTCCGCCAGTGCGCAAGCAACTCGACGCCGCGCTGGATTTTCTTATGTCGGCACGCTGCTTTCTTCACTTCCGCCACGGTCGCGACGACAACACATTGAGCTGGGAGGCCCAGGACGAAGCGGCGGCACGCAAGATCGGAACAACAATTCTCGAAGCCGCGCCTGACGAAACATCGCCCGGCGAAGCGAGGCCTGTTGCCGCACTGCATGGGGTTGCCGATTCTGCAGAACTTTCAGCCGCCGACTGGATGCGGATTTATTTCGGTCACGCCCGCACCGTGCAGCGAACCGTCACGCAACTGCTGGAAGAAATTCCAGAAGCCTGGTCAGCACTTTACCGGCAGGTGCAAAGCTGGCGCTCGCGGCTTACCACTCCGGATTTCTCCGTCGTGGATGGGCTCATCTTTCTGCAGCAACCTTCGGCGCTGCAGGATCCTGAGGTGCTGCTGCGACTCTTTCATTTCATGGCGCACCACGGCCTGAAGCTGAGCGCGACCACTGAATACCGCATCGAGCAGGCGCTTCCAGCGCTCGCATCCATGCCGCCCCGGGGAGCCGAACTCTGGCTCTACCTGCAGGAGACGCTGCTGCAACCGCATGCCGCTGACGCGCTGCGCGCTATGCACTCGTTGCGGCTTTTGACCTTGCTGCTGCCGGAACTGAATCTCATTGACTCGCTGGTAGTGCGCGACTTCTATCATCGCTTCACGGTGGACGAACATTCCTTTCTGGCGATCGAGAGCCTGCACCGGCTGAAGCAGTCGCAGTCCGAATGGGACAAGCGTTACGCCGAACTCCTCGGCGAACTGGAAGATCCCGAACTGCTGTACCTGGCGTTGTTGCTGCACGACACCGGCAAGGGCGTTCCGGGCGGCAATCACGTGGAAGCCAGCCTGGAAGTTGCAGGCCGTGCGATGGACCGGCTCGACATGGATCCCGACGAGCGCGCCGAAGTGCTGTTCTTAATCGAGAGCCACCTGGAACTGTCAGCCGCGCTGCGCCGCGACATTTTCAACCCCGAGACCGTCGCCGCGTTCGCGGAAAAGTTGGGAACACCGGAGCGGCTGAAGATGCTCACGCTGTTGACCTACGCCGACGTCAAAGCGGTCAACCCCGAGGCATTGACTCCGTGGAAGGCGGAAAACGTCTGGCAGCTCTACATTGGCGCCGAAAACTATCTGAACCGCAGCGCCGACCAGCGCGTGCATGCCGATGTGAATGACGAAAAGCTGGCGCGCCTGCGCTCGCTCGCCCCGGTGACCAGCAGCAAGTTCAAGAGCTTCCTGGAAGGATTTCCGCAGAGATATTTGCTGGTTCATTCTGCCGAGGAAGTCATGCGGCACATGGGCATGGCCGACGAACTCGGCACCAATCCTGTGCAGGTCGAGTTGAAGCGCGGGCGCCACTGGTACGAGTTGACGCTGGTCACGCGCGATCGTCCTTTTCTGTTCGCCAAACTGTCCGGCGTGCTGGCCGCGTGGGGAATGAACATTGTGAAGGCCAATGCGTTTTCGAACCATGCCGGAACCGTGGTCGACACACTTTACTTTACCGACCGCTTCCGTACCCTGGAGCTGAATCTTTCCGAGTGGGAGCGGTTCACGCGTAGTGTGACCAGCGTGCTGCTGGGCGAGGCTGATCTCGAAAAAATGTTGCGCGACCGCCAGCGCGCCGAGAAAGGCGCGATCGCGAAGGTGAAAGTGGAAACGAAGATCGACTTCGACGACTCATCTTCGTCGACCAGCACGCTCCTGCAGGTGATCACGCAGGATCGTCCGCGGCTGCTGCATCGCATTGCGTCATGCCTTTCAGATCAGAAGTGCAATATTGAGATCGCGCTGATCGATACCGAAGGGCAGATGGCGATTGACACGTTTTATCTGACCTCTGCCGGAGCAAAGCTCCAGCCAGAGCATTGCCTCCTGGTCGAGAAGGCGCTAGTGGAAGAGTTGCGCGTGGAGTGAGGCACTCGAGCCGTGCCCAGGGCATTTTGGCGCAGCAGCAGGTCTATACAAGTCTATACAGACCTTTACAGCACTCTACACAGCACGCCCCGCGTTCGTGGTAGGCTGCTCTCGTCGGAGGAGTCTCGCATGTCCCCGATCCGCGGTTGTATGATCGGTCTCGTTGTGCTCTCCGTTGTTCCGCTCTATTGCCAGACTCCCAACCCTGACTCTTCCAACCAAGTTACTTTCCGTACCAATGTGCGCAGGGTTCTGGTGGACGTTGTGGTCACTAGTCCCAAAGACGAGCCCGTAACCGGATTGCACAAGGAAGACTTTCAAGTCTTCGAGAATGGCCAGCCTCAGACCCTGGCCTCCTTTGACGAGCACGCGGGCCTGCCGGATATGTCGGCGCTGCAAGCTGAGCTGCCGCCGAATACGTTTTCCAATCTCCCGCTGGTCAAGGCGGGCGACGCGGCCAACATTTTGTTGCTGGACGCGCTCAACACACAGATGTCGGATCAAAGCTACGTGCACGCGCAGATGATCAAGTACATCAAGGGAATCCGCCCGGGCACGCGCCTTGCCCTGTTTACCTTGGGGGCGCGGCTGCGCTTCGTTCAGGGTTTCACGGGCGATCCTGCGGTGCTGATGGCAGCCGTGAGCGGAAAGAATTCGGCGGGCAATCCGCAGTTGTCGAACCTGCTGCAAACCAGCACTCAAATCGATGCCGACAATCGTCTGGTCGCCCAGATGCAAGAAATGGCGGCCGCTGCCGGATCGCTGCAGATGCAGGAGTCGGCCGATGCACTCCAGAAGTTTCAACAGGAGACCACATCGTCTCAGACTGACGTGCGCGTTCAAACGACCTTGGAAGCGATGCAGCAGCTTGCCCGCTACTTGCAGGGAATTCCAGGGCGCAAGAATGTGATCTGGTTCTCCGGCTCGTTCCCACTCACTATCTTTGGCGACCGCATGCGGCAATATCAAGACGAAGTGACGCGGACAGCGAATCTGATGGCCGCAGCTCAAATCGCAATCTATCCTCTCGCCGCCCAAGGAATTGCGCCGGACAACCAGTACGATCTCAGCGGCCCGATGCCGCCCAAGATAGCCAGCCCCACGGTTGAGCAACAGGTTACCCAATACCAGTCGGGCGATCTGCAGGCAGGTAGTACGGACCGCAACTCGACCTTCGCCGCGATGGACGAGTTGGCGAGAAACACCGGCGGCGAAGCCTACAAACTGAACGACCTCAACGAAGAATTGGACCACGTGCTCAAACACGGAACGCACTACTACTCTTTGTCCTACTCACCAAGCAACAAGAATATGGACGGCGAGCTGCGCCACATCGAAGTGAAAGTAAGTGGAGGGAGCTACCAACTATCGTATCGCCGGGGCTACTACGCCAAAGACGAGGCATTTGTTCAGGCGGCCCAGTCGAAGCCCACGGGCGATCCGCTGCGTCCGCTCATGGACCACGGCACGCCCGACTCGACCGCGATTGTCTATACCATGCGTGTGTTGCCCGCGAACCCGCAGCCAGACCCGTATGCTCCGCGCGCCGGCGACAATGAAAATCTGAAGTTGCCGCTGACGCGCTACACCGTAAATTTCTCCGTCTCGCCCGATCACCTCACGCTCGAACCAGCCGCCGACGGAGTCCGCCACGGCAACGTCGAAGTCACGCTTCTCGGTTACGACCGCGACGGCAAGCCGCTGAACTGGATGGTTCGCATGCTCAAGTTGAGTGTGCCGCCGGATCGCTACGCCGCAATGCAGGCCAAAGGCTTGTCGTTCATGCTTGAGATCGACGTGCCCGCAGCCGACGTCTATCTGCGCTCCGGCGTTTACGATCAGGGCTCGAGCAAAGCCGGCACGCTGGAAATTCCGCTGGCTGCGGTTGTCGCTGAAGCGGGCTCGCCGAGGTAGGGGCGGAGTTCAGCGGGACAGGAATTACCGTGCCCGTTCCGCCCGCCCCCGTTCACATTTCGGGCCGACGCCATGCTCGAGGCTCCGAACCCCACCCTACATCGTCGAAAACTTAAACACCGTCTCCGACTTAAACGTCTCTCCCGGCTTCAGAATCGTGCTCGGAAAGTCCGGATGATTCGGTGAATCCGGGAAATGTTGCGTCTCAAGGCACAGGCCGAAGCGGCGCTTATACACGTGGCCGTGTTTTCCCGTGACCGTGCCGTCGAGAAAGTTTCCGGTATAGAACTGCACTCCCGGCTGCGTCGTCGAAACTTCCAGCACGCGCCCGCTCGTGGGTTCGTAGACCCGTGCCGCTAGAGTGAGCCCTTCGCCCTTACGGTTGATAACCCAATTGTGGTCGTAGCCGTGGCCAAGCACGAGCTGGTCGTAGCCGTCGTCGATGCGCGCGCCCACCTTGGTCGACGTGGTGAAATCGAGCGGCGTGCCTTTCACCGGACGAAGTTCGCCCGTGGGGATCAGATTCTTATCGACCGGCGTGAAGCGGTCGGCGTTCAGCGTGAGTTCATGATTCAGAATGTCTCCGGTGCCTTCCCCCGCCAGATTGAAATAACTATGCTGGCTGAGATTGATAGGCGTGGCCTTGTCGGTGGTGGCTTCGTAATCGATGAGCAGTTCGTTGTTGTTGGTCAGCGTGTAGGTTACTTTAACCTTCAGATTGCCGGGGAAGCCGTCGTCGCCATCCTTACTGAGGAGGCTAAATGCCACGCCAGTCTTGCCCTTCAGGGCCTCGCCCTCCCAGACAACCTTGTTGAAAGTCTTGTCGACTCCACCGTGCAGGGTGTTCGGCCCGTCGTTCTTGGGCAACGTATAAGTCTTGCCGTCGAGGGTAAACGTGCCGTTGGCAATGCGGTTGGCGTAGCGTCCAACGACGGCGCCAATGTATGGCAGATTCGGAATGTAGCCGTCGAGTGTCTCGTGGCCGAGGACGATATCGGCGACCTGGCCTTTGCGGTCCGGCACGCGAATAGAAACGATAATGCCGCCATAATTCATCGCATCGACTTCAACACCATTTGCGTTGGTTAGCGTATACAAGGTGACGGGCCTCCCGCCCTGCGTGCCGAATGCTTTCTGCTGAACTCCAGGATTGTGTTTTGAGGACTGCGCCAGAAGCGGTCCGCTGGTGGCTAAGAGGAGTGCGGTGACGTACACGGTTACGAGGCATCGTGGCATCATGCCGGAAAGTGTACTACGACCGCCAGGTTCGTGCCGCCGCACAGCAACTCGCTCTTCACTTCTTATACGGCCACTGCGCCTTGGTGAACAACCCTCCATCGATCCAAATGGTCTGTCCGCTGATGAACGATGCTCCTTTGCTGGCGAGAAACACCACCGTGGGCGCGATGTCGGCGGCCGTGCCCACGCGTCCTAGAGGCGTCAGCTTCGACCATGTACCCGCATAATCCGGATCTTCCGCCCGCGTACGGTCCGACTCAATCGACCCGGGGGCAATGCAATTCACCCGAATCCCATAAGGGCCCAATTCGACCGCAGCCTCCTTGGTGAACATCTCAATTCCGCCCTTGCTCGCCGTATATGCCACCAGAGAGGGAAACGCGAGTTTGTTGCATCCCGAACCGAGGTTCACGATCGAACCTCCACCGTGGTCTTTCATGTGGCTCGCGGCCTGTTGCGTGCACAGGAAGCAGCCTTTCAGATTCGTGTCGACCACCAGGTCCCACTCTTCCTCAGTCACCTCGAGAAGCGGCTTCCAGGTTTGCACTCCGGCGTTGTTGACCAGAAGATCGAGTCGCCCAAATGCGCCGATCACGCGCTCGAACATCGCCGCCACCTGTCTGCTGGAACGAATGTCCGCCTCGATCGCCAGGACTTCGGGCAGCACGGTATTGGAAAGCCCGTCGGCTTGCACTTCTCGAATCTCAGCGATGGTCGCATCCACCACCGACGCCGATTCGTTGAAGTAGTTCACCGCCACGCGATACCCGTTGCGTGCCAACTCGAGCGCAATTTCCTTCCCGATTCCCCGGCTGGCTCCGGTTACCAGAGCTGTCTGGCCCTGCAGCATAGTCACCTCGATGGACGCCACAAAATCGCAGTGCAGAGATCATAGCGAACCTGGGTGATGAGATGGCAAGCTTTCCGGCGGAAGAGGTTCAGTCGAGGACGGCGCCTTCCGCGATAGGCCGCGAGAAGGAACGAAAAATCCTGGTCCCTACGATCACCGCGGATGTCAGCATGATCACGCGCAAATATTGCGCAACGGGCAGCGCGGCGTCTCCGAAAACGGTGCGTAGCAGCCCAAATGTCACGCTGCTGGTGCACAGCGCGAAATACACGCGCTCCTTCGCGCAGCGCGCAATACTCACCAGCCAGGCCAGGATTGATGCCACCGTAAAATAAATTCCGATCAGAATGAAATCGCTGGTTGCGGCAGGCCCAGGGACCAAAACCCCAACCTTCGGCGAAGCGAAGCCGTGCGCCGCAATCCCCAGAAAAACCAGGGAATGAATCAGAGCGATCAAGGCTCGCTTGCGATTGGTAAGAACTCCAAACTCATTCATAAGCCTGATTCAGTTTGCCCTGTCGGATGCGAATCGAGGTGTGATCCGCCTTACCGTGGCCTGTGATTTACGTCACGCACCGGGCCCGTCACACCTGTCTGGCTTAGCGCGATTCCAGGTGGTAAGATCGCGGCCCATATGCCAAGCCGAAGCTCGCTTTCTGCATCCCTCGCGTTGATGTTGTCGTTGTCGTTTGGTCAAAGCTCCGCTGCCCAGTCTCAGAACTCCTCGCCCCATCCAATCGTGCTGCACGCGGCGCGTTTGCTCGATGTCAAGACTGGGCGCATGCTCAAGCCAGGGGAGATCCTGGTGCAGGGCGAACGCATCGTCGAAGTCGGGACTACAGTCAAGCGTCCGGCTGGCGCCGAAGTCATCGATCTGGGCGATCGCACACTTCTTCCCGGTTTGGTCGATGCCCACATCCATCTTTTTCTTCATCC